>DATBSZ010000029.1:0-12995 GCA_036559525.1 Burkholderiales bacterium
GCTCCTGCGCATGGTGCCGGACGTCACCGACGTCGCGCAGATCGACGCGCGGGGGCGCGAGCAGCTCTCGGTGTCGCGCCTGAAGATGGACGAGCTCGAGAAATATCCCGACCGCTCGCAGACGCCGGCGTTCAAGAACGCTCGCGCCGGCCAGACGTGGTTCGGACCGGTCTACTTCCGCAAGGAAACCGAGCCCTACATGTCGATCGCGGTGCGCTCGGGCGATTCCGGGCCGGTGACCGTCGCCGAGGTGAACCTCAAGTTCATGTGGGACGTCATCACCCGCATCCGGATCGGGCAGAAGGGCAAGGCCTACGTGGTCGACGGCACGGGCTACCTCATCGCCGACCCCGACATCGGCCTGGTGCTGCGCAAGACCGACCTGTCGGGACTCGAGCAGGTGAAGGCGGCCTTCGCGCCGGGCGCCGACGATTCCCTCGCCATGCTGGCAAAAGACCCCGCCGGAAAAGAGGTGCTCACCGCCTACGCCCCGATCGAGCCAGCCCGGGAAAAGGCCGGTCAGGCGAGAACAGGCGCCCTGGGCTGGAAGGTCTTCGTCGAGCAGCCCGTGTCCGAGGTCTACTCCGCGCTCGACGCCACGATCCTGCGCACCGTCGCGCTCATGATCGCCGGCCTCGTGTTCTCGGCGCTCGCCGCGATGTGGCTCGCGCGCAGCATGGTGCGGCCGATCAACATCCTGCAGGAAGGCGCGCAGCGCATCGGCGCCGGCGACCTCGACCAGAAGATCGACGTGCGCACCGGCGACGAGCTCGAAGCGCTCGCCGGACAGTTCAACCGCATGACCGACCAGCTGCGCGAGTCCTACTCGGGCCTCGAGCGCAAGGTCGAGGAGCGTACTGCAGAGCTGCAGGAAACGCTCGAGCAGCAGACTGCGACCGCCGAGATTCTGAAGGTCATCAGCAGCTCTCCAACGGACGTGCAGCCCGTGTTCGACGCCATCGTGCAGAGCGCTGCGCGGCTGTTCCATCCCTGGAATACGTCGATCCTCATGCGGGAAGGCGATCTGCTGGACCGGAAAGCGTTCGCCGGACCCCAGGCCGCGCTAGTGGATCGGGAGGAGCTCGCAAGGATCTACCCGCTGCCGCTGGATCCGAAGCGCAGCCTGGCTGCGCGTGCGATGCTCGAAGGCCGGGTCGTGGAAATTCTGGACAGCCAGGCACCCGATAGCCCGGAGGCGGTAAGAGCGCTGGGGCGGGCAGCCGGCTTTCGATCGGTCATTGCGGTGCCCCTAATGCGCGAGGGGGAAGGGATCGGCTGCATCGGCCTCAACCATCCAGAGGTCGGGTTCAGGCTCAGGGACAAGCAGCTTGCGCTGGTGCGCACTTTCGCCGACCAGGCAGTCATCGCGATCGAGAACGTGCGCCTGTTCAACGAGACCAAGGAATCGCTCGAGCGCCAGACCGCGACCGCCGACATCCTGCGCGTCATCAGCAGCTCGACCACCGACACGCAGCCGGTGTTCGACGCGATCGTGAAGAACGCGGCTGCGCTTTGCAACGCCATGTTCGCCAATGCCTTCTCCTATGACGGCGAGAAGCTGCATTTTCTGGCGACGACCACGACGAGCGCACCGCACCTCCAGGTGCTGCGGGAGTCCTATCCCATGCGCCCGGATCGTTCGCAGATCTCGGGCCGGACCATCCTCGCGCGGTCGGTGGTGCGCATGGAAGACGGCCTGAACGACCACGAGTATTCCTCGCGTCATGCCTTCGCCGGCTCGTACCGCCGGATGCTCGGCGTGCCGCTCATGCGCGAAGGAAACCCGGTCGGCGCAATCGTGGTGGGCTGGGAGGACCCGGGTCCGATTCCCGCGGTGCAGGAGCAACTGCTCAAGACGTTTGCCGACCAGGCCGTGATCGCGGTCGAGAACGTGCGGCTGTTCAACGAGACCAAGGAATCGCTCGAGCAGCAGACCGCGACCTCGGAGATTCTCAAGGTCATCAGCAGATCCCCCACCGATACCAAGCCGGTGTTCGAGGCGATCGTGCAAAGCGGGCTGAAGCTGTTTCCGGACGCCTTGGTGTCGGTCGCGCTGCCCGAAGACGGCCAGGTGCTGCTTGCCGCGGTGGCAAGCCGCGACGCGGCCTACAGCGACGAGTGGCGCAAGCGCTTTCCGTTCCCGCTGACGCGCGAGTACATGCACGGCGTGGCGATCCTCGACCGCCGCATGGTGGATGTGCCGGACTGCGCGGCGAATACCGATCCGGTGCTTGCCGTGGGCACCAGGAACTTCCTGGCGAGCGGTCTGCGCGCGCAAACCACCATGCCCATGCTGCGCGGCGACGCCGCCATCGGCGCGATCAGCGTGGTGCGGCGCGAGGCGGGCCCGTTGTCCGAGAACCAGATCGCGCTGCTGCGCACCTTCGCCGACCAGGCGGTGATCGCGATCGAGAACGTGCGCCTGTTCAACGAGACCAACGAAGGCCTCGAGCGGCAGACCGCGACCAGCGAGATCCTTCGGATCATCTCGGATTCACCGGGAGACGTGAAGCCGATCCTCGATGCGGTGGCCGAGCGGGCGACGCGGCTGTGCGATACCGCATCGACCGCGATCTATGTCCTCGAAGGCGATGCGATGCGCCGCACCGCGTTCAACGGGCCGGCCGAGCTGATGGGCAACGAGACCGTGGCCTACACCGCCGGCACGCTCGTCGGCCGGGCGATCGTGGAGAGCAAGGCGATCCACGTGCACGACATCGAGCGCGCGCAAGCCGAATATCCGGTGAGCTGGGAATTCGCGCGCAAGTTCGGCCGTCACCAGACGATGCTCGCGGTGCCGCTGCTGCGAGAGGGGCGGCCGTTCGGCACCATGCTGATGCGCCGCTGGGAAGTGCGGCCGTTCACTGACAAGCAGATCGCGCTCTCCAAGGTGTTCGCCGACCAGGCGGCGATCGGCATCGAGAACGTGCGCCTGTTTAACGAGACGAAGGAAGCGCTCGAGCAGCAAAAGGCGTCCGCGGACGTGCTCGGCGCGATCTCGAGCTCCATCGCAGACACCGCACCGGTGTTCGACAAGATACTGGAGAGTTGCCAGCGGCTGTTCGAGGGCAACCTCGTCGGCGTGACGCTCGTGGAGCACGACGGGCAGGTGCACCTAAGCGCCTACAAAGGGGAGAAAAGCGAGGAGCTGGCGCGGATCTATCCCATGCCGCTCAGCCGCGAAAGCGGCACCGGCTGTGCCATCCTCGACCAGAAAGTCGTTCAGTTCGCCGACCTCGGCCAGGACAGCGCCACCCCGCCGCAGGTGATCAAGGGCGCGCAGGTCCTTGGCTTCAGGTCGATCATCTTCGGGCCGATGATGTTCGAAGGGCGCGGCATCGGCGCGATCTGGGTGGCACGCAGGTTCGCGGGTCCGTTCAGCGATAAGCAGATCTCGCTGCTCAAGACCTTCGCCGACCAGGCGGTGATCGCGATCCAGAACGCGCGCCTGTTCCGCGAGATCCAGGAGAAGAGCGCTCAGCTCGAGGTCGCGAACAAGCACAAGTCGGAGTTTCTCGCCAACATGTCGCACGAGCTGCGCACGCCGCTCAACGCAATCATCGGGTTCTCGGAGGTGCTCTCGGAGCGCATGTTCGGCGAGATCAACGAGAAGCAGGCCGACTACCTGAAGGACATCCACGAGTCGGGGCGTCACCTGCTCTCGCTCATCAACGACATCCTGGATCTCTCGAAGATCGAGGCCGGGCGCATGGACCTCGAGATCTCGACCTTCGACCTGCCCACCGCGCTGTCGAACGCGATGACGCTGGTGCGCGAGCGCGCGCAGCGCCATGGCATCGCGCTGTCGCTCGAGGTCGACAAGCGGCTCGGGGCGTTCCAGGCCGACGAGCGCAAGTTCAAGCAGATCGTGCTGAATCTCCTCTCCAACGCGGTCAAGTTCACGCCCGACGGCGGCAGCGTCGACGTTTCGGCCCGGAAGCACAACGGCAAGATCGAGGTCGCGGTGCGCGACACCGGCATCGGCATCGCGCCGCAGGACCACGCCGCGGTGTTCGAGGAGTTCAAGCAGGTCGGGCGCGACTACACCAAGAAGGCCGAGGGCACGGGGCTCGGCCTGACGCTCACCAAGCGCTTCGTCGAGCTGCACGGCGGCGCGATCAGCCTGGAGAGCGCGCTCGGCAAGGGATCCACTTTCACCATCACGTTACCGGTACGCCAATGAGGAACTTCCAGTGAGCACAGTGCTGATCATCGAGGACAACGAAAAGAACATGAAGCTCGCGCGCGATGTGCTGCAGGCGAAGGGCTACCAGACCCTCGAGGCCGTCACCGGCGAGGATGGCGTGAAGCTTGCAAAGGAGAGGAAGCCCGACCTCGTGCTCATGGACATCCAGCTTCCCGGGATCAACGGTATCGAAGCCTTCAAGCAGATCCGCGGCAACGCGGCCACCGGCAAGATCCCGGTGATCGCACTGACGGCGTCGGTCACGCCGACCGACCGCAGCGCGATCAACGCCGCGGGCTTCGATGCCTTCCTCGGCAAGCCGATCAACCTGAAGGAATTCCTCGATACCGTGAAGCGCTTGGTGGAGAAATCGAAAAAGTGACGCCGGCCAAGATTCTGGTCGTCGACGACACGCCGGCGAACGTCAAGCTCCTCTCGGACCTGCTCTCAGTGAAGGGCTACCGGGTGTGCACGGCCGTGAACGGCGAGGAGGCGCTCGCGCAGGTGACGAAGGAGAAGCCCGACCTCGTGCTGCTGGACGTGATGATGCCGGGAATCTCCGGTTACGAGGTCTGCAAGAAGATCCGCGAGAACCCCGAGACCGCGCTGCTGCCGGTGGTGATGTGCACTTCGCTCGACCCGAACCAGGAGCGAGTGAAGGGCATCGAGGCGGGAGCGGACGACTTCCTCTCCAAGCCGGTCAACCAGCCGGAGCTGTTCGCGCGCGTGCGCTCGCTGCTGCGCATCAAGGGTTTGCAGGACGAACGCCTTGCGCGCCTAAAAAGCTTCTTTTCGCCGCAACTCGCCGAGGCGATCGCCGCCGGCAAGGGCGAGGACCTCCTCAAGACCCATCGGCGCGAGATCACGGTCGAGTTCTTCGACCTGCGCGGCTTCACCCACTTCACCGAGACCGCCGAGCCCGAGGAAGTGATGGACCTGCTGCGCGCCTACCACAACGCCCTCGGCAAGCTGGTCCTCGAGCACCAGGGCACGCTCGAGCGCTTCGCCGGCGACGCGGTCATGGTGTTCTTCAACGACCCCGTGCCGATCGACCGGCCCGCCGAGCACGCGGTGCGCACCGCGCTTGCCATGCACGAAGCCTTCGTCCCGATCGGCAAGCACTGGGAGAAACGCGGCTACGAGCTCGCGCTCGGCGTCGGCATCGCCCAGGGCTACGCCACGCTCGGCGCCATCGGCTTCGAGGGGCGCTGGGACTACGCCGCGATCGGTAACGTCACCAACCTCGCCGCGCGCCTGTGCGCCGAGGCCAAGGCCGGCCAGGTGCTCCTAGACCGCAAGACCATGGCCGCGCTCGACGGCCTGTTCGACTTCGATCCCGTCGGGCCGCTGACGCTCAAGGGCTTCTCGCAGCCGGTGCCGGCCTTCGCGCTCAAGAAGCCGTGACATGGGAAAGCCCCGTCGCTCCACGCGCACTGGCAAGAAGGCGGCGCCGCGGCGCATCGAGCGCTCTCGCCGCGCCCATCCTGCGGCCGCGAAGCTTGCGGTAGCGCTGCGGGAATACAAGGAAGTGCTCGAGCAGCAGGCGGCGACCGCGGACATTCTTCGCATCGTTGCCGCATCCGTCGAGAATGCCGACCCGGTGTTTGCCGCCATAACCCGCGCCGGGCAGCACCTGGTATCCGGCTCTCGCGTGGGGCTCCTCGTCGTCCGTGATGGACAGCTGCACCAGGCCGCGTACAGCGGCATCCCTGATGAGCAAGTGGCCATTCTGGCGAAGCACTTTCCTGCGCCGCTCGACCGCCAGACCATCGCGGGAGCCTCGATCCTCGACAGGCGAGTAATTCAGGTCCCCGATATCGCCGAAGTGCGGGAGCGCTTTCCCCGCAGCTTCCGGTCAGCCCGGTCATCCGGGGACCGGGCGTTACTTGTGGTCCCGCTCCTGCACGGCGAAAGCGCGGTGGGATCGCTCTCGATAAGGCGCACGAAACCGGGGGCTTTTACTGCGAGGCAGGTCGAGCTGGCCCGAACATTCGCCGACCAAGCGGTCATCGCGATCCGGAACGCCCGCATGTTCAACGAGACCAAGGAGGCGCTCGAGCAGCAGACCGCGACCGCCGAGATCCTCAAGGTCATCGCCGGTTCGCCGACCGAGGTGCAGCCGGTGTTCGACGTCATTGTTGAGCGCGCGGTGCGCCTGTGTGGGGCGCGCTTCGGGCGGGTCTACCGCTACGACGGGTCAACCATCCACATGGTGGCGAGCCACGGCCTGAGCGCCAAGGGGCTCGGCCAGGTGCAGCGCGTGTTCCCGCGGCCCGCCGCGGACGACACCATCGTGGGGCGCGTGATCCTGGCGCGGCAGCCGTACTTCATCGAGGACGTCGAGCGCGACCAGAGCGTACCCTCGTTGTCGCGCCAGATGATAGAGGCGCTCGGCACGCGCCGCCAGCTGACGATTCCCATGCTGCGCGCCGGAGAGCCGATCGGGGCGATCACGATGGGCTGGGACAAGCCGGCCGGCTTCGACGACCAGGAGGCGTCGCTGCTCAAGACCTTCGCCGACCAGGCGGTGATCGCGGTCGAAAACGTGCGCCTGTTCAACGAGACCAAGGACGCGCTCGAGCGGCAAACGGCTACCGCCGAGATCCTCAAAGTCATCGCGAGCTCGCCATCCGACGTTCAACCTGTCTTCAATGCGATCGCAGCGAGCGCAAAACAACTCTTGGGCGGTTTGAGCGGCGTTGTTACCCGCGTGGATGGTGGCATGCAGCATCTCGCTGCCTTCACCACGACGGGCGAATCCGGCGACGAAACCTTGCGGCGTCTGTTTCCGATGCCCCGCGGCGAGCTGATTTCCGGCAGGGCGATCACGACGCTGGCGCCGGCAATTCGCACGGACACGGAAACGGACCCCTCCATTTCAGAGGCGGCGAGAGAGAACGCCCGTGCACGGGGGTATCGAAGCGCGCTTGCGGTGCCGATGGTTCGCGAAGGCGTCGCCATCGGGGCGATTTCCGTGGCTCGCGGGATACCGGGGTCGTTTTCGGATCATCAGATCGGTTTGCTGCAGACCTTCGCAGACCAGGCCATCATCGCTATCGAGAACGTGCGGCTGTTCAACGAGACCAAGGAAGCGCTGGACCGGCAGACAGCGATCAGCGAGATCCTCGAGAAGATCTCCAGCTCCCCGACGGATGTGCTGCCCGTGCTCCAGGCGGTCGCGGCACGCGCCGCGCACCTGTGCGAGGGCGAGCAGGCGACGGTGCTGATGGTCGAAGGCGACATGCTGCGGCCCCGGGTCACCTATTCGAGCGACCAGGGGCCGCTGCCGAATCCTTCGACCCTGGTGTACCTGAAGCGCGGCTACATCACCGGCCGCGCGGCGCTCGATGCGGAAGCGATCAACGTCGAGGACGCGGCCGCGCTCATGGACAGCGAGTACACGGACGGCCGGGAGAATCAGCAGAAGCTCGGCTACCGCAGCTTCCTCGCGGTTCCCATGATGCGCGAGGGCAAGGCGATCGGCGTCATCGCCGTCTGGCGCCGCTTCGTGCGCAAGTTCTCCGACAAGCATGTTGCGCTGGTGAAGACCTTCGCCGACCAGGCGGCGATCGCGATCGAGAACGTGCGGCTGTTCAACGAGCTGCAGGCGCGCACCGAGGCGCTCACGAAGTCGGTCAGGCAACTCACGGCGCTGGGCGAGGTAGGGCAGGCGATCAGCTCGACGCTCGACCTGGAGACGGTGCTGAAGACCATCGTTTCGCGCGCGGTGCAGCTCACCGGCCTGGATGCCGGTGCGGTCTACGAATACGACGAGCGCGCGGAGGAGTTCCACCTGCGCGCGGCGGAGAACATGAGCGAGGAGATCATCGAGCTCCTGCGCAGCACGCCGATCAAGAAAGGCGACGGCGCGGTCGGCGCCACCGCGGTGGCGCGCGAGCCGATCCAGATTCCCGAGATCCGGGACGAGGGCTTCAAGAGCCAGTTTCGCGAGGTGCTGATCCGGACGGGACGGCGGGCGCTTCTCGCCGTACCGCTGATGCGCGAGGACCACATCATCGGGGCCCTGGCGGTGCAGCGGAACACGCCGGGGCCGTTCGCGCCCGAGGTGGTCGAGGTGCTCAAGACGTTCGCCACGCATTCCGCCATGGCGATGCAGAACGCGCGCCTGTTCCGGGAGATCGCCGAGAAAGGGCGGCAGCTCGAAGTCGCGAGCGAGCACAAGTCGCAGTTCCTCGCCAGCATGAGCCACGAGCTGAGGACGCCGCTCAACGCGCTCCTCGGCTTCAACGAGATGATTCTGGGCGACATCTACGGCGAGGTGCCGGGCGACATGCGCCCGCCGCTCGCGCAGATGCAAACGAGCGGGAAGCACCTGCTGCGCCTGATCAACAACGTGCTCGATCTCGCCAAGATCGAGGCCGGGCGCATGGAGCTCGCGCTCGCCGACTACTCGGTGCAGGATGTCGTAGAAGGAGTGCGCTCCACGCTGCAACCCCTCGCGGTGGAGAAGGGCCTCGAGTTCCTGGCCGCAGTGCCGGCTGACGTTCCTCTCGCGCACGGCGATTCCGGGCGCATCACGCAGTGCCTCATGAACCTCGCCGGCAATTCGCTCAAGTTCACCAAGGCCGGCAAGGTCGAGATCTCGGTGGTGATGAATAGCGGCCAGCTGCGTTACTGCGTCGCCGACACGGGCATCGGCATCCCGCGGGACAAGATCGGCAGCCTGTTCACGGAGTTCAGGCAGACCGACGCCACCGTCGCGAGCGAATACGGCGGCACCGGCCTTGGCCTGTCGATCAGCAAGAAGTTCGTCGAGATGCACGGCGGGCGCATCTGGGTCGAGAGCGAGCCGGGACGCGGCTCGGTGTTCACGTTCGAGGTCCCGCTTCGGGCGGCGGCGGCATGAGCGCGGCCACGATCCTGTACGTCGAGGACAACGAGGCGAACCGCATGATCGTGCGCGACCTGCTGAAGCGCACGAAGTACACGCTGATCGAGGCGGTCGACGGGGAGGCGGGCGTGGCGAAGGCCCTGGAGGCGCGCCCGGGCCTGATCCTGATGGACATCCAGCTGCCGAAGATCTCCGGGCTGGAGGCGATCCGGCGCCTGCGCGCCGAGCCTGCGACCGCGGCGACGCCGATCATCGCGATCACCTCGTTCGCGCTCTCCGGCGACGAGCAGAAGGCAAAGGCGGTCGGCGCCACCGCCTACCTCGCGAAGCCGTACAGTCCGTTCGACCTGCTCAAGCTCGTGCGCCAGTACCTGCCCGAATCATGAAGCGGCGCAAGGAGCCGAGCGCCGGAGTCGTACGCGACGGTCGCCGGGAAGCGGCCGAAGCGATCAAGCGGGAGGCCGCGACCGCGGCGATTCTCAAGGCCATCCGCCGCTCACCTGGCGACGCGCAGCCCGCGTTCGACGCGATCGTGCGCAGCGCGCTGCGCCTGGTGAACGGCCACTCCGCGCTGGTGCTGCGGCTCGCCGACGGCATGCTGCACCTCGCCGCGCACACCTCGACCGGCCGATCCGGCGACGAGGCCATCCGGCGCTTCTACCCCAGGCCGGTCGCCGAGGTGACTCTGCATGGCCGGGCGATCCGATCGCGCCGTCCCTGTTGCGTCGCCGACACTGAAAAAGTTTCCGCCTCGATGGCGGCGATGAAGGAGATGGCGCGGAAGAGGGGTTATCGCAGCCTGATGGCCGTGCCGATGCTGCGCGACGCAGTCCCGATCGGCTCCATCGGCGTGTCGCGCAAGCAGGCCGGCGCGTTCAGCAGGCACCAGATCCGCGCGCTCGAAACCTTCGCCGACCAGGCAGTGATTGCAATCGAGAACGCGCGCCTGTTCAACGAGACCAAGGAAGCGCTCGAGCGGCAGACCGCCACCGCCGAGATTCTGCAGGTCATCGCGGCCTCGCCGTCCGACACGCAGCCGGTGTTCGATGCAATCGCGCGCAGCGCGCAGAAGCTGCTCGGCGCGCATTATGCGAACGTGACCCGGGTCGTCGAGGGCGCGCTGCACCTCGCCGCGCACACCGGGACCAACCCGGCTGGCGTCGAATCTCTCAAGAAGGTGTTCCCGGCGACGCTGGCCGGGGAGGGCGCGCTCGGCAGGGCGGCGCTCAGCGGCGAGCCGGCCTGCATTGCCGATATCGAAACCGATCCGGCGTACTCCGCCTCCTTCCGCGAGGGGGCGCGCGTGCGGGGATACCGGAGCCTGCTTGCCGTGCCGATGCTGCGCGACGGAGTGTCGATCGGCACGATCGCCGTCACCCGCCGGGACCCCGGACCGTTCTCCGATCACCAGATCGGCCTGCTCAAGACCTTCGCCGACCAGGCGGTGATCGCGATCGAGAACGTGCGCCTGTTCAACGAGACGAAGGAGGCGCTCGAGCAGCAGACGGCCACGTCGGAAATCCTGAAAGTCATCAGTTCCTCGCCTACCGCGACGCAACCAGTGTTCGAGTCGATCGTGAAGAACTGCCATTCCCTGTTCGGCGACAGCCGGGTGGCAGTTTGGCAGATCAGCGACGGCCGGCTCGTTCCCCGAGCAAGCACGGGTTATTTTCCGGAGCCGATGCCGGTCGACGGGGAGAGCGGCATCGGAGCGTGCGTCCTCGAATCGCGCACCATCCATCTACCCGACTTGCGATCGGGTGCTGAGCGGTACCCGCGCATCAAGCAGCTGGGCCTGAAGCACGGTTACCTCTCGGGCGTGTACGCGCCGCTTCTGCGCGAAGGCCAGGCGATCGGCGGTATCTCGCTGCTTCGCCGCCAGCCCGGCGCGTTCAGCGACAAGGAGGTCGCGCTGCTCGGCACGTTCGCCGACCAGGCGGTGATCGCGATCGAGAACGTGCGCCTGTTCAAAGAGACCAAGGAGGCGCTCGAGCAGCAGAAGGCTGCCGCCGACGTGCTCAGGGTCATCAGCAGCTCGCCCACCGACATCATGCCGGTATACCGGACGATTCTGGAGAACGTTACCCGGCTGTGCGAGGCGAACATCGCCGCGCTTTTCCTGTACGACGGCGAGTTCATCCGGACGGCCGCTCACCGGAACGCGACACCGGAGTTCGCACAGCAGCTAGATGCGCTGCGCGTGCCGCCGAGCCGTGAGACGCCGACGCGGCGCGCTGCGTTGGAGAGGAAGATCGTGCACGTCGAGGACGTGCTGAGCGATCCCAGCTTCTCGCTTTCCGAAGCGCACCGCCGCGAGCAGCCGCGGACCGTGCTCTCGGCGCCGCTGCTGCGCGAGGGCGGCCTTGTCGGCGTCATCACGGTCTGGAGACGCGAGCCGCGCCTGTTCACCGACAAGCAGGTCGCGCTGGTGAAGACCTTCGCCGACCAGGCGGTGATCGCGATCGAGAACACCCGCCTGTTCCAGGAACTGCAGGCGAAGAACGACGACCTGCGCGAGGCGCTTGAGCAGCAGACCGCCACCGGCGACATCCTGAAAGTGATCAGCCGCTCGACCAGCGACGTGAAGCCGGTGTTCGAGACCATTATCCGCAGCGCCGTGCGGCTTTGCGAAGGCGCCTTCGGTACGGTGTTCACGTTCGACGGCCAGGTGCTCGACATCGGCGCGGAGTACAACTACAGCGCGGACGTGACGGAGATGTTTCGCCGCGAGTATCCGCAGCCCGCGGACCGCTCGACGCCTTCGGGAAGGGCTATCGTCGAGGGCAGGGTGAACAATATCCCCGACATCGCCGAGTCGGATTACTCCCAAGCGGTCAGGGACCGGGCGCAAGCCAACGGGTGGCGCGGGTTGCTGACCGTGCCGATGACGCGCGCCGGCGTCGCGATCGGCGCGATCGCGGTGGCGCGGCGCGAGGCGGGCGTCTTTGACGACTCGTACGTCGCGCTGCTGCAGACCTTCGCGGATCAGGCGGTAATCGCGATCGAGAACGCGCGCCTGTTCAACGAGACCAAGGAATCGCTTGAGCAGCAGACCGCGACCGCCAAGATCCTCGGTGTCATGTCGTCTTCACCGACCGACGTGCAACCGGTGCTCGATGCGGTCGCCGAAAGCGCCGCGCGCCTGTGCGAGACCGACGACGCCATCATCCGGCGCGTCGACTCGGACGGTCTGCGGCGCGTTGCGCATTTCGGCCCGCTGCCGGCAACGCCGGAGACCGAGATCCATCCGCTCGTCGCCGGCAGCGTCGGCGGCCGTGCGGTGCTCGAGCGCCGCGCGATCCATGTCGAGGATATCGAGGAAGAGGTGCGCCAGGGACGCTATCCCGAGGCGAGTTCCCTGGCGGCGGCCGCGGGCTGGTACCGCTCGATGCTCGCCATGCCGCTCATACGCGAGGACACGGCGATCGGCGTCATCATGATCCGGCGCATGGAATATCGGCCGTTCACCGACAAGCAGATCGCGCTGCTCAGGACGTTCGCCGATCAGGCGGTGATCGCGATCGAGAACGTCCGGCTCTTCAACGAGACGAAGGAGGCACTCGAGCAGCAGACCGCGATCAGCGAGGTGCTGCGGGTGATCTCGAGCTCGCCGGCCGACGTGAAGCCGGTGCTCGACGCGGTGGCCGAGCGTGCCGCGCGGATCTGCTCGGCGAGCGACGCGAGGATCTTCCTGGTGGAAGGCGAGCACCTACGGCATGTGGCGGGTTTCGGCGACGTGGGCGCGCCTGAGGTCGGTGTTCAGCGGCTGATCGAGCCCGGGATCGTCATGGGCCGGGCGGTCATCGATGGCAGGCCGATGCACGTCGAGGATATTCAGGCGGTGCCGCATGAATTTCCAACCGGGGCGCAATACGGCACCCAGTTCGGCTGGCGCACCATCCTCGTCGTGCCGCTGATGCGGGAGCAGCGCGCGCTCGGCGTCATCTCGCTGCGCAG
>DATBSZ010000030.1:0-17091 GCA_036559525.1 Burkholderiales bacterium
GGCAGCTCGCCGCCGTGGTCGAGCGAGAAACGCTCGATCACGTCCTCGGGGAGCATGGTGAATTTGCGCCCGGGCATGTAGGCGGTCGAGAGCCGCTCGCGTGCGATCGCGTCGAGGGGAGAGCCCGGGGCGAAGCCGAGCGCCGGCGCTGCGATGTGGACGCCGATGCGCACGCCGGCTGTGAGCCGCTGCACCGAGAACGCGTCGTCGATCTCGGTGGTGCCGATGTCGTCCAGGCTGAAGGCGCCGGCGGGCGCTAGCGGCAGGTCGGCGGGCGCGCTCGGCACCTCGTGGGCGGGGAACGCGATGCCGCGCGGAAAAAGCTCGTGCAGGAAGCGCTTCAGGTGGTAGTCGTGGCTGTCGCTCAGGAGCCCGCAGCGCTCGAAAAGCCGCGCCGCCGTGAGGCCGGTCTGCGCGCAGGCCTGCTCGAGCGCGCGCGTCTGCGGCTTGTTGCGGTCCGGCGCATAGAGAAGCTCGTCCTTCAGGGAAGCGATTTCGGCGGGACAGTCGCCCTTCGCCAGGCGCTCCGCCCACGCCGCTACCTGTTCCTGGACGCGCTTTTTCTTCTCGACCGCCGCGAGCGCGAGCTTGAGAGTGGCCTCGGGCGCAGGCTGGTAGCGGCCCTTGCCGCGGCGGTAGAAGTACATCGGCGCCGAGTGGAGCTTCAGCAGCACCCCGGCCGCTTCGGCGGGGGTCGGCTCGCGCCCGACGTACTCGCGCGCGAGATCCTGGAAGCCGAATTCCCGCGCGCCGCTGCACTCCCAGAGGAAGTGGATTTCCAGGTCGCGGGAAAATTTCTCGGCCTCGCCGAGCAGCTCCGCGGCGCCCGGCCGCTCGAACGAAAGCAGCACGCTCGCCGCCTTGATCTTCGAGCGCCTGCCGTGCGGGCTTTCGACGTGGAAAGACGCCGGCGAGCGCTCGAGCACCGTGCCGGCTTTCAGCTCCCCATCTTCTTCATACAGAAGGTGCACGCGAGAACTCGAGTATGCGCGCGAGGTGCTGCGGAAAGCTCTGCAGGCTGTGATCCCCGCCGGGGATGACAACCTGCTCCGCGCCCGCGTAACGCGCCACGGCCCTGCGGTAGTCGAGCACCTCGTCTCCGGTCTCGACGATGAGCAAATAGCGCTGGGGCGTGATCCGGGGCACGTAGAGCGCCTCCCACTCCCGCAGATGCGCCTCGGTGAGCTCGTAGGGCTCGCCGGAGTGCAGGTTCTTCTGCGGCCCGAGGTAGGCGCGCAGGCCGATATGCGGATCG
The DNA here is from genome assembly GCA_036559525.1 of Burkholderiales bacterium. GTDB lineage: Bacteria > Pseudomonadota > Gammaproteobacteria > Burkholderiales > SG8-39 > SCGC-AG-212-J23. The sequence goes on from DATBSZ010000030.1 coordinate 1,256, forward strand.
ATCGCCGGGTTGATCAGGACCGCCTTGAGCCCGTGCTTCTCGGCGAGATAGGTCGCGTAGAAGCCGCCGAGGGAGGAACCGACAAGGCACGAGCCCTTTGAAACCAGCGGGGCGATCGCCTTCATTGCATCCCCCGCCAGCGGCGGCAAGGCAGGACAGGCGAACTCGTGTGGGAGGCCGCGCTCGGCCATGAAGCGCTGCATCACCTGCGCCTTGTGAGACTGGGGCGAAGAATTAAACCCGTGCAGATAGACGATCAAGCAATTTGCCGTGGATGCCGCCGAAGCCGCTGTTGGACATGACGAGTACGTGGTCCCCTGCCCTGGCCTCGCCGACGACCGCCGCGATCAGGGCCTCGAGGTCCTCCTCGCAGCGCGCCCGGGGACCGAGCAGCGCGAACAGCGAGCGCGCATCCCAGCCGATGCCGGAGGTATAGATATAGACGCGGTCCGCCTGGGCGAAGCTCGGCGGCAGCGCGTCCTTCATGACCCCGCGTTTCATGGTGTTCGAACGCGGATCGAGCACCGCGAGAATGCGCGCCTTCCCCACCCGCTGTCGCAGGCCTTCCAGCGTGGTTCGGATGGCGGTGGGATGGTGGGCGAAATCGTCGTAGACGGTCACCCCTTTCGCCTCGCCTCTTACCTGCATCCGGCGCCGGACGCCGCCGAAGGAGCCGAGCGCCTTTATCCCCGCAGCGGGCTCCACTCCGACATGCCGCGCGGCAGCCAAGGCGGCGAGCGCGTTGAACCTGTTGTGGGTGCCGAGCAGCGACCATTGCACGCGGCCTAGCCCCTGCCCTGCAAAGGACACTTCGAAAGCGCCCTGCGCGTCGGCCTCCCCGGCCTGCCAGCCGTCGACGACCCCAAAGGCTTCAACCGGGGTCCAGCAGCCTAACGTGAGCACTCGCTTCACAGTCTCCTCGGTCCCGTTTGCGATCACCTTTCCGGACCGAGGCACAGTTCGCACGAAGTGATGAAATTGCCGTTCGATCGAGGCAAGATCGTCGAAGATGTCTGCATGATCGAACTCAATATTATTGAGAATTGCGGTCCGCGGCCGATAGTGGACGAACTTCGAGCGCTTATCGAAAAAAGCAGTGTCGTACTCGTCCGCCTCGATGACGAAGAGGGGCGAGGCCGTCAGGCGGGCGGAGACGGGAAAGTCGTTCGGCACGCCGCCGATGAGGAACCCGGGCGAGCGACCGGCCTTTTCCAGGATCCAGGCCAGCATGGCGGAGACGGTGGTCTTGCCGTGGGTCCCGGCCACCGCGAGCACGTGCTTGCCGGCCAGCACCTCCTCGGCGAACCACTGCGGCCCCGACACGTAGCGCTCGCCGGCGTCGAGGATCGCTTCCATCAGCGGGTTGCCCCGGGTCACGACGTTACCGACCACCCACACGTCCGGGCGAAGCGCGAGCTGCTCGGCGCCGAAGCCCGGCGTGAGCTCGATGCCGAGCGCGCGCAGCTGCTCGCTCATCGGCGGATAGACATTGGCATCGCAACCGGTGACGCGATAGCCGGCGCTTTTGGCGATCGCGGCGATTCCGCCCATGAACGTGCCGCAAATGCCCAGGATGTGGAGGTGCGCCGGCATGGAGGGTCGAGATTCTATGATTGAATCGAAGCCGTGAGCCGCAAGGGCACTCGCCAGACCGGAATGCGCGCGCGAAGCCAGGAAATGCGCGCGCGCATTGCAGCGACCGCCGCGCGGATCATGGCCGAGGACGGTATCGACGACTTCGCGCTCGCCAAGCGCAAGGCTGCGCGCCAGCTCGGGGCATCACAGACCGAGGCGCTGCCCGGCAACGACGAAATCGAAGCCGAGCTGGAGGCGTACCGTGCGCTCTATCAGCCCGAGGAACATCCGGAGCGCATTGCGGAGCTGCGCCGCATCGCGCTCGACGCGATGCAAGCGCTCGAGCGCTTCAGTCCTTATCTCACCGGGCCGGTGCTCAAGGGCACGGCCGGTCCTTACGCCGAGATCGAGCTGCAGCTCTTTCCGGAGAGCGCGAAGGAGGTCGAGCTCTTCCTGCTCGAGCAGCGCATCGCCTTTGACACGCACGAGGGACGGCGTTTCTCGGGCGATCGCGTGCATGCCATGAGCGTGTTCACGCTCTCCTGGCAGGACGCGCCGCTCAAGCTCTCGGTGTTCGACCCGCGCGACGAGCGGCTTGCGCTGAAGACTTCGCAGGCCGGCCGGGTCATGGAGCGCGCGGGCATCGCCGAAGTGGGTGCGCTGCTGCGCAATGGCGAGCAGGCGGCGTGACGCGCTGATCCTCGGCACTGCCGGGGTTGCCGCCGCGGCCGCCGGCGCCCTGGCAGGCGTGTTCGGTCTTCAAGCGCGCAGCGGAGCCGCACAGCTTCTCGGTGCCCGGTTTACCGATCTGGACGGACGCTCGCGTCGCTTGCTCGATGCGGCAAAGGGCAGGGCGCTTCTATGCAACTTCTGGGCGACTTGGTGCGCCCCTTGCCGGGAAGAGATCCCGTTGCTCGTTGCTGCAAAGCAAGAACTGACCTCTACTAGGGTCGAAATAGTGGGCATCGGCATCGATTCGGTAGACAAAATACGGCAATTTGCGGCAACGTATAAAATCAACTATCCGTTGCTGGTGGCCGACGCTACAGCCGTGAGCCTGTTGCATGCCTTAGGCAACAAGAGCGGTGGTCTGCCCTACACCGTCGCCTTGGACGGCAGCGGAGCATTGACGGAACGCCGCCTCGGGGCCCTCAAAGAGGCCGATCTGCGACAGGTGCTGGCAAGGTTAGTTGGCTAAGATGCCGCGTTCTGCGTCGAATTGCGGCTAAAAACGGGGTTCTGCATGGACCTGCGCAAGCTAAAGAAGCTGATCGACCTCGTGGAGGAGTCCGGCATCGCCGAGCTCGAGATCACCGAGGGCGAGGAAAAGGTGAAGATCGTAAAGGGAGGCGTGGTCACGGTCGCCGCTGCCCAGCCGGTCGCCCTCGCCGCAGCCCCCGCGGCTGCCGTGGCCGTGCCTGCTGCAGGCCCGGCCACCGAGCCCGAACCCGGCCAGGAAGGGCACGTGGTCAAGGCGCCCATGGTCGGCACCTTCTACCGATCGCCTTCGCCCGACGCCAAGGTGTTCGTCGAGGTCGGGCAAGCGGTCAAGGAAGGCGACACGATCTGCATCATCGAAGCGATGAAGCTCATGAACGAGATCGAGGCCGACGCCTCGGGCGTGGTCAAGGCCATCCTGGTGGAAAACGGCCAGCCGGTGGAGTACGGCCAGCCCCTTTTCATCCTCGGTTAGATGTTCGGGAAAATCCTCATCGCCAACCGCGGCGAGATCGCGCTTCGCATCCAGCGCGCCTGCCGCGAACTCGGCATCCGGACGGTGGTGGTGCATTCCGAGGCCGATACCGAGGCGAAGTACGTCAAGCTCGCCGACGAGTCGGTCTGCATCGGCCCGCCGCCGGCGGCGGCGAGCTACCTGAACATCCCGGCGATCATCAGCGCCGCCGAGGTCACGGACGCCGAGGCGATCCATCCCGGCTACGGCTTTCTTTCCGAGAACGCGGACTTCGCGGAGAAGGTCGAGCGCTCGGGGTTCGTGTTCATCGGCCCGCGGCCGGAGAACATCCGCCTGATGGGCGACAAGGTGAGCGCCAAGGCGGCGATGACCAAAGCCGGCGTGCCCACCGTGCCGGGCTCGGAGGGCGCGTTGCCCGAGGATCCGAAGGAGGTCGTGCGCATCGCGCGCAAGGTCGGCTATCCGGTGATCATCAAGGCCGCGGGCGGCGGAGGCGGGCGCGGCATGCGCGTGGTACACACCGAAGCCGCGCTGCTCAACGCCGTGAACATGACGCGCGCCGAGGCGCAAGCCGCGTTTGCCAACCCGGTGGTCTACCTCGAGCGCTATCTCGAGCAACCGCGCCATATCGAGATCCAGATCCTCGCCGACGCCCACAAGAACGCGGTGCATCTGTTCGAGCGCGATTGCTCGCTGCAGCGCCGCCACCAGAAGGTGCTCGAGGAAGCGCCGGCGCCCGAGCTGCCCACCAAGCTGCGCGACAAGATCGGCGAGCGCTGCGTCGACGCGTGCCGCCGCATCGGCTACCGCGGCGTCGGCACCTTCGAGTTCCTGTACCAGGGGGGCGAGTTCTACTTCATCGAGATGAACACCCGCATCCAGGTCGAGCATCCGGTCACCGAGATGATCACCGGCGTGGATCTGGTGCAGGAGCAGATCCACGTCGCCGCGGGCGAGAGGCTGCGCCTGCGGCAGAAGGACCTGGCGGTGCGCGGCCATGCCATCGAGTGCCGCATCAACGCCGAGGACCCGTACCGCTTCACGCCGTCGCCCGGCAAGATCACCTCCTACCACCCGCCGGGCGGGCCCGGCATCCGCGTCGATTCCCACGTCTATCAGGGCTACACCGTGCCGCCCAACTACGATTCCATGGTGGGCAAGGTGATCGCCTTCGGCGCGACCCGCGACCAGGCGCTAGGGCGCATGCGCATCGCGCTCTCCGAGATGGTGGTGGAAGGCATCCAGACCAACATCCCGCTGCACCGCGAGCTGCTCAACGACACGCGCTTCATGCGCGGCGGCGTGTCGATCCACTACCTGGAGCAGAAGCTCGCGCAAGAGGAAAAAAAGAAGAAATGAAATTGAAGAAGCAATGATGCCGTGGCTCGCGCTGACTCTGCAGGTCGAGCGCGCCGCGGCCGAGGCGTTCAGCGACGCACTGCTCGAGGCCGGCGCTCAGTCGGTTTCGCTGGAAACGGCTGGAGCCGTGACCGCGCTTCTTTCCGTGGAGGATGACTCGAAAACCCTGGTCGCCACGGCGGCGCGCGCGGCCGGAATCGCGCCGCCGGGCTTCTCGGTCGAAACGCTGCACGATCAGGACTGGGTGCGCGCGAGCCAGGCGCAGTTCGCGCCGGTAGCGGTGGGCGAGCGGCTGTGGATCGGGCCGAGCTGGCACGCGGCGCCGCCGGGGCGCATCGCGGTCCGGATCGATCCGGGCCTCGCCTTCGGCACGGGCAGCCATCCGACTACGCGGCTGGTGTTGAGGTTTCTCGAGAAAAACATCAAAGGAGGCGAGCGCGTGCTCGATTACGGCTGCGGCTCCGGCATATTGGCCATCGCCGCCGCCAGGCTCGGCGCGGCGCACGTCGACGCGGTCGACCTTGACCCCCAGGCGGTCGAGACGGCGCGGGCCAATGCGGCTGCCAACCGCGTCGTGCTGAATTGCGCGCTGCCCGACGCGTTGCCTGCCGCGGGCTACGATATGGTGGTGTCGAACATCCTCGCCCAGCCGCTCATCGCCCTCGCGCCGATGCTTGCGCCGTGCGGCGCGCGCATCGCGCTTTCGGGGATTCTCGACGCGCAGGCCGGCGAGGTCGCCGGCGCCTACGAGCCCTGGTTCGACATGGGAATCGACGATCGGGATGACGGCTGGGCCCTTCTGGTAGGAAGCAAGAAATGAATCTGGTCACCCGCTGCCCGGCCTGCGGCACGGCGTTTCGCGTGCAGCGCGACCAGCTCGCCGCGCACTTCGGAACGGTGCGCTGCGGCAAGTGCGGCGGCGTGTTCAACGGCGTCGCGGCGCTGGTGGAAGAGGGCGCGGAGAAGCTCTCGCTCGACCCCTCGCCGCAGCTCGGACTGTTCGACCCCACGCGGCGGCCGGCGCAGGCGGCCGGCATGCGGGACGACGCGCCGCTGCCCGAATTCCTCGCGGGGGAACGCGCCGCCCGGCCGCGGCTCTGGCTGTGGCTGCTGCTCAGCCTGGCGGCGGCTGCGATGCTCGGCGCGCAGCTCTACCTTTCCCGCAACGAGGCGACGAGCTGGCTCCCGGAATTGCGCCCCGCCTTCACGCTGGTCTGCCGTTTGGCCGGTTGCTCGGTCGCGCTTCCACGGCGCCCGGAGCTGTTGAAGATCGTCGCTTCGGACATGCATGACGACTCCGCGCGCCAGGTCTTTGTGCTCAATGCGACGCTGCGCAACCTCGCCCGGTTTCCCCAGCAGTATCCCGATCTGGAGCTCACGCTCACGAACGCAGGCAAACCGGTCACCCGGCGAGTGCTTGGACCCGAGGAGTACCTCGACTCCCGCGTCGCCTCGCGCGTGATCAGCACTGGGCTTGAGGCCGGGGCCGAGGAGCCGCTGCGGGTGCACGTCGATGCCAAGCTCGTGCGCGCGACCGGATACGAGCTTTGCATCTACCCGCAGGACTGCCTTAAGCACGCGACAAAATGAAAAAGATCCTCGTCACCGGCTCGATCGCCTACGACACCATCATGGTGTTCCCGGATCGCTTCCGCAATCATCTGCTCGCCGACCAGCTACACATCCTGAACGTCTGCTTCCTCACTCCCGAGATGCGACGCGAGTACGGCGGCACCGCCGGCAATATCGCCTACAACCTGAAGCTGCTCGGCGAGGATGCGCTGGTGATGGCGACCGTGGGGGAGGACATTCAGCCTTATTTGCAGCGCTTCGAAGCGCTCGGCATCGGCACGCGCCCCCTGCGCCGGATCCCCGGCCAGTTTACCGCGCAGGCGTTCATCACTACCGATCTCGACGACAACCAGATCACCGCCTTCCATCCCGGCGCGATGAATCACTCGCACCAGAACCACGTGACCCGCGAGCTCGGCGCGGGCCTCGCGATCATCGCTCCCGACGGCAAGGACGGCATGCTGCAGCATGCGCGCGAATGCGCATCCGCCGGGGTTTCGTTCATGTTCGACCCCGGCCAGGGCCTGCCCATGTTCTCCGGCGACGAGCTCGGCGAGTTCGTGCGGCTCGCCGACTACGTGGCGGTGAACGACTACGAGGGCAAGATGCTGGAGGAAAAGACCGGCCGCAAGCTAGAAGCGCTGGCGCGCGAGGTGAAGGCGCTGGTCTGCACGCTGGGAGCCAAGGGCTCGGTGATCCTCGCCCAGGGCCAACGCCACGAGGTGCCGAGCGCGCCCGCGGACGCGGTGGTGGATCCGACGGGCTGCGGCGATGCCTACCGCGCCGGCCTGCTCTACGGCATCGCGCACGGCTGGGACTGGCCGAGCACCGGCAAGCTCGGCGCAGTCATGGGCGCGCTCAAGATCGCCCACCGCGGCGCGCAGAACCACGTTGCCACGCGAGCCGAAATCGAGGGCAGGTTCCGCAAGGCGTTCGGCTATTCACCGTGGCAAGGCTGACCTGATTTTTGCGGCGTAGTCCTCGAGCTTCTCGCGCGGCGGGTTTTTCACCGGCCAGGTGAGCGCCATGCCGTCGCCTTCGTGGCGCGGCACCAGGTGCACGTGGTAGTGGAACACCGTTTGGCCGGCCGCCTTGCCGTTCGCCTGATAGACCGAAAGACCGTGCGGGGCAAACGCGTCACGGATGGCACGGCCTACCTTTGCCGCAACCCGCAATACCGCCCCCGCCTGTGCGTCGTTCAGCGCATAAAGGTTCTCCGCATGCGCCTTCACCGTAACCAGGACATGCCCCGGATTCACCTGGCCTAGGTCCATGAAGGCGAGGGTGTGCTCGTCCTCGTGCACCACGGTGGCCGGGATCTGCCGCGCCACGATCCTGCAGAACACGCAATCGCTCATGCTTCGCCTCCTGGAGACTGATAGCCGGGGCAAGCGGCCTGATAGAGGGTGCGGTCCTCGAGCCGCAGCGCGCTGAGCGCGCCGCCCCAGATGCAGCCGCTGTCGAGCCCGATCGTACCCGGCTCGAGCACCAGCCCGAGCTGCGACCAATGGCCGAAGATCAGCGTCTTGCCGCGCTCGCGCTTGCGCGTCTCATACCAGCGCCGATAGCCCCGGGCCGGCTCGATGCCGGCGCGGCTGAGGTCCATCCGCCCCGCGCGGTCGCAGTAGCGCATGCGAGTCATCGCGTTGACAATCACGCGCAGCCGGTCCCAGCCCGAAAGCGAATCCCGCCAGCGCGACGGCGTGTTGCCGTACATATGCTCGAGAAACGTACGGTAGTCGCGCGCCGCGAGCGCGGCGCTGACTTCTCTGCCGAGGCGCTTCGCCTTCGCGATGCTCCACTGCGGCAGGAGGCCGGCGTGCACCATGGCGTAGCCGCCTTCGGCGTGCACCATCGGCTGCCGGCGCAGCCACGCGAGGAGCTCGGCCGCGTCGGGCGCGTCGAGCACGTCCTGGAAAGTGTCGGCGCGGCGGATCTTCTCGATACCCTCGTATTGCGCGACCAGATGCAGGTCGTGGTTGCCGAGCACGACTACCGCGCGCTCGCCGAGGTCTCTGACGAACCGCAGCACCTCGAGCGACTTCGGCCCGCGATTGACGAGATCGCCCACGAACCAGGCGCGATCCTGCTTCTTGAAGCCGACTTTCGCCAGGAGTTGCCGCAATTCATCGAAGCATCCCTGCACGTCGCCGATCGCGTAGGTCGCCATCGGCGCCGACTATAGCTCAGCCGACTAAAAGCTTGCGTCGAGCCGGCGGTACTGGATCGCCTCCGCGATGTGCTCGCCGCTGATTGAAGTTTTCTGCGCCAGATCCGCAATCGTGCGCGCGACGCGCAGGACCCGGTGATAAGCGCGCGCCGAGAGCAGCAAGCGGGCGAGCGCATGGCGCAATAGCTGGTCTCCCTCGCGGTCGGTGGCGCAATGCCGGTCGATCTCGCGCGTGCCGAGCAACGCATTCGGCTTGCCTTGTCTCGACGCCTGGAGCTTGCGCGCACTCTCGACGCGGCCGCGAATCGCCTCCGAGGCCTCGCCCGACACCGGCGCCACCAGCTCGCTCTCGCGCGGCGGCGGCACCTCGAGCTTGATGTCGATGCGGTCGGCGAGCGGCCCGGAGATGCGGCCGCGGTAGCGCGCGATGCGCTCCGGAGTGCAGCGGCAGCGCCCGCTGCGATCGCCGCAATGACCGCACGGGCAGGGGTTCATCGCGCCGATGAGCTGGAAGCGCGCCGGGAACTGCGCCTGGCGTGCGGCGCGCGCAATGGAAACGCGTCCCGACTCCAACGGCTCGCGCAGCGCCTCGAGCACGTCGCGGTCGAATTCCGGCAGCTCGTCGAGGAACAGCACGCCGTGATGCGCGAGCGAGATCTCGCCCGGCCGCGGCAGCACGCCGCCGCCGACCAGCGCCGCGGCCGAGGCACTGTGGTGCGGCGCGCGATAGGGGCGCTCGCCCCAGCGCGCCGCTTCGAAGCCGCTCGCGGAAACCGAGTGGATCGCGGCGACTTCCAGCGCTTCGGCTTCGGAAAGCGCGGGCAGGATCCCGGGGAAGCGCGCGGCCAGCATCGACTTGCCGGTGCCCGGCGGGCCGATCATCAAGACACTGTGAGCGCCCGCCGCGGCGACTTCCAGCGCGCGTTTTGCCTGCTGCTGCCCCTTGACGTCGCTGAAGTCCGCATACGCCACGCTCGCGCAGCGCGCCTCGGCGCCGTACTGCTCGAGGGGCTTCTCGCCGGCGAGATGCGACACCACTTCGAGCAGCGTACGCGCCGGCAGGATGCGCGCACCCTCGGCGAGGGCGGCCTGCGGCGCGTTGCCTTCCGGAAGAACAAACGCGCGGCCGGCGGCGCGCGCCGAAAGCGCCATGGCGAGCGCGCCGCGCACCCCGCGCAGCTCTCCCGTAAGCGATAGCTCGCCCGCGAATTCCTGCCCGGCGAGCGCCTGCGGCGCGAGCTGGCCGCTCGCCGCGAGAATTCCGAGCGCGATCGGCAGGTCGAAGCGGCTGGAGTCCTTCGGCAGCTCGGCCGGCGCGAGGTTGACGGTGATGCGCCGCGCGGGAAATTCGAAGTGAACGTGGTTGAGCGCCGCGCGGACGCGGTCGCGGGCTTCGCGCACTTGGGCGTCGGGCAAACCGACAATATGGAACGCCGGTAGCCCGGGGCCCAGGTGCACTTCGACCGTGACCTCGGGCGCGTCTATGCCTGCAAGCGCGCGGCTCGCGACCGTAGCGACCGTCATGGTTCCCCTTTCTCTGGGGAATGAACGCTCGAGACGGGCTTGCCGTTTACCGCGACTTGCGAGTCTCCAGCTCCGCGATTCGCGCTTCCAGCTCGGTCAGCTTCGCCTGCGCGCGCTCGAGGAGCTTCTTCTGCACCTCGAAGTCCTCGCGCAGCACGAGGTCGAGGCGGTCGAACCACGCGGCCAGCAGCGCGCGCAGGTTTTTCTCGATGTCCTGCGCCGGCGAGCCGCGCAGCGCTTCGTCGATGCGGGCGCGCAGGTCGTCGAAGAGCTTGGGATCGATCATGGCGCAAAGGTACCGCACCACGCCCGGGCGCTGTCCTCGAAAGCGCGCACCAAAATAGGGCTCAGCTTGGCCGAACCAAAAGTAACCCATTGAGTACAAAAACTTTTTTTGATGGCACAGGAGATGCTAATAGGCGACGGCACTACCTATTTCAACTCAAGGGAGCTTCCCCCAATGCGCAAGTCCATCCTCACCTTGTCCGTCGCTGCCGCGCTCGCCGCCCCCGGCCTGGTCGCCGCGCAAACTGCGCCAGCGCCTGCAGCCGCCCCGTCGCCGGTGACCGGCAACATGGCAATCGTCAGCGATTACCGATTCCGCGGCATCTCCCAGACCTTCGAATTGCCGGCTATCCAGGGCGGCATCGACTACGCGCACCAGAGCGGCATCTACCTCGGCAACTGGAATTCGAGCGTGAGCGGACTGAGCTTCACCGATACCGCCGGCATCGAGATGGACTTCTACGGCGGCTGGAAGAAGAGCTTCGGCGACATCGGCTTCGATATCGGTTTGCTGCAGTACTACTACCCGGGCGCCAAGACCGGGGGAGGCGAAGAGTACAACACGCTCGAAGGCTACATCGGCGCGTCGTGGAAGTGGCTGACGCTCAAATACTCGTACACGTTCAGCGACTACTTCGGCCTGGTGAACTCCGACGGGTCGGGCTACCTCGATCTCGGCTTCACCATGGAGGTCGCGCCCAAGCTCACCATCGTGGCCCACTACGGCATGCAGACGATCCAGAACTACGGCGCGCTGGATTACAACGACTGGAAGCTCGGCGTCACGTATGACCTCGCCGGCTGGATCCTGGGCGCCGCCTATATCGACACCGACGCCGACAGCGGCTTGTACACGCTGACGAACTCGAAGGGCAAGTCCAAGGACCTCGGCGGCAGCACGGTGGTGCTCTCGATCATGAAAACATTCTGAGGACCCCATGAAACTCGTTACCGCAATCATCAAGCCGTTCAAGCTCGACGAGGTGCGAGAAGCGCTCTCGGCGATCGGCGTGCAGGGCATCACCGTCACCGAGGTCAAGGGCTTCGGCCGCCAGAAAGGCCACACCGAGCTCTACCGCGGCGCGGAGTACGTGGTCGATTTCCTGCCCAAGGTGAAGGTCGAGGCCGCGGTCAAGTCCGACCTGCTCGAGCAGGCGCTCGAGGCGATCGAGAGATCGGCGAACACCGGCAAGATCGGTGACGGCAAGATCTTCGTGTTCGATCTGGAAAAAGTCATCCGCATCCGCACCGGCGAGACCGATGCGGCGGCGCTCTGAGGAGAACGTGATGAAGAAATTCTGCGCATTCCTGGCGCTGTGGCTGTCGCTCGCCTTCGCGGGCGCGACGCTGGCGCAAGACAAGCCCGCGGCCACGCCGGACAAGCCGGCCGCGGCGGAAGTGAAGAAGGAGGAGGCGAAGCCCGCGCCGCCGACGCCGAACAAGGGCGACGTCACCTGGATGCTGATGTCCACGGCGCTCGTCATCATGATGAGCGTGCCGGCCCTCGCGCTGTTCTACGGCGGCATGGTGCGCTCGAAGAATGCGCTCTCGGTGCTGATGCAGGTGTTCGTGGTGTTCTCGCTGGTGACGGTGCTGTGGTGCATCTACGGCTACAGCCTCGCCTTCACGGAGGGCAACGCGTTCTTCGGCAGCTGGAAGGATCGCCTGTTCCTGAGCGGCGCGCTCGATGCCGGAAAGGGCGAGTTCGCCAACGCGGCCACCTTCTCCAAGGGCGTGGTGATCCCGGAGATCGTGTTCGTCGCGTTCCAGGCCACGTTCGCCGCCATCACCTGCTGCCTGATCCTCGGCGCCTTTGCCGAGCGCGCCAAGTTCGCGGGGGTGCTTGCGTTCATCGTCCTGTGGTTCACCTTCGCCTACACGCCGGTCGCGCACATGGTGTGGTTCTGGATGGGACCCGACGCGTACACCAGCGCCAAGGTGGTGGACGAGATGAACGCCAAGGCGGGCTGGCTGTGGCAGATGGGCGCGCTCGACTTCGCCGGCGGCACGGTGGTGCACATCAATGCCGGCGTGGCGGGGCTGGTCGGCGCCTACCTCGTCGGCCGGCGCATCGGCTACGGCAAGGAAGCGATGCCGGCGCACAACCTGCCGCTCACGATGATCGGCGCCTCGCTCCTGTGGGTGGGCTGGTTCGGCTTCAACGCCGGCTCGGCGCTCGAGGCCGGCAACTCGGCGGCGCTCGCTTTCCTCAACACCTACCTCGCCACCGCCTGCGCCGTGCTCTCGTGGAGCCTCGGTGAAGCGATGTTCAAGGGCAAGCCGACGATGCTCGGCGCCGCCTCCGGCGCGGTAGCAGGCCTCGTGGCGATCACTCCGGCGGCAGGCAACGTCGGGATTCCGGGCGCGTTCGTCATCGGGCTCTCGGCCGGTCTGGTGTGCCTCTGGGGTGTGAGCGGCTTGAAGAAGCTGCTCGGCGCCGACGACTCGCTCGACGTGTTCGGCGTGCACGCGGTCGGCGGCATTCTGGGCGCCCTTCTCACCGGGGTGTTCAACTCGCCGGGCCTCGGCGGGCCGGGGTTCGTGAACAACTGGTTCGAAATGAAGCAGGGCTTCGAGAGCATCGGTGGCCAGCTCTGGATCCAGGCGAAAGCCGTCGGCGTGACGATCCTCTGGTCGGGCATCGTCGCCCTGGTCGCCTACAAGCTGGTCGACTGGACGATCGGGCTGCGCGTCGCCGAAGAGGAAGAGCGCGAAGGCCTGGACACCGCCTCGCATGGGGAGGCCGCCTACCGCATGTAGGAGGGCTGCTGCTGCAACCGGAAAAGGGCGCTCCGCGCCCTTTTTCTTTTGCGCTACCCGGCGAGCTTCTCGAGAAGGGCGAGCAATTGCGTGCGCTCCGCCGCGGTCAGCCGCGAAGCGACCCGGCGCTCGTGCACGCGGATGCGGCGCTTGAGGCTCGCCACCAGGGCGCGCCCGGCGCGCGTGAGCCACAGGCCGTTGGTGCGCCGGTCTTCGCCGCGGCGGCGCTCGACCAGCTCGCGCGCTTCGAGCGCATGCAGGACCCCAACCATGGTTGAACGGTCGAGCCCCACCGCCTGCGCAAGGCGGCTCTGCGTCACCCCGGGGTTCGCCTCGATCAGGAACAGGATCCCGGCGCGGCCGGGCGACGCCTCGGGCACGGCGGCGGCGTAGTCGCGGAACACCGCCTGCTGCGCGAGGCGCAGGCGGTAGCCGAGGAGGCCGGGAAGGGGACCGGGCTTCAGCATGACAGATGAGTTTGTTTGGGTTCCAAACAATTGGTACCATCGTAAGTTCTACCGGCGGCGCATGCAAATCACACTCGTTGGCCACGACCAGCCCGTACCGGTGCAGGCGGGCGATACGGTGCTCGCGTCCCTGCTCCGCGCCGGCCTCGCATTCCCCTTCTCCTGCCAGGCGGGCAACTGCGGCACCTGCAAGTGCGAGCTGGTGTCCGGCGACGTGCACGAGCTCGAGTACTCCGAGCATGCGCTTTCCGCCGCCGAGCGCGCTCGCGGCATCGTGCTCGCCTGCCGCACCCAGGTCTGGGACGACACCGTCGTGCGCCGCATCGACGCCGAGGAGCTGGTGGTCCATCCGTCGCGCGTCATGCGCTGCCGCGTGCTCGAGGTCGAGAGCCTGACGCACGACATCAAGGGGCTGCGGCTCGCGATCGAGGCGGGCGGCCCGTTTACTTTCTCTGCCGGGCAATACGCGCAGGTCGAGTTCGCGCCCGGGCTATCGCGCCACTACTCGATGGCGAACACCCCCGACGAGCCGGAGCTCCTGTTCCAGGTGCGCCACATGCCGGGCGGGCGCACCAGCAGCTACGTCGCGACGCAGCTCAAGGTGGGCGACCGGATCAAGGTGTCGGGCCCGCTCGGCATCGCCTATTTGCGCGACGCACACCGCGGGCCGGTGCTGCTCGTCGCCGGCGGCAGCGGCCTCGCGCCGATCCAGTCGATCCTCTGCACGCTGCTCGAGCGCGGGCACGAGTCGCCCGCGACGCTCTACTTCGGCGTGCGCAGCGAGCGCGACCTTTATCACGAGCCGCTCCTCAGGAACCTTGCCGCCCGGCATCCGAATTTCAGCTACCACGTCGTCCTTTCGGAGCAGAAGGGCGCGAGCGGGCGCCGCTATGGCCTCGTCCATGAAGCGATCGAGATCGGGGACGCCGAAAACGCCATGGCCTACCTTGCTGGCCCGCCGGTGATGGTCGAAGCCGCCACCGCGTGGCTTGCCGCGCGCGGCCTGGCGCAGCGGCAGATTCACGCCGACGCGTTCTACAACCAGAATTAGGCGATGGACCTCCAAGGCAAGGGTGCAATCGTGACCGGCGGGGCGCGCGGCATCGGCCTCGCGATCGTGGAAGAGCTCGTCGCGCAAGGCGCCTCGGTGGTCATCGTCGATTCCGGCGTCTCGATCTCCGGGGAGCCTCTGGAGCCTGAGATTGCCAAGCAGGTCGCGCAGCGCATTGCCGGTTCTGTTGCCGTCTGTGGCGACATCGCCGACCCGGACGTGGCCCGGGAAGCGGTGGACCTGGCCTGCCGCAAGTTCAAGTCCGTGGACATCGTGGTCAACAACGCCGCGATCATCCGCGACGCGTTCATCTTCAAGCCCGAGCCCGATGACTGGGACGCGGTGATCCGCACCAACCTGAGCGGCGCCCAGCGCCTGCTCGGCGCGGCGACGCCGGTGATGCGCGAGCAGGTGAAGAACGGCCGCGCCCCGGGAGCGATCGTGAATATCGTCTCGACGGCGGGCATCTACGGGAACTTCGGTCAGGGTGCGTACGGCGCGGCCAAGGCAGGCCTCATCGGCCTGACCCGCGTGGTGGCGCACGACCTGGCACGCTCGAAGATCCGGTGCAACGCGATCGCGCCGTTCGCGGCGACGCGCGTGACCGAAAGCATCAAGCCCGCGAACGAGGCTCAGGCCGCTTACAAGGCGAAGGCGCTGCGCGTGCCGGCGCGCCACGTGGCGCGGTTGGTGAGCCTGCTCGCCAGCGACCGCGCAGCGCACGTGACCGGCCAGCTCTTCGGCGTGCGCGGGCGCGAGGTCTTCGTGTTCTCCCAGCCGCGGCCGGCGCAGCGCATGCTGCAGACCGACCAGGGCTTCGACCTGAAGGCGCTCGAACCCCACTTCACCGCGCTCGTCACCGACCTCGAAGCCTTCTCCGGCGACCCCGTTCTCTGAGGCAGCGAACATGTCCGCGTATCCCAGCATCAAGACCGTCGAAGAGTTCCGGCAGCAGCCCGAGGCGTATCAGACGGCGGTGCGCAAGATCGTGCGCAGCCACGCGCTGAACGAGCTCTACGGCGCGCAGGTCTTCGACGAGCCCGCCATCGGCCTCGCGCCGACGCCGTACGCCAAATGGCTGACCTGCCGCGTGGCGATGGAGGAGTATCACCACCACGTGCGATTTCGCGAGCTCGCCGACCAGATCGGCGTTCGCGCGGAGGAAATGGACGCGCGCAACAAACGCCCGCTCAACATCTTCGAGGTGCCCCTCGAGAGCTGGGAGCAGTTCTGCGTCATCAAGATGCTCGGCGACCTCGCCGAGATCCTCCAGGTCGAGGACCTGCTGCACTGCTCCTTCGTGCCGCTGCGCAACATTGCGCGCACCACGATGCCGGAGGAGAAGTTCCACGCCCAGTTCGGCCTCGATTTCTGCGTCGA
>DATBSZ010000031.1:0-12323 GCA_036559525.1 Burkholderiales bacterium
TGAAGAGCGCCCACACGCCCCAATTGCGGGCGCGCAGGTGCGCGCGCGCGAGCAGTGCACCGCCGATGCCGCGGCCGCGGTGCCCCGGCAGCACAGAGACCCCGAGCTCGGCGTGCCCGCCGCTGCGGGCGACGTGCGCTGTACCGACCAGGTGCAGGCCGTCGTCGTAGACGCCGAAGGCCGCGTCGCGCTCGAAATCGATGCGCGCGACGTATGCGCGCACCGCGTCGTCGTTGATCTGCACGCCGAAGCGCAGCCGGCGATCTTCGCTGTCGAGGGCGAGGAAATGCGGCTCGAGCGCAGCGCGATCGAGCCGGGAGAGCTCCCTGATATGGATGTCCATGTCGGCTTGCTGTTAGACCCAGCACGCCACGCAAGGTTTAAGCGTGTTTTGCTACGAGATCTTGGCGAAAGCAGCACGCGCGGCGCCGAACGTCGCTTCGATTTCGCCTACGCCGTGCGCCGCGGACACGAATCCTGTCTCGTAGGCCGAAGGCGCAAGGTACACGCCGCGCGTTAACATCTCGTGAAAGAAGCGGTTAAAGCGTTCGCGGTCGCATTGCATCACTTCGGCGAAGCTCTTCGGCGGGGAGTCGCGAAAATAGACGCCGAACATGCTGCCGATCGACTGCGCCGAGAAGCCTTTTCCTCCCGCCGCCACGAGGCCCTGGACCAGCGCTTTCGTCGTGGCTTCGACTTTTTCGCAAAACCCGTTCACCGATACGACCTTCAGGGTGGCTAGTCCGGCGGCGACGGCAATTGGATTGCCGGAAAGCGTGCCCGCCTGATACACGGGCCCCAGCGGCGCGAGCTTCTCCATGATCTCGCGCCGGCCGCCGACCGCGGCGAGCGGCAGCCCGCCGCCGGCGACCTTGCCGAGCGTAGTGAGGTCGGGGCGGATGCCGAAGCGCTGCTGCGCCCCGCCGAGCGCGACGCGAAAGCCGGTCATCACTTCGTCGAAGATCAGCACGGCGCCGTGGCGCGTGCACTCCTCGCGCAGCGTTTCGAGAAATCCGGTGGCGGGCAAGACCAGGTTCATGTTGCCGGCGACCGGTTCGACGATGACGCAAGCAACTGCTTTTCCACGCTCCGAAAAAAGCGTCCTCACCTGATCGATGTCGTTGTAGTCCAGCACGATTGTTGCGGCAGCAGTCTCGGGCGGCACGCCCGCGGAGCTGGGGTTGCCGAAGGTGAGGGCGCCGGACCCGGCTTTGACGAGCAGCGCGTCGGCGTGGCCGTGATAGCAGCCCTCGAACTTGACCACCAGGCTTCGGCCGGTGAAGCCGCGCGCGAGCCGCAGCGCGGTCATGGTTGCTTCCGTGCCGGAGGAGACGAGGCGGACGAGCTCGAGCGAGGGGAGGAGGCGGCAGAGGAGCTCGGCGAGCTCGACCTCGGCCTCGGTCGGCGCGCCGAACGAGAGCGCGCGCGAGGCCGCTTCCTGTACCGCCTCGACCACCGCGGGATGTCCGTGTCCGGCGAGCATCGGGCCCCAGGAGCCGACGTAGTCGATGTAGCGCGTGCCATCGGCGTCCCATAGATAGGGACCCGAGGCGCGCTCGAAGAAGACCGGGGAGCCGCCGACGGCGCGAAAGGCGCGCACCGGCGAGTTGACGCCGCCGGGGATGCGGGCCTGGGCGCGCTCGAAGAGTTGCCTGCTTTTTTTCATTGGAAGAGCTTGCGGTATTCGCCTGCCCGCGCGCCGATGTCCGGCGCATCGAAGAGATCGGAGATCACCGCGAGCAGGCTTGCTCCGGCGGCGATCAGCGCGGGCGCGTTCTTCAGTGTAATGCCGCCGATCGCGCACAGCGGCACGCCAAGGCCGCTTCCGAACAGGGAGAGCGGCGCGCGTGCCGCGCCGGGCTTGGTCGGGGAGGGGAAAACGGCTCCGAAGGCGACGTAGTCGGCGCCGGCCCGCACGGCGGCCCTGGCCTTTTCCAGGTCGTCGTAGCAGGAGGCGCCGAGAATCCTTCCGGCGAGCTTGGCGCGCGCGCCCGCCAGGTCGCCATCCTCCTTTCCCAAGTGGACGCCGTTCGCGCCGACGGTGAGCGCGATCTCGACGTCGTCGTTCACGATGAGGGGCACGCCGTAACCGCGAGCGAGCGGCGCCAGATCTTTCGCCTGAAGCAGGCGCTTGTCCTTGGAGATGATCTTGTTGCGGTATTGCAGCATGGCGACGCCGGCTTTCAGCGCCTCCTCGACCTTGCGCAGGAGGACGTCCGTGTCGGCGGTGTCGGGCGTGACGGCGTAGAGGCCCCGCATCATTTTCCGAAGAAGCGATTGGGCAGCGACTGCCCGGCGCCGCTGCGAAATCCCGCGGCGAGCGCCTGCCAGGTGAATTTCTGCGCCCGGCGCGCGGCCTCGGGCACGTCGCGGCCCTTCGCGAGCTGCGCGGCGATGGCGGAAGCGAGGGTGCATCCCGAGCCGTGGTAACTGCCCGGCAGCCGCTGCCATCGGTCCTCGCGCACCAGGCCGCTCGAGTCGTAGAGCTTGTTGCTCACCTCGGCGCCCGGTTCGTGCGTGCCGGTGACCAGGACGTAGCGGCAGCCGAGCTCGAGCAGGCGCTTCGCGCCGCCGAGCTGCGCGGCCTCCACGGTGTTCGGCGTGACCACGGTCGCCCGGGGCACGAGCAATTCCAGCAATGCCTTCAGGACCGCTTCATTCGCCAGGGGATCGCCGCGGCCTGAAGCGAGCACCGGGTCGAGCACCAGCGGAACCCGGGCGTGCGCGGCGGCGATCGCCGCCACGGCGCGCACGTTCTCGGCGGAGCCGAGGACGCCGACCTTGAACGCAGCGACCCTGGTTTCGGCGAGCACGCGGCTCGCTTGGCGCGTGACCAGATCGGCAGCGATGGATTCCAGGTGCTCGACGCCGCTCGTGTCCTGCACCGTGAGCCCGGTGAGCACCGAAAGCGGATGGCAGCCGAGCGCGGCAAGCGTAAGCAGGTCGGCCTGCAATCCGGCGCCGCCGGTCGGATCCGACGCCGCGAAGGTAAGAACTATCGGTGGCATGAGTTAATATCCGGCCCATTTTATGACCGAGAGCCAAGTGCAGTTCAAGACGTGGATGTGCCTCATCTGCGGCTTCGTCTACGACGAAGCGGCGGGGCTGCCCGACGAGGGCATCGTGCCCGGCACGCGCTGGGAAGACATTCCCATCAACTGGACCTGCCCGGAATGCGGCGCACGCAAGGAAGATTTCGAGATGGTGGAAATCTAGAAAAACTTCCGGCAGGCCGGCGCCTCTAAGCCCATTACACTAGAATAAGGGGTGGGCGAATGTCCGCGCGGATGTCCACAGTCAACCTGACGCATCACTTCCTGATCGCCATGCCCAACATGGCCGATCCGTACTTCGCCAAGACCCTCACTTATATCTGCGAGCACAACGACCGGGGCGCGCTCGGCCTGGTGGTCAACCGGCCGCTCGACATGACGCTGCAGGCGCTGTTCGAGCGCCTGTCGCTCACGCTGCGCGACCGCGAGCGCAGGGACGCGCCGGTCTACTTCGGCGGCCCGGTGCAGACCGACCGCGGCTTCGTGCTGCACGCGCCGGCGGGCAACTGGCAGTCCACGCTGCGCGTGGGCGACGCCATCGGCCTCACCACCTCGAAGGACATCCTCGAGGCCGTCGGGCGCGGCGAAGGCCCGGCGCGCATGCTGGTAACGCTCGGCTATGCCGGCTGGTCGCCCGGCCAGATCGAGCACGAGCTGTCGCAGAACGCCTGGCTCACGGTGGAAGCCCGCGACGGCATCATCTTCGAGACGCCGGCCGAGGAGCGCCTGCCCGCGGCGATGGAGCTCCTCGGCCTCGACTTCGCGAGGCTGCAGGACGAAGCGGGACATGCCTAGCCGAGGCACGGTCCTCGCATTCGACTTCGGTCTAAGGCGTATTGGCGTGGCGGTCGGAGAGCCCGAGCTGCGCACGGCGCATCCTCTGCCTGCGATTTCCGCTTTTGCGCAGATCCAGAAACTGGTCGAAGAGTGGAAGCCGGCAAGCCTGGTCGTCGGATTGCCCACATCCGCACAGGGCGAACCGCACAGGATGACGCGCCAGGCCGAGGACTTCGCGCGGCGTCTCGAGCGCCGGTTCAAGTTGCCGGTGGCGCGGGTCGACGAGAGGTATACGTCGGTGGAAGCCGAACATCGCCTGCGTGGCGTAAAGAAAAAGGCCATCGACTCGGTCGCGGCGCAACTCATCCTGGAGCAATACTTTGACCAGGCTGCCTGACGCAGAAAAACTCTGCGAGCAGCTCGTCGCCGAGCTCAAGCCGCGCATCGGTCCGAAGAGCGCGATGGTGGGCCTTTACACCGGTGGCGCATGGCTGGCCGAGCGCCTCCACCCGATGCTGGACATGAAAAGCCCGCTGGGGCTGATGGACATCGCGTTTTACCGCGACGACTACGCGGCGCGCGGCCTCAAGCACGACCCCAAGCGAACCAAGATCCCGTTCGACGTCAACGGCGCCGAGCTGCTGCTGGTCGACGACGTGCTCTACAGCGGGCGCACGGTGCGCGCGGCGATGAACGAGCTGTTCGACTACGGCCGGCCTGCGAGCATCTCGCTCGTGGTGCTCGTGGACCGCGGCGGACGCCAGTTGCCGATCTGCGCTCAGCATGTCGGCGCGCGCGTGGAGGTGCCCGGCGGAATGCGCCTGCGCCTCAAGCAGGAAGCCGGGGGAAAACTCGCACTGGTCCTGGAGCCTGAGCGTGCAGCGTAATCCCCAGCTCAATGAGAAAGGGGAGCTGCAGCATCTGCTTTCCACCGAGGGCTTGCCGCGCGAAATCCTGCTGCAGATACTCGATACCGCGGAATCGTTCGTCGGCGTCACCGAGCGCGAGGTGAAGAAAGTGCCTCTGTTGCGCGGCAAGAGCGTGTTCAACCTGTTCTTCGAACCCTCGACGCGCACCCGCACCACCTTCGAGATCGCCGCCAAGCGCCTCTCGGCCGACGTGATCAACCTGAACATCACGGTGTCGTCTGCGACGAAGGGCGAATCGCTGCTCGACACCGTGGCGAATCTCTCGGCGATGCAGGCCGACATCTTCATCGTGCGCCACGAGTTCTCCGGCGCACCGTTCCTGATTGCGCGCCACGTCAAGCCGCACGAGCACGTAATCAACGCGGGCGACGGCCGGCACGCGCACCCGACGCAAGGCCTGCTCGATCTCTTTACCATCCGTCATTACAAGAAGGACTTCACCGGCCTCACGGTCGCCATCGTCGGCGACATCCTGCACTCGCGCGTGGCGCGCTCGCTGATCCACGGCCTCACCACGCTCGGCGTGCCGGAGGTGCGCGTGATCGGCCCGCAGACCCTGATCCCGGCCGGCGTCGAGGCGCTCGGCGTGCGCGTGTTCCACGACATGCGCGAGGGCCTCAAGGACTGCGACGTGGTCGTCATGCTGCGCCTGCAGAACGAACGCATGCGCGGCGCGCTGCTTCCTTCGGCACAGGAATTCAACAAGCACTACGGCCTGTCCGGCGACAAGCTTGGGGTCGCCAGGCCGGACGCCATCGTGATGCACCCCGGTCCGATGAATCGCGGCGTGGAGATCGATTCCACCGTCGCCGACGGTCCGCACTCCGTCATCCTGCCGCAGGTCACCTTCGGCATCGCCGTGCGGATGGCCGTCATGAGCATCGTCGCCGGCAACTGATGCGCCTTCACATCAAGAACGGGCGCATCGTCGACCCGGCGAGCGGCAAGGAGGGGGCCGGGGACGTTTTCATGGTGGACGGCAAAATTTCCCCGGAGGGCGGGAAGGCCGACCGGGTAATCGATGCGAAGGGCCTGGTCGTCGCGCCGGGCTTCATCGACCTCTCGGCGCGGCTGCGCGAGCCGGGCTACGAGTACAAGGCGACGCTCGAGTCGGAAATGGACGCCGCGGTCGCCGGCGGCGTGACCAGCCTTGCCTGCCCGCCGGACACCGATCCGCCGCTCGACGAGCCGGGCCTGGTCGACATGCTGCGCCGCCGCGCCAAGGCGCTGTCGCGCGCGCGCGTGTATCCCGTCGGCGCGCTCACGGTCAAGCTCGAGGGCCAGGCGCTCACCGAGATGGGCCAGCTCACCGATGCCGGCTGCGTCGCGTTCTCCCAGGCGAACGTGCCGATGGCCGACACCCAGGTGCTGTGGCGCGCGCTGCAGTACGCCGCGACTTTCGGCTATCCCGTGTGGCTGCGCGCGGAGGACGCGTCGCTTGCGAAAGGCGGCGTGTCGCACGATGGCGAGGTTGCGACGCGGCTCGGCCTGCCGGGCATCCCGTCTTTCGCCGAGACCATCGCCCTGGCGACCCTGCTCGAGCTCGTGCGCGCGACGCGGGCGCGAGTGCACGTCTGCCGGCTGTCCACGGCCGGCGGCGTGGAGCTCATGCGCCGGGCGAAGCAGGAGGGCCTGCCGGTGACTTGCGATGTCGCCGTTCATCATGTGCATCTCTGCGACATGGACCTCGGCTACTTCGACTCGCAATGCCGCCTCGAGCCGCCGCTCAGGAGCCAGCGCGACCGCGACGCGCTGTCGCGCGGCCTCGCCGAGGGGGTGGTGGATTGCATCTGCTCCGACCACACGCCGGTTGACGAGGACGGCAAGCACCTCCCGTTCGCGCAGGCCGAGCCCGGCGCGACCGGGCTCGAGCTTCTCCTTCCGTTGACGCTGAGATGGGGACAGGCGAACAAGCTCGGGCTAGCCGCGACCCTGGCGCGCATCACCTCCGAGCCGGCGCGCATCCTGGGCGTCGCGTCCGGCAAGCTCGCGCCGGGTGCGCCGGCTGACGTCGTGCTGTTCGATCCCGCCGCGCCGTTCAAGGTCGCGCCCGAGACGCTCAAGAGCCAGGGCAAGAACACGCCCTTCCTCGGCTACGAGCTCGCAGGAAGAGTGCGCACTACGATCGTCGCGGGCAACGTGGTGTACGAGCAATGAAACGGGCTTTTTCAATCGGGCTTCTTCTATGCGTCGTGGGGTGCGGCTCGGCCTCGAAACCCGGTGGCTACTACAAGGACGACGGCCCGCACGAGCGGCCGCCGGCCAACCTGGATCGCGTGGCCGACGCAGTGCCGCGCAACGAGCCGTTGCACAAGTTCGCCAACCGGCCCTATGAGGCGCTCGGCCAGAGGTTCGTGCCGATGACTTCGGTGCAGCCGTTCAAGCAGCGCGGCATGGCGAGCTGGTACGGAAAGCGCTACCACGGCCAGAAGACTTCGAGCGGCGAGAGCTACGACATGTACGCGATGACCGCCGCGCATCCGACGCTGCCGATCCCGAGCTACGCCCGCGTCACCAACGTGGCGAACGGCAAGAGCGTCGTGGTGCGCATCAACGACCGCGGGCCGTTCAAGTCGGAACGGGTCATCGACCTGTCGTACGTAGCGGCCTACAAGCTCGGCTACATCCAGGCCGGCCAGGCGCGGGTCGAAGTCGAAGCGATCGTTCCCGGCAGGATCGCCGGCTTATAATTCGCGGCTTTTCAGCACGCACCACATGAGAAGTTCACTCGCGCTCCTCGTTGTTCTTTTCTCGTTGACGGCAACGGCAGCGGCGCCGCAGCCGCCCTCCGTCATCGGCAAGTCATGGATGATCGGCGATCTCTCGAGCGGGCAGGTGATCGCGGCGCAAAAGGCCGACGAGCGCTTCGAGCCGGCGTCGCTCACGAAGCTGATGACCGCCTACGTGGTGTTCGCGGCGCTGCGCGACCGCAAGCTCGCGCCCGATCAGCAGGTCAATGTCTCGACCAAGGCATGGAAGGCGGCGGGCTCGCGCATGTTCATCGAGCCGCGCAAGCCGGTGACCGTCGACGAGCTGATCCGCGGCATGGTGGTGCAGTCGGGCAACGACGCCTGCATCGCGCTCGCCGAGGCGGTGGCGGGAAACGAGGAAGTGTTCGTGCAGATGATGAACCGCGAGGCAGCTCGCCTCGGCATGAAGAGCAGCAAGTTCATGAACGCGTCGGGGCTGCCGGACGCGCAGCACTACAGCACCGCGCAGGACCTGTACACGCTCGCCGCGGCGCTGATCCGCGATTTCCCGAACGAGTACGCGCAGTACTACTCGCAGAAAGAGTACCGCTACAACAACATCACCCAGCCGAACCGCAATCGGCTGCTGTGGATAGACCCGAGCGTGGACGGCATGAAGACTGGTCACACCGAGGCCGCGGGCTACTGCCTGGTCGCCTCGTCGCGCCGCGGCGGCCGGCGGCTGCTCTCGGTGCTTCTCGGCTCGACGTCCGAGGCGACACGCGCCCAGGAGTCGCTCAAGCTCCTCAACTGGGGCTACCAGTTCTTCGACAGCGTGAAGCTGCATGCCGCGGGCAACCCGGTGCGCTCGCTCGAAGTGTGGAAAGGCGCGGCGCGCAACGTGAAGGTGGGCGTAGGCAACGATCTCTTCGTCACTGTGCCCAAGGGCGAGGCCGACAGGCTGAAGGCGGAGCTCGTATCGCAGCAGCCGCTGGTCGCGCCGCTCGGCAAGGGCCAGCAAGTCGGCGTGGTGCGCGTGACGCACGATGGCAAGCCCTTCGGCGAGTATCCGCTGATCACGCTCGAGCCCGTGGCTGCGGCGGGGTTCTTCGGCCGGACCTGGGATACACTGCGCCTATGGCTGAAATGACCGTTTTTCTCAATGGAAAGCTGCTCCCGATCGAGCAGGCGACGGTGTCGGTGCTCGACCGCGGCTTCATTTTCGGCGACGGCGTGTACGAGCTCGTGCCGGTGTATTCGCGCGTGCCGTTCCGGCTCGAGGAGCACCTGGTGCGGCTCGAGCGCAGCCTCGGCGAGGCGAAGATCCGCAATCCGTACTCGCGCCAGCAGTGGCGCGCGCACGTCTATCAGCTGGCCGATGCGCAACCCTTCGAGGACCAGGGGATCTATTTCCAGGTCACGCGCGGCGTCGCGAAGCGCGACCACGCGTTCCCGAAGAGCGTCGAGCCCACCGTGTTCATGATGGCGAACCCGCTCACCAACCCGCCGCAGGCGCAGATCGAGAACGGCTCGGCGGCGGTGAGCGCGCAGGACAACCGCTGGCTGCGCTGCGACATCAAGTCGATCTCGCTCATCGGAAACGTCCTCTTGCGCCAGCTCTCGGCCGAGGCGGGTGCGGCGGAGACGATCCTGTTTCGCGACGGCAAGCTCACCGAGGCTTCCGCGTCGAACGTGTTCATCGTGAAGCACGGCGTGATCCAGTCGCCGCCCAAGACCAACCTCATCCTGCCCGGCATCACCTACGACGTGGTGGTGGAGCTCGCGCGCGCGAGCAGCCTCGCCTTTGAGTTCAGGGACATTCCGGAGGCCGAGGTGCGCGCCGCCGACGAGGTCTGGGTCACGTCCTCGTCCAAGGAAGTGCTCGCGATCGTCGAGCTCGACGGCAAGCGCGTCGGCGACGGACGCCCGGGACCCGTGTTCCGCCGCATGTACCAGCTCTACCAGGACTTCAAGCAGAAAGTCATGCGCGCCGGCAAGCGGGAAGCGGTATCCGCTTAAGAGATCGTCGCCCGTGCCGGTCGTAGCGGATAACTCGCCGTTAGCGTTTCCCTGCGAGTTTCCGATCAAGGTAATGGGCCGCAAGCAGCCGCGCTTTGTCCAGGCGGTGACCAGCATCGTGCGCAAGCACGCACCGGACTTCGACGCAGCCACCGTCGAGATGCGGCCGAGCCGCCAGGGCAGGTACCTGAGCGTCACGTGCACCGTGCGCGCCACCTCGCGCGAGCAGCTCGACGCGCTCTACCTGGAGCTGTGCGACCATCCCGACGTGGTCATGGTGCTGTGACGCGTGGCGTCTACCCTTCTTGAAGAGATCGTCGTCAAACGGCTGGGCCGCGCCGAGTATTCGTCTGCCTGGGAGGAGATGCGCGCTTTCACGCGGGCGCGCGACGAGTCGACGCCCGATGAGCTCTGGATCCTCGAACATCCGCCCGTTTACACGGTGGGGCAGGGCGCTTCGCTCCCTCAGACCGGAAATGCCATCCCGGTTGTGAAGACCGACCGCGGCGGCGACATCACTTATCACGGACCTGGCCAGGCGGTGATCTATACGCTGGTCGATCTCGCGCGGCGCGCGATCAAGGTGAAGCGCTTCGTGTGGCTCCTCGAGCAGGCGGTGATCGACCTGCTCGGCGGCCGCGCCGAGCGCAAGCCCGGCGCGCCGGGCGTCTACGTCGACGGCGCAAAGATCGCCGCGCTCGGCATCCGTGTGGTCCGCGGCAGGGCCTACCATGGCCTTGCGCTCAACGTCGACATGGACCTCGCGCCCTTTGCGGCCATCGATCCGTGCGGCTATCCCGGCTTGCGCGTCACCCAGATGAAAGAGCTGGGCTTTGCCGACTCCCCGGAAACAGCGGCCTCGCGGCTCTCACAAATACTGGTGGAAAAGCTCGATGCGTGAGGCCGGCGTAAAGGAAAGAGGCGCCCGCAAGACGATCCGCATCGTGCGTCAGGAAAACGCTACGACGCGGCTGCCCAAGCCGGCGTGGATCCGGGTGCGCGCGGCGAGCCCGAATTCGCGCTTCTACGACATCAAGCGCATTCTCCGAGAGCAGAAGCTGCACACGGTGTGCGAGGAAGCCTCGTGCCCGAACATCGCCGAGTGCTTCGGCAAGGGCACGGCGACGTTCATGATCCTCGGCGACATCTGCACGCGCCGTTGTCCCTTCTGCGACGTCGCGCACGGCCGGCCGCTCGCGCCGGATGCCGAAGAGCCTCGCCATCTCGCCGAGACGATTTCTCTTCTTGGCTTGTCGTATGTGGTCATCACAAGTGTCGATCGGGACGATCTACGAGACGGCGGCGCGGCGCATTTCGTGGCCTGCATTGCCGAAACCAGAAAGGTCTCGCCGCAGACCACGATCGAGGTCCTGGTGCCCGACTTCCGCGGCCGGCTCGAGCGCGCGCTCGAGGTTCTCGATGCGGCGCCGCCCGACGTGATGAACCACAACCTCGAGACCGTGCCGCGGCTTTACCGCAAGGCGCGTCCCGGCGGCGACTATGCGCACTCGCTGCGGCTGCTTCAAGAGTTCAAGCAGCGCCACCCTGCCGTGCCGACCAAGTCGGGCCTGATGGTCGGGCTAGGGGAGACCGACGAAGAGATCCTCGCGGTCATGCGCGACTTGCGCGCGCACGACGTCGACATGCTGACGATCGGCCAATACCTGCAGCCTTCGCCGCATCACTTGCCGGTCGAGCGGTACGTCGATCCTGGAATTTTCAAGGAATTCGAGAATCAGGCTCTAGCGATGGGCTTTCGCCATGCCGCGGTCGGCGCGCTGGTGCGCTCGTCCTATCACGCCGACCAGCAGGCGCACGAGGCAGGGATCTAGCGGGCGAGCTCGCGTTCCACGATTTCGTGGAGCGCCACCCAGTCGTGCTCGCCGACATAGCGCCGCAGCACGCGACCTTGCCGGTCGATGAGGAAGCTGGTCGGCGTGATGCGCACGTTGCCGAACTCCTTCGCCGCCTCGCCCGAGCTGTCGAGCGTGATCCTGAAAGGCAGGCCGCGCTTTGCGGCGAACGCGGCGACGCGATGCGGGTTGTCGTGCCGCACGGCGACCGCGACGGTTTCGTAGCCGCGCGATGCGAATTTCTCGTGGGCCGCGACGATCTTCGGCATCTCCTTCACGCAAGGCGTGCAGTAGCTGCCCCAGAAGTTCACCAGCACCACCTTGCCGCGCAAGTCGGATGTGGAAAATGTCGCGCCCGACAGCGGGTGGAAGCGCACTTCCGGCGCCGGCTTGAGCAGCGTGTGCGCCGAAAGCACGACTATTGCCGCCGCCCAGCCCACTGCGGACGCAAGGGCGCCGATGCCGACGATAAGCTTCGCTTTCATGAGAACGGCGATTTTCGCAGCGCTCGTCATGACTGCCGCCGCTCCGGCCCTAGGCCAGTTGGAGCGTCTGACCCAGCGCGACGCCCTCGCGGGGCTCAAGGCCGCTCTCGAGCGCGGCTCGCGCGCGGCGGTTGCCGAGCTTGGGCGAACCGACGGCTTCTTCGGCAACCCCCAGGTGAAGATTCCGATCCCGGAATCGCTCGAGCGCACCGAAAAGCTCGCCCGGCGCCTCGGTTTCTCGAACGAGGTGGAGGAGCTGGTGGAGGCGATGAACCGTGCCGCCGAGGCGGCCGTGCCGGAGGCGCGCAAGCTGCTGCTCGACTCGGTGAAGAAGATGACGGTGCAGGACGCCAAAGGAATCCTGACCGGCGGCGACACCGCGGGCACGGCGTATTTCCGCCGCACCGCCGACAAGACGCTGCACGACCGCTTCCTCCCGATCGTAAGCACGGCGACCGAGAAGGTCGGCGTCGCCCAGCGCTACAAGGAGTTCGCGCGACCGGCGGCCGCGCTCGGC
>DATBSZ010000032.1:0-11313 GCA_036559525.1 Burkholderiales bacterium
TTCTTCAGGGCGGACTTGGGGCGGAAGGCCTTGACCACGGCCTCGTGGGTCTCGATGTAGGGACCGCCGATCAGGTCGATGCAGTAGGGCACGGCGGCGAACACCCCGTCGAGGGTCTCGCGGATCGCCTTGGGCTGTCCCGGCAGGTTGATGATCAGAGCTTTCTTCCGCACCACCGCCACCTGGCGCGAGAGGATCGCGGTGGGCACGTACTTGAGGCTCACCGCGCGCATCTGCTCGCCGAACCCGGGCATGACTCTGTCGGCAACCGCGAGGGTCGCTTCCGGTGTGACGTCGCGCGGCGCGGGCCCGGTGCCGCCGGTGGTCAGGACCAGGCTGCAGCCTTTCTCGTCGACCAGCTCTTTCAGCGTGGCCTCGATCACCGGCTGCTCGTCGGCGATCAACCGGGTCTCGTCGCGCCACTCGGGCGAAGCGATCGCGGCCGCGAGCCATTCCTTGAGCGACGGAATGCCTTCGTCCTTGTACACGCCCGCCGAGGCGCGGTCGCTGACGGAAACCAGGCCGATGATCATTTGACTTCAAAAACGTCGAGCTCGACCGCGGCGGCGCGCCGTGCACCGGTCGCAATGCAAACGATGCGGTTGAGCCAGGCGTAGCGGGCGTCGCCGGTCTCGAAGAGCGGCGTGGTGCGCATGTAGTACAGGGTGGGATCCACTTCTTCTCCCGCGGAGAGTTTTTCCAGGACCTCGGCGGGGCCGTGGCGGTAGCCCCGGTTTCTGACGTAGATCAAAGCCCCGTCGGAAGTCTCGAGGGTATAGCGCGCATCCAGGTCGGCGACGCCGTCGGCGCGCACGACCTGCCAGTCCGCGCCGCCGGGAACCACGCGCCCCGACAGGCGCTCGCCGGCGAAGCGCCCGCCGGTGATGCCGATGATCCGTCGCCGTCCCTGCGGAGTCGCGCCGAGCTCCTGGGGCGCGGCGAGCGAGATCTCAGCCTTGAAGAGGGGTTGGAGATTCAATCTCTTTCAGGACCCTGAAGAGCTCGCGGTAGGCGCGCGGCGGCTTGCTTTCCTTTTGCTCTTTCCTGGCATTGCGAATCAAGGCGCGCAGCGCTTGCAGGTCGGCGCCCGGATGCTCGGCGGCGAACGCGGTAAGCGCCTCGTCGTCGCCGAGCAGGCGCTCGCGCCAGGTCTCGAGGCGCCGGTGGCGCGCCGTGGCCTGCGCCGAGCTGCCCTCGAGCTCCGCGAGGCGGCTGCGGATCGGCGCCGGATCGACCTCGCGCATGAGGCGCCCGATGTACTGCATCTGCCGGCGCTTCGCCTCGTGGCTGCGGATGCGCTTTGCTTCGAGCACCGCTTCGAGCAGGTCTTCGCCAAGCCGCATTTCCTTCAGCAGCGATTCGGAAAGCTCGGCCAGCGCCACGCCGAGCGCCTGCAGCTCGTGCATTTCGCGTTTCTTGCGCGTCTTGCTGACAATTTCCTGATCCACGCGATTATCATAGCGCCCCCATGCCGAAGCGCCACGGTTTCAGCTGCGAGCGGGCCGAGCTCGACAGCCTCGCGCAGGCGGTGCTGGAGCGCGCCCGGCGCGCCGGCGCGAACGGCTGCGACTGCGACGTGTCGGAGGGCTACGGCCTGACGGTCACCGTGCGCAAGGGCAAGCCCGATACCATCGAGCACAATCGCGATCGCTCGATCGGCGTCACGGTCTACTTCGGCGAGCGGCCGAAGGCGCGCCGCGGCCATGCCAGCACCTCGGACTTCTCGCGCACCGCGCTCGAGCAGACGGTCGACGCCGCGGCGGCGATCGCGCGCCACACCGCCGAGGACGACTGCGCCGGCCTGCCCGACGCGGAGCTCCTCGCGCGCGAGGCACCGGACCTCGATCTGTATCACCCGTGGCCGTTGTCCACGGAGGACGCGGTGGATCTCGCGAAGCGCTGCGAGGCCGCGGCCTTCGCGGTGTCGAAAAAGATCCGCAACTCCGAGGGCGCGACGGTATCGGCGCAGCAGACCCAGTTCGCGTTCGCGAACAGCCTCGGCTTCTCGGGCGGCTTTGCGGGATCGCGCCACTGGCTGTCGTGCGCGGTGATCGCCGAGGAAAAAGGGCTGATGCAGCGCGACGACTGGTACAGCGCCTCGCGCGTGCCGGCGAAAATCGCCGACCCTCGGGCGCTCGGCCGCTATGCCGGCAGCCGCGCGGCGGCGCGCCTCGGGGGGCGCAAGATCGCCACCTGCCAGGCGCCGGTGCTGTTCGAAGCGCCGGTCGCGATCGGCCTGATCGGGCACTTCGTCTCGGCGGTGAACGGCGGCAACCTGTACCGCAAGACGTCGTTCCTGGTGGACAGCCTGGGCAAGGACGTTTTCTCTCCCCTGGTGACGATCGACGAGCGCCCGCTCGAGCCGCAGGGCATGGCGAGCAGCGCCTTCGACGAGGAAGGCGTGGCGACATGCGAGCGCTCGATCGTGCGCAACGGCGTGGTAGACGGGTATTTCCTCGGCAGCTACGCGGCGCGCAAGCTCGGCATGAAATCGACCGGCAGTGCCGGCGGGCACCACAACCTTATCGTTAAGTCCGACGGTCCGGATTTCGAGGGAATGCTGCGCAAGATGCGGCGCGGTCTCCTGGTCACCGAGCTGCTCGGGCAGGGAGTGAACCTGGTGACCGGCGACTACTCGCGCGGGGCGGCGGGCTACTGGGTCGAGGGCGGCGAGATCGCCTTCCCGGTCGAGGAGATCACCATCGCCGGCAGCCTTAAAGAAATGTTCAAGCAAATCGCGGCCATAGGGAGCGACGTGCTGGTGCGCAGCGGCCGCTCGTCGGGCTCCATCCTGGTCGAGAACATGACCATCGCCGGGGAGTAATTACAAACAGATATTAGTGAGGAGGTTTTACTTCCTTCCCCGAACCCGGCGACCGGAGTAGCGTCTAATCCGAATGGGCCACGCCTGCACGCACCACGACGGCCCGGATCCCCACGAGCATCCGGTGATCGCCGTCATCGCGATCATCGCCATCATCGCCGCCATGCTGCTGATCGCCTGGGCGCGTCTCGAGGTGCACGGCACCGAAGACATCGAGGCTGCGCTCACCGAGCCGGCCGTCCAGGGCGACCCGTCGGCGGCACCGAGGCGGGATCTGAAAGGCCACGAAGAACGCGAGGTGGACGCGGCGGTCACGTCGAGCCGTTTCGCCACCGGCTTTTCGCCCTAGGGCATAATTTCCGGGATGCGAACCCTCATTGCAGTAACCGCGGCGGTACTCGCCGCGGCGCCGGTCCTCGCCCTAGAACCCAACGCCCCCTACCAGTACCTCGCCCAGGCGCAGCCGCGCAAGCCTGCGCAGACGCCCGACGTCATCTACGTGCCCACGCCGCACGAGGTGGTCGACGACATGCTGCGCCTCGCCAACGTGGGCAAGGGCGACATCCTCTACGACCTGGGCTCGGGCGACGGCCGCATCGCCATCGCCGCGGCGAAGAAGTTCGGCATCAAGGCGGTCGGCATCGACATCGACCCGGAGCGCATCCGCGAGGCGACCGAGAATGCGCGCAAGGCCGGGGTCGGCAACCTCGTGGAGTTCAGGCAGGAGGATCTGTTCAAGGCCGACTTCCGCGAGGCCACGGTGGTCACGCTGTACCTGCTGCCCGACCTCAACGTGAAGCTGCGGCCGCGGCTCTGGGAAGAGCTCAAGCCCGGGACGCGCATCGTCTCGCACCAGTTCGACATGGGCACCTGGAAGCCCGAGAAGCGCCTCGACTCGAACGGCCGCACGGTGTACTTCTGGACCGTCCCCGCGGCGAAGAAAAAGTAGGGTGAAGTCCCTGCAGATCGAGGTCGCCTCGGATGTCGTCTGTCCCTGGTGCTACATCGGCAAGCGCCGTCTCGAAAAAGCGCTTGCGCTGGTTCAGGACCTGAAGTTCGAAGTGCGCTGGCTTCCCTTCCAGCTCAATCCCGACATGCCGAAAGAGGGAATGCCGCGGGCCGAGTACCGCAAGGCCAAGTTCGGCTCGCTCGAGCGCTCTCGCGCGCTCGATGCGCGCGTCATCGCCGAGGGCAGGAGCGAGGGCATAGAGTTCGCTTTCGAGCGTATCGAGCGCACGCCCAATACCGCTGCCGCCCACCGGCTGATTTTCCTGGCGCAGGACCAGGACCCGGTGGTCGATGCGCTGTTCCGCGCCTATTTCGAGGAAGCGAAGGACATCGGCGACGCTGCGGTGCTCGCCGGCATCGCCGCGCGCTGCGGCGTGGAAGGCTGGCCCGGCAAGGCGCGCGACGTGTCGGGGCTCGAGGAAGAGGTGCGCGGGCTGGGCATTTCGGCGGTGCCGACCTTCGTCATCGAGCGCAAGCTCGGCGTGTCCGGGGCCTATCCGGCGGAGTCGCTCGCCGCCGCGATGAGGCAAGCCGCCGCTAGGTGAAGTCGAGGCGGGTCTCGAGCAGCAGGCCGTAGATCGGCAGCGGGCGGCGCTTGCCGCCAAGCTCGAGCGCCGGCAGCTCCTGGGCGCCGAGGGCCTGCACCGCGTTGCCGAGCGCCTTCATCACGTCGATCGAGATCACGATCTCGCCGGCGCGCGCGCGGTGCACCAGGCGCTCGGCGACGCTGACGCAGTCGCCGAAGGCGACGAACTGCTGCGCGCCGAGCGGCCCGGCCATGCCGAAGACCGCCTCGCCGCTATGCACCCCGAGCGCGACGGCCGCCGCCAGGCCGTACTCCTTCTGCCAGCGCTCGCCCACCGACCCGAACTGCCCCCGGATCGCCTGCGCGGTGTTGAGCGCGGCCTCGTTGTACTGCCGGGCATCGCCCTGCGCGAAGGAAGCGAGCAGCGAATCGTTGTGCACCGCGATCACGTTGCCGGCGCCGGCGACCGCCGCGCGCGACGCCATCGAGAAGAACTCGTTGGCGAGATCGAGGACCTTGTCGGGCTGCAGCACCTCGGACAGCCGCGTGAAGTTGCGCAGCTCGGCGTAGAGCAGCGCGGCGGCTCTGCGTTCAGGCTTGATCGGCATGCGCTACCGCGCTCATGCGAAAGTCAGGGTTACCCGCTTGTTGCGCTTTCCTTCGGAGCGGATGCGCGCCACCGCGAGGCGGCCGATCTCGGCGGTGTTCTTCACGTGCGTGCCGCCGCACGCCTGCAGGTCGACGCCCGGAATCTCGAGCAGCCGCACGCGCCCCTCGCCGCGCGGCGGCGCCACCGACATGGTCTTCACCAGCTCGGGCCGCTCGTCGAGCTCGGCGTCCGTGATCCAGGTCGGTCTTGTTTCGAGAGAAGATGAAATCAACTCGTGCAGGCGCGCTTCGATGGCCTCCTTCACCAGCTTCTCCATCTCGATGTCGAAGTCGAGGTGCGCCTTGTCGTCGCCGATGCGCCCTCCGGTGACCGGCGCCTTCACCACCGCGCCGAGCAGGTGCAGCGCGGTATGCAGCCGCATCAGCCGGTGGCGCCGTTCCCAGTCGATCTGGATTTCCACCGGGTCGCCCGCAGCAAGCTTTGCTCCCGGCTCGAGCAGGTGCAGGACCGAATCGCCGGCCGCGCCCTTGCGCGTGTCGAGGACGCGCCACTTTCCCAGCCGGCCGGTGTCGCCCGCCTGGCCGCCGCCCAGGGGGTAGAACACGGTTCGGTCGAGCTCGACCACGTTGTCCTGGACCGAGACCACGGTCGCCTCGCAGGCGACGCGATACGGGTCGTCGCGAAAGACTAGCTCAGCCAAAGAGCGCCACCAAGGCGACGATCA
This sequence comes from Burkholderiales bacterium, assembly GCA_036559525.1. GTDB lineage: Bacteria > Pseudomonadota > Gammaproteobacteria > Burkholderiales > SG8-39 > SCGC-AG-212-J23. Next base: position 5,693 of record DATBSZ010000032.1, read on the forward strand.
CCACCACCAGCGCGCCCGCGGCGAAGAAGATGAGGGTGGTGTTCGAGACCGAGGGCATGGCGCGATCGCCGGCGGCGGCGCCTTCGGGCGCGTCCACGGCGTGCATCACCACGGTCGTATCCTCGGACGAGGTCATTCTCTTGGTGAAGTTCTGGAAGAACTCGTCGGCGACCTTCTTCGCCGCCGCGTCGATCAGGCGCGAGCCGATCTGCGCGAGCTTGCCGCCGACGTTCGCTTTCACGTCGTAGGCAAGCCGGGTCTTCGCTCCCTCGGGAGAAAGCTTCACCTGCGCAGCGCCCTTCGCGAAGCCCGCCGCGCCGCCCTGGCCTTCGAAGGCGAGCGAGTAGGACTGCGGCGGCTTGATGTCGAAGAGCGAAAGCCGGCCGCGGAACTTGGCGCTCACCGGGCCCACCCGGGTGGTCATCTGCACCTGGTACTCGTTGTCGTTCACCCGGGTGATCGACTCGCAGCCCGGCACGCAGGCCTTGAGGACCTCCGGGTCGTTGAGCGCCGTCCACGTATCCTGCTGCGACGCCGGGATAAGCTGCTCGCCCGTCATTTCCATTCTGGATTTTCCTTAAAGGGCGTGCTCAGGGTTCGCGCGAGGTCGACCAGGCTCTTCAGATTATGCACCGGCAGGAACAGATCGACGTGCGGCAGCATCGCGCGCACGCCCGCCGGCCGCGCCTCGAACTTCTCGTAGCGCAAGAGCGGGTTGAGCCACACCAGGCGGTGGCACGACTTGGCGAGGCGCTCCATCTCCTCGCCGAGGCCCTCGCCCGCCTCGCGGTCGAGGCCGTCGGACACCAGGAGCAGGCACGCGTTCTGCCCCAGCACGCGCCGTCCCCACTTGAAGTTGAACTCGCGCAGGCTCGCGCCGATGCGCGTGCCGCCGGACCAGTCCTTGATCGCGTCGGCCACCTTCGCCATCGCCACGTCGACGTCGCGGTGCCGCAATTGCCGCGTGATGTTGGTGAGGCGGGTGCCGAACACGAACACCGCGACGCGGTCGCGATCGTTGGTGATCGCGTGCAGGAAGTGCAGGAACATGCGCGAGTAAGGGTTCATCGAGCCCGAGATGTCGCACAGCACGACGAGCGGCGGGTGCAGCTCGGCGGGCGCGGCGCGCACCAGCGGAATGAGGTCGCCGCCCTCGCGCAGGCTCGCGCGCAGGGTCTTCCTCAGGTCGATGCGTCTTCCGGACGGATGCGCGCGGAAGCGGCGGGTCCGGATCAGCGGCAGCGGCAGGCGCAGCTCGGCCAGCATCTTCTTCGCCTCGGCCAGCTCGGCGGCCGACATGGTGTCGAAGTCCATGCGCGAGAGGATCTCGCGCGAGGAGAAGGTGAGCCGCGCCTCGAGCTCCAGCCGCTCGGTTTCCGGGGACTCGGTCTTCTGGGCGAACAGCGCGTCGGTCAGCCGCTGGCTCTGCTGCTGCTCGGGCTTCGGCGTGCGGCCGTAGGCCTGCGGCAGCATCAGGCTCATCATGCGCTCGGCGAGCTTGGGGTCGCGCCAGAAAATGCGGAACGCCTGGTCGAAGATCGGGCGCTGCTCCTGGCGCGACAGCAGCACCGCCGACATCGTGCAATACCAGTCGTCGCGCCGCAGCGGGAACTGGTGCGCGCCGGCGATCTCGAGCGCGCGCACGCAGTCGATGACCCGGTCGGGGCCGACTCGCATGCCCGCCGCTCGCAGCAGCCGGGCGAAATGCATCACGTTTTCCGGGAGTCTTCCCGAAGCCGTCATCGCCACTTCAGGCGGCGGCGCCTTTCTCCGCCGCCGGCGCGAGCACGCATTCGCGCGCCAGCTTCTCGACCTGGGGCGAGGCGGCGATGACACTCTCACGCCAGTAGCGCTCGTGGTTGCGCTCGAGCTCGTTCAGCCAGTAGATGTAGTTGACCATCAGCCCGGCCGAGCGCTGGATGCCGTTCTCGGAGATGTCGCCCATCCAGTTCAGGCGCTCGAGCACCGCCCCGTTGCCGAGGTGGAAGCGCGCCACCGGGTCGAGCGGCTCCGACTCCCTCACCTCGCCCTGTCTTGCGTTCAAGAGGTAGTAGGCGCACAGCCGCAGCAGTGCGCGCTGCAGCGAGTCCGAGATCTCGCCCACGTGCCAGTCGGGCTGCTCCAGCCTTGCGAGCGCAGCGAGCTCGATCGGCCGCTCGCTCCTTTTCTGCTCGAGCCAGCGGCGGAATCCGGGGATCGGCGAGAGCGTCGCGAAGCGACGCAGGTGCGGGAACTCGCGCCGCAGCTCCTCGGCGACGCGCTTGATCAGCAGGTTGCCGAACGAGATGCCGCGCAGCCCTTCCTGGCAGTTGGTGATCGAATAGAACATCGCGCAATCGCAGTTCGCCGGGGTCACCGGCGAGCCGATGTCGAGCAGCGGCTGGATGTGCGCGCTCATGGTGCGCGTCAGCGCCACCTCGATGAAGATGATCGGCTCGTCGGGCAGCTGCGGATGGAAGAACGCGAAGCAGCGCCGGTCGGTCTCGAGGCGCCGGCGCAGGTCGCGCCAGCCCTGGATGGCGTGCACCGCCTCGTACTGGATCAGCTTCTCCAGCACGATCGCGGAAGTGCGCCAGTCGATGCGCTCCAGGCGCAGGAACCCGCGGTTGAACCACTCGCGCAGGAGCTGCAGCAGGTCCGCGTCGATGACTCGCCAGTGAGGGTTGGCCTTCAGGTTGCTCAGCAGTTCCCGGCGCAGCTCGACCAGCGCGGCCGTGCCGCCCTGCGCCGCGTTGAGGCGCCGGAAAAGCTCCCGGCGCAACGGCTCGACGGATTCCTGCAGTTGCGCCAGGTTGTCGGGGGAGGGATCGGCCTGGTAGGCGGCTGCGCTCTGGGCGACCGCCTCGGGGGAGGGCGAGTAATCGCGCGCCAGCACATCGAAGAACTCGCGCCGGCCGCGCTCGTCGAGCCGCTGGTAAGCCTCGAGCGCCTCGCGCGCGAGCGCGGTGCTCGCGTACTCGCCGCTTTCGGCGAGCAGCGCGTCGCACAGCGCGAACAGATTCTGCGCGGCGCCGCCCATGCTGCCGCGCCCGCCGGTGAGCCGCCGCAGAAAGGACGAGGCGCTCATGCCGCTACGCCGCCGCCGCGGCCTTCGCCTCGCCGACCAGCCGGCCGGCTTCCTCGCCGGCGATGCGCTCGAGATCGTCGCGGTACTTGAGCAGCACGCCGAGCGTGTTGTTGACGGTCTCGGGATCGAGCGCCACGCGGTCGAGCGCCGCCAGGCAGTTGGCCCAGTCGATGGTCTCCGCGACGCCGGGCAGCTTGAACAGGTCCACCTTGCGCAGTTGCTGCACGAACGACACCACCTCGCGCGACAGTGCTTCCGCCGCCTGCGGCGCCTTGCGCCGCAGGATCTCGAGCTCGCGCCTGGCGTCCGGGTAGTCGACCCAGTGGTAGAAGCAGCGCCGCTTGACCGCGTCGTGGATCTCGCGCGTGCGGTTGGAGGTGATCACCACCACCGGCGGCTCGGCGGCGCGCACGGTGCCGATCTCCGGGATCGTGATCTGCCAGTCGGACAGCACTTCCAGCAGGTAGGCCTCGAACGGCTCGTCGGTGCGGTCGAGCTCGTCGATCAGCAGCACCGGGGGCGCGCCGGCCGACTGCAGCGCGCGCAGCAGCGGCCGCCGGACGAGAAAGCGCTCGTTGAAGATGTCCTGCTCCAGGCCCTCGCGCGACTTCACGCCCTCGGCCTCGGCCATCCGGATCTCGATCATCTGGCGCGGGTAGTTCCACTCGTAGGCCGCCTGCGCGATGTCCAGGCCCTCGTAGCACTGCAGCCGGATGAGATCCCGGCCGAGCGCCTGCGCCACCACCTTGCCGATCTCGGTCTTGCCCACCCCGGCCTCGCCCTCGAGGAAGAGCGGCCGCTTCATCGCCAGCGACAGGAACAGCGACGTCGCCAGGCTGCGGTCGGCCACGTACTCGCCCGCGGCGAGCAGCGCCTGGGTCTCGTCGATCGACTTCGGCAGGGGTTTCTGCATAAAGCGTTGCATTTTCCGGCATTTGGCGAAACGCCGCCACCCCGGGTTCGCTCGCTGAACTCGTGCAACACATCCGTACCGAGGAGGCGCAGACTAGCGGCGAATGACGAGCCGCCGCGACGTGCTTGCGCTCCTTGGCCTCGCGCCTTGGCTGGCGCATGCCCAGCAACGCAGGGTTTATCGCGTCGGGGTGCTCGAGACGACCGCGCTGCGGCTCAATACCGAGAACTTCGACCGCTTCCGCAAGGGGATGGAGGAGCGCGGGTACGTCGAAGGGCCGAGCCTCGTGCTCCTGTACCGCTCGGCCGAAGGGCAAACCGAGCGCTTCGACGAGCTCGCCGCGGAGCTGGTCAACCAGAAGGTGGACCTGATCCTGACGCGCGGAACGCCCGCGACGCTTGCGGCAAAGCGCGCTACGGCGACGATTCCGATCGTCATGGCGGCGGTGGCCGATCCGGTGGAAAGCAAGCTGGCCGCAAGCCTCGCGCGGCCGGGCGGCAACGTCACCGGGCTCACCACCGCGTCGGCGGAGCTGGTGCCCAAGCGCCTCGAGCTCTTCAAGGCCCTGGTGCCGAAGATGACGCGCGTTGCCGCGTACGCCAACCTCAGCAACGTCGCCGCGGCCGCGACCTGGAAGGATCTCGAGACCGCGGCGCGCGCGATGGGTCTCGAGCCGATGCTTCTCGACGTGCGCGCCCCCGAGCAGATCGCCCCGGCGTTCGCGGACGCGGTGCGGCAGGGCGCGCAAGGGCTGGTCGTCGGCATCGAGACGCTCGCGCAGTCGAACCGCAACGCGATCGTCGAGCTCGCCGCCCAGCACCGCCTGCCCGCCATCTATTCGGGGCGGGAGTTCGTCGAGGCGGGCGGCCTGATGTCGTACGGGGTGAGCTATCCCGATCTGTACTACCGCGCCGCCGGCTTCGCCGATCGCGTCCTCAAGGGCGCCGTCCCGGGCGAGCTGCCGATCGAGCGCCCCGCGAAGTTCGCGTTCGCGATCAACCGGCGAACCGCGAAAACCCTCAATATCGTCATTCCGCCCGACATCCTCCTGCGCGCCGACTGGGCGATCGAATAGGCGTCGGGAATTCCCCGATCGGCATGGCGCTTGCTCCCACGTGGGCGCCGGCAACCGAAAGGAGAGATTTCCATGGAAATGCAAATGGTCAAGGAGCTGCTATTGCAGTCCCTCGAGCATGAGATGGGCGGTACCCAAGTCTACGAGACGGCGCTCAAGTGCGTCGTCAATGAGGACCTGAAGGAAGAATGGGAGAAATACCGGGAAGAAACCGAGAAGCACGTGCAGGTCTTACACGACGCGTGCCTGCAGCTCGAGCTCGATCCCGAGGAGCAGACGCCGGGGCGCAAGATCACGCACGACATCGGCGCCTCGCTGATCGCGGCGATGGAAGCCGCGCTCGGCACCGGTGACAAGGAAATGGCGCAGTGCGTGGCCGCGGAATGCGTGGTGCACGCCGAGACCACCGACCACTTCAACTGGCAGCTGATCGGCGAGGTGGCGAAGAAGATGACCGGCGCGCAGGGCAAGGCGCTGAAGGAAGCCTACGAAGAGGTCGAGGACGAGGAAGACGAGCACCTCTACCACTCCAAGGGCTGGCTGCGCGAGCTCTCGCTCGACGGCCT
>DATBSZ010000033.1:0-5368 GCA_036559525.1 Burkholderiales bacterium
GCACCAGAACCAGTCGGTGTCCCAGCGCCACAGATAGTCGTGCACCGTGAGGTAGTCCTCGCGCTTCTGTGCGATCGAGCGGTAGTAGATGTTCTCGTAGGTGTAATCGCTCGTGTAGGGAGCGGATTCGGTGAAGCGGCCGAGCGTGATGAACAGGCGCTGCGGCGAGAAGATCGTGCCGTCGATGAAATCGGCAACGCCCGCCCGCACGTGCTTTTCAAGCTCTGAAAAATAAGCGTCCGGATCCGTGAAGGGCAGATGCGAAAGGCGCACATACCGCCTGACCGGAATCGTCTTCGCCTTGACCCGCAGCGCATAGCCGAGCGTGCCGTACGAGTTCGGGAAGCCGAAGAACAAATCCGCGTGCGCGTTGTGCGGCGTGCAGCTCACGACGCGGCCGTCGCCGAGCAGCACGTCGAGCTCGAGCATGCCGTCGTGGACCAGGCCCTGGCGGTGCGACGAGGACTCGATGCCGACGCCGGCGACCGCGCCGCCGAGCGTGATCGTCTTCAGCTGCGGCACGACCGAGGGCATCACGCCGTGCGCCAGGCATTCCCGCGTCAGGTCCTCGTACGCGGTCATGCCTTCGGCTTCGACGAAGCCGTCCCGGACCGACAGCACCTGGTTGAAGCCCCGCACGTCGAGCCGCCGGCGCGCGCTCGCCGCGCGATCGCGAAACAGGTTGGAGGTGTCCTTGGCGAGCGCGACCGGGCCCTCATTTGGACCCCGGGCTTGCCGTAGAGCCTCGATCAGGGAATCGCGCTTCGCAGCGTGCGCCGCCAGCGCGTCAGCCATGCCCGACGCGGCGGGGAGCGCTGGCGAGCTCGGCGATTTCCTCGTAAAGGAAGTCGCGGCCCATCGGGTAGCTCGACTGCGTCACGTTGCCCTTCGAGAACACGATCTGGAAGAGGTGCGTGCGCCCGGCCGGCGAGCGGAACATTTCGGCGCAGCCGTAGAGGTACACGCGCCAGATGCGGCGGAAGCGCTCGTCGAAGCGCTGCGGGTCGAGCGCCCGGATGCGCTCCCAGTTGCGGTCGAAACGCTCGGCCCAGACGTCGAGGGTGAGAGCGTAGTGGCGCCGCAGGTTCTCGATGTCGAGGATCTCCAGGCCGGCGCGCTCCATCTCCACGATCACGTCGGCGAGGCTCGGGATCCAGCCGCCGGGGAACACGTGCTTGCGGATGAAGAAGTCGGTGTCGTAGCGCCCGACGTGGCCGATGAAGTGGATCAGGCCGAGGCCGCCCTTCTTCAGGTAGCCCGCGTGCGCGCGGATCAGCTCGCCGAGCTGGCCGCGGCCGGCGTGCTCCAGGCAGCCGATCGACGCGACCTTGTCGAACTGGCGGCCGGCGTCGCGGAAATCCTCGTGCATCTGCATCGAGAGCGCGTTCCCCAGGCGCCGGCGCTCGATTTCGCGCCGCGCATGCTCGGCCTGCGAGCCGGTGGTGTTGATCGCGGTGACTTTGACGCCGTAGCGCTCCTGCGCGTGGAACATGAAGCCGCCGAAGCCGCTGCCGACGTCGACGACTTCCTCGCCGGGCTTGAGCAGCAGCTTCCGCGCCACGTGGTCGCACTTGTTGCGCTGCGCCTCCTCGAGCGTGCGCGTCCCCTCTGTCCAGTAGGCGCAGGTGTAGAGCAACAGGGGATCGTCCAGCCAGAGCTTGTAGAACTCGGGCGTGAGCGCGTAATGGAAATTGGCGTTGCGCCGCGCCTGCGAGCGTTCGGCGTTCGAATGCGTGAGCTCGTGCCAGCGGTTGCGGATCCACGTAAAAGGCGTGCCGCGGCGGTCGATCTGGCCCTCCATGCCGGCGGCGAGGGCCTTGGCGAGGCTGCCTTCGATGTCGACGTCGCCGTCGAAGTAGGCCTCGAGCAGGCCGACGTGGCCGAAGGCGGCCATGCGCCAGTAGGTCCGCGAATTGCGAAACACCAGCGTAAACGCCGGCGGGGCGTCTTGCGTGCGGATCTCCACGCCGTCGGCAAAGCGCACCGCGAAAGGAACGGCGGTGCGCTCGCCGACCTGCCGCAGGGTTTGCTCGATCCAGGATCTCACAGGGGCCAAATTTTACCGTCCGGTAGAAGCGGGGGCACAACTTCTGCTAGCCTCGGTTTCACCCCCCCGCAAGACAGGAGTCCCCCCATGGCAGCCAAAAAGGATACCGAGCGCCGTGCCACCGAGCGTCGCGCACCGCCGAGGACCACACCCAATACCGCCAAGCCCTCGGCTTTCAACGACAGCGCCCGGGCCGACATCTCGGCTGACGAGCTTCGTAAGCTGATCTCGGAGGCCGCCTACTACCGCGCCAAGAGGCGCGGGTTCGCGCCCGGCCACGAGCTCGAGGACTGGGTCCAGGCGGAAGCCGAAGTCATCGGGCGTCTGAGCAGCCCCGGGACCTCCCACTAGGCTCCGAACGGCCGCAGTCCGACCGGGCTATGGCGCCGGGTCGGCTAATTGCTGCGTTCCTGCGTTGCAGGAGCGTGCAATGAAGATATGTGTTTTGAGCCGCACGGGTCGCGGCGGGCAGTACGACCCGCAGGTGTTCCACCTCGGCCAGCGCCGGCTTCCGGTCGTCGCCGTTCTCGAGCAGTGGACGGACGCGCAGCACCGTTTTTTCAAGGTCCGGGTCGCGGACGGGCGGCGCTTCGTGCTGCGCCACGACCCGGCCACGGGCGCGTGGGAGCTCGCGGCCGCCTACGGCGGCGAGTCGGGCTCGTCGCCCGCCCTCGCCGCCCTGGTCCGGATCTAGCGCGACGTCGACGTCGCCCCGGCCCCGGCGTCAGGTGTTCCGCCGGCGACCTGGCGGCTCCCCAGCACCTCGATTTCCACGCGCCGGTCAGGCTGCAGGCAGGCCACGAGCTTCTTGTTGCTGCCGCGCTCGGCGCCCATCTTCTTGCAATCGTCGCCGGTCACCGGCTGGGACTCGCCTTTGCCTTCGGCAGTGACGCGGTTCGCGTTGGCGACCTTCGTGCCCAGATACTCCTTCACCGCCTGCGCGCGGGCTTCCGAAAGCTTCTGGTTGTAATCCTCGGACGCGATGCGGTCGGCGTGGCCGACGGCGATGATCTCGTCCACCTGGGCGTCCTTGATCTCGCCGGCGAGCTGGTCGAGCCGCGACTTGCCGGAGTCCTTCAGGTCGGCCTTGCCGAAGTCGAACAGCACGTCGGTCGACAGCGTCAGCTTCTGGATCACCGGGCGGGGCGGCACGACGACGACCGGGGCCGCGGCCGCGGCTGGCGCAGGCTCGAGCTTGGGCTCGGGCGCGGCGGCGACGGGGGCCGGGGGCGGCACGTCCGCGCGCGCGATGCGGTCGCACGGCTCGGCGGCGTTCGCCGGAACCCAGTGGCCGCTGCGCACGCACTGGCCGAACCCGCTCAGCACCGGGCGTCCGTCCGAAGAGACGGCGTAGCCGGGGAGCCCAGGGCTGGAAGACGGTTGCGCGTTCGCGGCGCCCGCGAACGCCGTCAGCGCTGCGGCGATCGCCACGGCGCTCAGGCGCTGCGCTGGGGAGGGATTGAGTCGCTTGGTCATAGTTGCTGTCCTTTCCGAGGAGGCACTGCAAAAAGTTCCGCGGCCCGGACCATATGACCCGCCGCCGCATCCAAGTAGCAGGGGAAAGGGAGCAACTAACGTGCCTCGACCGGACTATTGCGCACCCCGACGTATTGCTGCAGTGCGCGCGTAGCCTTGCCGGCATGAGCCACCTCTACACCGTCCTCGGAATCCTGTGCGCAGCGCTGCTTTTCGGCCTCGCGGCCTGCGAGAGAGAAGGCCCGGCCGAGAAGGCCGGAGCGGCCGTCGACCGCGCCGCCAAGGACGTCGGCGACGCCCTCAAGGGCAAGAAGTGACGGCAAGAATCCGGCATTGAGAGAAACGATCGATCGAATTACGAAATTCGATTTGATCTATTGAGCGCGGGGCCGTAGGCTCGTCCTCCCTACAGGAGGACCCCATGAAAGCGCTCAAAGGCAGCAAGACCCACGACAATCTGAAGGCCGCCTTCGCCGGCGAATCGCAGGCGAACCGCCGCTATCTCTATTTCGCTTCCAAGGCCGACGTCGAGGGCCATAACGACGTCTCGGCGCTGTTCCGCTCGACCGCGGAAGGCGAGACCGGCCATGCGCACGGCCACCTCGAGTACCTCGAGCAGGTCGGCGACCCGGCCACCAACCTGCCGATCGGGAGGACTCGGGAAAACCTAAAAGCCGCAGTTGCCGGCGAGACCCACGAGTACACCGACATGTACCCGGGGATGGCGAAGCAGGCGCGCGACGAAGGCTTCGGCGAGATCGCCGACTGGTTCGAGACGCTGGCCAAGGCCGAGCGCAGCCACGCCAATCGCTTCCAAAAAGCATTGGATGGTCTCTCCGACTGATGCGTGAGGGTTCGCTCGAGGCCCCGACTCGGCACCCGCTCGACTGGAAGAACCCGGCGTTCTGGGACCCGGCGGCGGCCGAGAAGGAGCTCGAGCGCATCTTCGACATCTGCCACGGCTGCCGCCGCTGCGTCAGCCTGTGCACGGCGTTTCCGACGCTGTTCGACCTGGTGGATTCGTCCCCCACCCTGGAGGTCGACGGCGTCGCGAAAGCCGACTACGCCAAGGTCGTCGACCAGTGCTACCTGTGCGACCTGTGCTACATGACGAAGTGCCCCTACGTTCCGCCGCACCCGTGGAACGTCGACTTTCCGCACGTCATGCTGCGCGCGAAGGCGATCAAGTTCCGGCAGGGCGAGAGCTCCCGCAACCCGCTGCGCGACCGCCTGCTCTCCTCCACCGATGCGCTGGGCAAGCTCGCCGCGATTCCGGTGGTGGCGCAGGCTATCAACGCGCTTAACGGGAACTCCCTTTCCAGGAGCGCGATGCAGGCGGTTCTTGGCGTGCACAAGGACCGCGAGCTGCCGCCCTACGCGCCGAAGAAATTCAGGAATCACGCGGCGCAGTCGCCATCATTCCCCGCGAAGGATGGCAGCAACACGCCCGGCAAGGTGGCGATCTTCGCCACCTGCTACGCGAATTACAACGAGCCGGCGATGGGGCACGACCTGGCTGCGATCCTCGCCCATAACGAAATTCCGTACGTGATCGTGGAGAGCGAGGTCTGCTGCGGCATGCCGAAGCTCGAGCTCGGCGATCTCGAATCCGTGGAAAAGCACAAGGCGGCGAACATCCCCGTGCTGGCGAAGTACGCCCGCGAGGGCTGGGCCATCGTCACGGCGGTGCCGAGCTGCACGCTCATGTTCAAGCAGGAGATCCCGCTCCTGTTCCCCGGCGAGGAGGACGTGAAACTCGTGCGCGACGCGATGTTCGATCCGTTCGAATATTTCGTGCTGCGGAAGAAGGACGGCCTGCTCAAGACCGGGTTCAAGCAGGCCCTC
>DATBSZ010000034.1:0-53701 GCA_036559525.1 Burkholderiales bacterium
CAGGGTCATTTCTGTCTCCGGCGCAGCTTTTCCTCGCGCTCGAGGATACCGCGTTCGATTGCGCGCAGCGCTTCCAGTTGCTGCTTGAGCGCTTCCTCGCGCTTGTCGCGCTCCTTGTCCAGGCGGTCGCGCTCCTTGTCCACGCGATCGCGCTCCTTGTCCAGGCGATCGCGCTCTCTCGCCTCGCGCGCGAGGTGGTCGAGCTCGCGGGCAATTCGCTGCCGCTCGACGATCTGCGAGGAGAGCAGGGCGGCGAAGCGCCCGACCCCCGGCGAGGCGGCGTCCGCCAGCGGCCCGAGGAGCTCGAGCGCACGCGCATCGTCGCGCAGCGGCGGGGGCAGCGTGGCGAGGAACGTGGCGAGTCGCAGCCAGTCGAGGGGGTTGGTGCCGGCGCTGCGTGCCTGCTTCTCCGCCCGCGCGAGCGCCGCCGCCTGCTCGGCCGCTGGAGCGCGCGCGGTGGTGATCGCCTCGCCGACCACGGCGTCCACCGGGTTGATCAGGGGTTGCACCGAGGCACAACCCGCGAGGACGAGGCTCAGGAAAACGAAACGCGCGCTCATGCCGCCATTCGGCGGGGCAGCGCGACACGGAAATGCGCGCCGCGCTCCTCGGCAAGCACGCTGATCTTGCCGCCGTGGGCCTCGACGAACTCGCGCGCGATGGCGAGGCCGAGCCCGCTGCCTTCGACACGCGCGCTCGCCTTGGCGCGGCCGCGGAAGAACGAGTCGAAGATCGAGTCGCGCTCTTCCGCCGGCACCCCGGGCCCGGAATCGATTACGTCGATCACGGCCTCGTCGCCGCTCGAGCGCGCCAGCACCGCGACGCTGCCCCCCGCGGGGGTGAACTTCAGCGCGTTGCCGATCAGGTTGTCGACGATCGAGCGCAGCTTCTCGGGGTCGGCATTCACCTGCACCCGCTCGAGCTCGAGGGCGAGCCGCTGCCCCTTCGCCTGCGCGGCGAGCTCGTGCCCGCGCGCCACCTCGCGCACCAGCGCGTCGAGCGCGAGGCGCCGCGGCGCGAGCGCCGCCGCCGCGTGCAGCGCGCGCTGGTAGTCGAGCAGCTCCTCGATCAGGCGCTGCAGCTTGATGCTGTTGTCCTTCATGATCGACACCACCCGGCGCTGCGAGCCGGACAGAGGGCCGCCGACCTCGTCGTGCAGCAGCTCGGCCCCTTCGCGCAGCGCCGTGAGCGGCGTCTTCAGCTCGTGCGACAGGTGGCGCAGGAAGCGGTTCTTCTCGTCCTCGAGCTCGACCAGGCGCCGGCGCAGCCAGTCGAGGCGCTCGCCGAGCGTCTTCAGGTCCTCGGGGCCGCGCACCGAGATCGGCTGCGCGAAATCGGCGCCGCCGAGCTGCCGGATCGCGGCGTCGAGCTCGGCGATCGGCCGGGCGATGAACCGCGTCAGCGCAAGCGCGAGCGCCAGCGCAACCGCGGTGCTGAAGATCACCAGCAGCACGAGCTGGCGCTGCACCGACTCGGCCTCGGCGCGCAGGCGCAGCACCTCGCGGTCGGCGACCCGCGTGCTGATCGCGAGCATCTCGGAAGCGTTCTCGGCCAGGTCGGCGGCAAGCGCCGCGACTTGGCGGCGCTCGGCGACGGCGCGTGGACCGCTTCGCGGCGCGGCCAGCAGGTCGTAGAGGCCCTGCTCCTGCGCCATCGTCTTCTTGAGCGCGCCGAGCTGGTCCTCCTCGAGGGGCAGCTGCAGCAGCTCCTGCGCCACCAGCACGAAGCTGGTATGCACCCGGCCGAGGTCCGAATCGAGCCCCGGCGCGTTGAGCATCGCGAGCCGCTCGAGCGAGCTGATGCGGTTGACGAGGGTGCGGCTGGCGCGCGCCGCCTGCGAGGCATTGAACACGGCGTGCCGGCTCTGCTCGGCGAGGCGCTCGCTGTGCCACGCGGAATAGGCGAGCGCGGCGATCAACGGCGCCGCCACCAGCACGAAGCTGGCGAGGCACAGCCCGAGAAACGATCGCGGATACGCCATGTCTTTATACTTTCAGGCAAATATTGCCCTTAGCGAGGACGAATGTCACAAGCCTCCGGCCCGCGGATTTACCTGGTCGCCGCGGTAGCTGCGAATGGAATCATAGGCGCAAAGGGCAAGCTACCCTGGCATATTCCCGAGGAGCTGAAGCACTTCAAGCGGCTCACCCTCGGGCATCCGGTCATCATGGGCCGGCGCACCTGGGAATCGCTGAAAGGGCCGCTGCCTCAGCGCGAGAACATCGTGGTCACCCGGACCCCCGGCTACGAAGCGCCCGGCGCGGCGGTGGCGAGCTCCCTCGGCGCGGCGCTAGCCCTGTGCATCGGCGAGCCGGTGGCGTTCGTGATCGGCGGCACGCAGCTCTTCGAGGAGGCGCTGCCGCACGCCGCCGGCATGGTGCTCACCGAGATCCAGCGCGACTACGAGGGCGATACCTGGTTTCCCGCATGGGACCGCGCCCAATGGCGCGAGTCGCAGCGCGAAGCGCATGCCGCGGTGGACGGTACGCGCTTCGATTTCGTGCTGTACGAGAAGAAACCCTAGCTTCTGCTCTCGAAAACCCGCACTTCGGGCAGCGGGAAGCCGTTGAACTGGCTCGCGTAGGCCGTGGTGTAGGCGCCGGCGTTCTGGATGTAGATGAAGTCGCCTTCCTGCAGGTCGGAGGGCAGCGGCTCCTCCCGCATGACGACGTCCACCGAGTCGCAGGTCGGGCCGCCCACGGTCCAGGCGACGTCCGGCCCCGAGCGGTCGGTGCGCACCCGGTACCTCAGCCCTTCGCTCGACTCGATTACGCCGCCGAAGAGGCCCGCGTCCCAGTGCATCCAGCGCTTGCCCGCGCGCGTCGCTGTGCCGAGCACCCGGCAGACGAAGTAGCCGGCGTCGGACACGAGGTAGCGGCCGGGCTCGGCGATCACCTGCACGTCCTCCGGGAAGGCCTTCAGGCCCTCGTTCACCACCTCGCCGATGACCTCGATCGAGGGGATCGGCTTGACGTGGCGCACCGGGAAACCGCCGCCGATGTTGAGCAGGCGCGGCTTGAGGCCCGCCTTGCCCATGGCGTCGAACAGGGCCTTCGCCTTCTCGAGCGCAACGCGCCAGTTCTCGGGGTTGCGGCACTGCGAGCCGACGTGGAAGGTGACCCCGGCAAGGTCGACGCCCATTTTCGCCGCCGCCGCCACGATCTCGCGCGCGTCGGCGACGCCGCAGCCGAACTTGCCCGAGAGCGGCCAGTCGCTGCCGATGTTCGGGGTCGCGATGCGCAGGTACTGCTTGGCGTCCGGCTTGACTTCATGAACGCGCCGCAGCTCGTCCACGCTGTCGACCACGTACCACTCCACCCCCTTGGCCGCGGCGTAGGCGATCGCCTCGCGCGACTTCATCGGGTTGGAGTAGAAGACTTCCGCCGCCGGCACGCCCAGCCCGAGCAGCAGGTCGAGCTCGGCCGTCGAGGCGATCTCGAAGCCCGCGCCCTCCTGGGCCAGCACCTTGAGCACCCGGCGGTCGGGGTTCGCCTTGACCGCGTAGTGCGGGCGCACGCGCGGCATGGCCGCGCGGAAGCGCCGGATCTTCGATCGCACGATGGCGGTGTCGAGGATCAGGAACGGCCGGGTGTACTTCTGGTGTGCCGCCTCGCGCACGAGCTCGAAGTCGAGGCTGACCTCGGCGTGCGTGTCGAAACGAGCTTCCTGCGACTGTTGCTGCTTGAGTACTGCGGCGGATTGTCTGTGTGTGATGCTACTACTGCGGTCCCCCATCAAAGTCTCTCCTCTGTCACGAACTAAGTTTCAGGAATGTCCCGAACGACGACGTCGTCGGCCGGACGCGAGTTCCTTGTGCTTGTCATGATGACCTCCTTCTCTTCGTTGAATCCAAAAAGAAAAAAACTTGAGCGGAGTATAGGGACATGACCCCGCCTGTCAAGACCTCCGCGAGGATTTTTTTGGCTTTTTACGGGAACTAGATGCGCGGCAAGGTCACGCCTTTTTGACCTTGGTATTTGCCGCCGCGGTCGCGGTAGGACGTTTCGCAAACCTCGTCGGACTCCAGGAAGATCACTTGCGCCACGCCCTCGTTGGCGTACACGCGCGCCGGAAGCGGCGTGGTGTTCGAGAACTCGAGCGTGACGTGCCCTTCCCACTCCGGCTCGAGCGGCGTCACGTTGACGATGATGCCGCAGCGCGCGTAAGTGGACTTGCCCAGGCAGATCGTGAGCACGCTGCGCGGGATGCGGAAGTACTCGACGGTGCGCGCGAGCGCGAAGGAATTGGGCGGGATGATGCACACCTCGCCGCGGTAGTCGACGAAGTTCTTCTCGTCGAAGTGCTTCGGGTCGACGATGGTCGAGTTGATGTTGGTGAAGATCTTGAACTCGGTCGAGCAGCGCACGTCGTAGCCGTAGCTCGAGGTGCCGTAGGAAACGATTTTCTTGCCCTCGAACGCCTTGACCTGGCCGGCCTCGAAAGGCTCGATCATCCCCTTGGCCGCCATGCGGCGGATCCATTTGTCCGATTTGATGGTCACGGGTCTATGATAGCCGCTCAAGATGCGGACCATCGCCGTCCTGGCGGCCCTGCTGAGCTCCGGCGCATTCGCCGCGGATGCGCTTTTCACTCCGGGCGAAATCCGCGCGATCCTTGCCCACGGCCCGTGGCCGGCGCCGGCGACGAGCGATCCGAGCAACCGGGTCTCGGGCCGGCGCGACGCGATCGAGCTCGGGCAGCGCCTCTTCTTCGACCCGCGCCTGTCCGTCAACGGCAAGTTCTCGTGCGGCACCTGCCACGTGCCTGAGCGCAACTGGACCGACAACCGCGTGCGCGGCGTCGCCGCCGCGGAAGTCGACCGCAACACGCCCACCCTGATGAACGTGCGCCTTGGCCAGTGGTACGGCTGGGACGGCGGCGCCGACAGCCTGTGGTCGCAAAGCATCCGGCCGATCCTCGACCGGCGCGAGCTGGGCGCCACCCCGCGGCACGTTGCGGACCTGATGCGGCAGGACGAGGATCTGTCGTGCCGCTATCGCCGCGCCTTCGGCGCCGCGCCCTCGCCCACGGACGACGAAGAGGTCCTGGTCAACGTGGGCAAGATCCTGGCCGCGTTCCAGGAAACCTTCGAGACCCCGCCGACGCCCTTCGACCGCTTCCGCAATGCGCTGGCGCGCGGCGAGCCCCTCAAAGCGGGGCTCTATTCCGAGGCGGCCCAGCGGGGACTGAAGATCTTTGTCGGCAAGGGCAATTGCTCGAGCTGCCACAGCGGACCGAACTTCACCAGCGGCGAGTTCCGGAACAACGGCTTCTCCGCGGACGCCGGGCGGGTCGAGGGACTGAAGGCGGTGAAGGCCAGCCGCTTCAACCTGGCCGGACCCTACAACGACGACCCGCTA
Organism: Burkholderiales bacterium; assembly: GCA_036559525.1. Taxonomy (GTDB): domain Bacteria; phylum Pseudomonadota; class Gammaproteobacteria; order Burkholderiales; family SG8-39; genus SCGC-AG-212-J23. The sequence goes on from DATBSZ010000034.1 coordinate 5,361, forward strand.
AGGCGCGTGCACGCTGCTCAGGAACCCGAGGCAGGAGCCTTCAAGGTGCCCACGCTGCGCCACTTGATGCTGACCGCCCCCTACGGCCACGACGGCAAGCGCGAAACGCTGGCCGAGGTGGTGCGCCACTACTCGGAAAAGGGGTCGACGGCCTTGCCGGCGCTGAAGCTGACTGCGGCCGAGCAGACCGACCTCGTGGTGTTTCTCGAGTCGGTCAGTACCCTCAGCAATCCCTGGCGCCCCGAGGACCACGCTCGCTGCCAGTAGCTGTGTCGCTCTCCGTTCGCCCCCTGGCCCCGAATCTCGGCGCGGTGATCTCCGGCACCGATCTTTCCTGCGAGCTCGATGATCGGGTATTCCGCGAGCTGTACCAGGCGTTTCTGCGCTACCAGGTGCTGCTCTTTCCGCCGCAGGATCTGCCGCCCGCCAGCCAGGTCGCCTTCGCCCGCCGCTTCGGCGAAGTGCAGGTCCACGTGATGAACCAGTACCACGCCGACGGCTACCCGGAGCTCTACCGGCTCTCGAATCTCGACGAGAACGGCAAGCCGCACGGCCGCCACCCGGACAAGGGCACGCTTGCGTGGCACACGGACGGCTCATGGCAGCGCGTGACCGGGCAAGCCACGATCATCTACGGCGAGGTGATGCCGCAAAGCGGGGGTGAGACGCATTTCTGCGACATGTACGGCGCATACGAACGCCTCGACGCGTCGTGGAAGGCGCGCATCGCCAACCTGCGCGCCGTGCACAACCTGGACTTCTCGCGCACGCGGCGCCACGGCGAGGATCCGCTGACCGAGGCGCAGCGCCTGGCGAAGCCCCCGGTCGACCACCCCGTCGTGCGCACGCATCCGGAAACGGGGCGCAAGTGCCTGTACCTCGGCGATCACGCGGAATACATCCAGGGCATGCCCTACGACGAAGGCCGCGCGCTGATCGAGGAGCTGAACGCGCTTGCCGTCCATCCGGACCTCACCTACGAGCACCGCTGGAAGCCTCGCGAGCTCCTCGTGTGGGACAACCGATGCGTGATGCACCGTGCGACTGCCTACGACGCCGCCACGCAGGGCCGCGTGATCAGGCGCTGCACGGTGCTCGGCGAGGTTCCGGCTTGAATTCGGGGACGGAGCCCTAACTCCACGGCTGCGCAGCTTTCGGAGTTAGGGCTCCGTCCCCGAATTCAGGTGTTCTGGACGACGATGTTCGGGAACTTGGAAGTCATGTCGCGCTGCGACTCGGCGATCTTGACCGCGCAGCGCCGCGCGATTCGCCGGTAGATCGCCGCCAGCTCGCCGTCCGGGTCCGACACCACGGTGGGCTTGCCCGAGTCGGTCTGGCTGCGGATCGACTCGTCGAGCGGCAACTGGCCGAGAAGCTCCGTCTTGTAGTCCTTCGCCATGCGCTCGGCGCCGCCCGAGCCGAAGATGTGGCTCTCGTGGCCGCACTTGGGGCAGGTGTGGAAAGACATGTTCTCGACCACGCCGAGAATCGGAATCCCGACCTTCTCGAACATCTTGAGGCCCTTGCGCGCGTCGATGAGCGCGATGTCCTGGGGCGTGGTCACGATCACCGCGCCGGTGACCGGGACTTTCTGGGCGAGCGTGAGCTGGATGTCACCGGTTCCCGGCGGCAGGTCGACCACCAGGTAGTCGAGGTCGCGCCAGTTGGTGTCCTTGAGCAGCTGCTCGAGCGCCTGCGTCACCATCGGGCCGCGCCACACCATCGGCGTGTCGATGTCGATGAGAAAGCCGATCGAGCTCGCCTGCAGGCCGTGGCCCTCCATCGGCTCGATGCGCTTGCCGTCCTTCGACTCGGGACGACCGGCGATGCCGAGCATCATCGGCTGCGAGGGCCCGTAGATGTCGGCATCGAGCACGCCGACCGAGGCGCCTTCCGCGGCAAGCGCAAGCGCGAGGTTCACGGCGGTGGTCGACTTGCCGACGCCGCCCTTGCCCGAGGCGACGGCAATGATGTTCTTGATTCCCGGAACCAGCTTCACGCCGCGCTGCACGGCGTGCGACACCACCTTCGACGACACCTTCACCGACACGTTGGCCGCGCCCACGCTCTTCAGCGCCTGCGTCACCTGGCGGCGGATCGGCTCGTGCTGGCTCTTGCCCGGATAGCCGAGCTCGATCTCGAGCGCGACATCGCTCCCCGAGACCTTGATGTTGCGCGCCGAGCGGCTGGCTACGTAGTCCTTGCCGGTGTTGGGATCGACGAGCTGGCGGAGCGCTTCTTGAACGCTGCCTTCATTCACGGACATGATTGAAGTGTAAGCTAAAATCGTCGCCCTCCCTCATGATTAGCCACGCAAAAGCGCGCAAGCTCTTCGTCACCACCGCTTTGCCGTACGCGAACGGCCCGTTCCACATCGGCCACATCATGGAATACATCCAGGCCGATATCTGGGTCCGTTTCCAGCGCATGCAAGGACACGAGGTGCATTTCGTCGGCGCCGACGATTCGCACGGCGCGCCGATCATGCTCGCCGCCGAGAAAGCCGGAAAGTCGCCCGACGCCTTCATCGAGGCGATCCAGAAGGGCCGCGAGCCCTATCTGGAGGGCTTTCACATCAGCTACGACAACTGGCATTCGACCCACTCGCCGGAAAACACCGAGCTGTCGCAGGACATCTACCGCAAGCTGAAAGCGGCCGGCCTGGTCTACGCCAAGCCCGTCGAGCAGTTCTTCGACCCGGTGAAGCGCATGTTCCTCGCCGACCGCTATATCAAGGGGGAATGCCCGAACTGCGGCGCGAAAGACCAGTACGGCGACGCCTGCGAGAACTGCAGCAAGGCCTACTCCGCCACCGAGCTGAAGAATCCCTATTCCGCGCTCTCGGGCGCGAAGCCGGTGCTCAAGTCATCGGAGCATCACTTCTTCAAGCTCTCCGACCCGAAATGCAAGAGCTTCGTCCAGGAGTGGCTGGAAAAGCCCGGACGCCTGCAATCTCAGGTGGTGAACAAGGCAAAGGAGTGGCTCGAAGGCACTGGCGACAAGGCGCTCGCCGACTGGGACATCTCGCGCGACCCGCCCTACTTCGGCATCCGCGTCCCCGACATCCAGGAAGAGAAGTACCTCTACGTGTGGCTGGACGCGCCCATCGGCTACCTCGCTTCGTTCAAGAACTATTGCGGCAAGGCCGGGCTCGATTTCGAGAGGTTCCTGCAGGATCCGAAAACCGAGCAGATCCACTTCATAGGCAAGGACATCATCTACTTCCACACCCTGTTCTGGCCGGCGATGCTGAAATTCGCCGGCAAGCCCTACAAGGTGCCCGACCACGTCTACGTGCACGGCTTCATCACCGTGTCGGGCGACAAGATGTCCAAGTCGCGCGGCACCGGGATCGACCCGTTGCGCTTCCTGAAGCTGGGCATGAACCCCGAGTGGCTGCGCTACTACATCGCGGCCAAGCTCAACGCCAACGTCGAGGACCTCGATTTCAACCCCGACGATTTCCTCACGCGGGTGAACGCCGACCTGGTCGGGAAGTACGTGAACATCGCGGCGCGCGCGGCGAGCTTCATCTCCCGGCAGTTCGACGGCGCGCTGCATCCATCGAATGATGTAAGCCTCGCCCTGACCTCGGCCAGGGCGATTGCCGAAGCCTACGAGCAGCGCGAGTTCGGAAGAGTGATCCGCGAAGCGATGCGGATCGCCGACCTCGTCAACCAGCGCTACGATCAGCTCAAGCCTTGGGAGCTCGCCAAGGACCCGGCGAAACGCGAGGAGCTGCACCGCGTCTGCAGCGACGCGATCCGCGCCTTCTTCGTGCTCACGGTGTATCTCGCGCCGATCCTGCCCGCCACCGCGTCGCGTGTCGCGCGCGAGCTGTTCGGCTTCAAGCGCGATTTCACCTGGGCTGACGCGAGCGCGCTTCCGGACCGCATCGCGCCGTTCAAGCATCTGATCACCCGCGTCGAGGAGGCGCAGCTCGACGCGCTGTTCGAGCCGCCCCAGGAGAAAACTGTGGAGCAGACGACCCTTTCGATCGACGACTTCAACAAGCTCGACCTGCGCGTGGCGCGCATCGCGCGCGCCGAGCAGGTCGAGGGCGCCGACAAGCTGGTCAAGCTGACCCTGGAGGTCGGCGACGGCACGCGCACCGTGTTCGCCGGGATCAAATCCGACTACGCGCCGGAGAAGCTCGAGGGCCGCCTCGCGGTGCTGGTGGCGAATCTCGCGCCGCGCAAGATGAAGTTCGGCGTCTCGGAAGGGATGGTGCTCGCGGCCTCGGGGGACGGACCGGGCATTTTTCTCGTTTCCCCCGATGCCGGGGCCCGGCCGGGCATGCGCGTAAAATGAGCCGCTACGGCTCGAGAGCCGCTTAAGGGGGAGGCCCGTTGGACAGCGCTGGCCGAACGCTGGTCTGCAGCGTCCTGTTTCTGGACATCGCCGACTACTCGCAGAAGCCGGTCGCCGAGCAGCTGCAGCTCAAGCAGGCCTTCAATCAGGCCCTGGGGGTGGCGCTCGAGCACGTGTTGTCGCGCGATCGCATCATCCTCGATACCGGCGACGGCGCGGCGATCACGTTCATGGGCGATCCAGAGGATGCGCTGTTCGCTTCGATGGCGATGCGCGATCTCGCGACCAGCGTGCCGGTGCGCAGCGGCGTGAATCTCGGCCCGGTGCGGCTGGTGAAGGACCTGAACGGGCAGATGAACATCATCGGCGACGGCATCAACGTCGCGCAGCGCGTGATGAGCTTCTCGCGGCCCGGGCAGCTCCTGGTCTCGCGCTCTTTCTACGAGGTCGTGTCCTGCCTGTCGCGCGACTACGCGAGCCTGTTCCGCCACGAGGGCTCGCGCACCGACAAGCACGTGCGCGCGCACGAGGTCTACGCCGTGGTCGGCGCCACGCCCGCGCCGCGGCGCGTGGACGAAGCCGAAGCCCGCAGCGAAAGCACGCCGCCGGGCGCGGTCGGCTGGCTTTCAGGCATGGGCCCGTTCGGCCTGCGCCGCTCCGCGCTCGCCGCAGCGCCGCTCGCTTTTCTCCTGATCGTCGCCGGCGGGGGCGTCGCCCGTGCGCTGATGCCCGACGAGCCCGTGGTCAAACCGCAACCGCCGAGGACGGGCGCCAAGCCCGCTGCGCCGGCGGCTCCCGCGGCGGGAAGTGCGGCTCCAGCGGCGGGAGGCGCGGCTCCCATTGCCGGCGGCGGCGCGGCGGTGATCGAGGAGCCGCCCAAGCAGAAGAAGCAGATCGTCGCGCGCGCGGAGAAGAAACCCGAGAAGCCCGCGGCCGCGAAGGGTCCAGGGCGGCTCGAGCTCGCCGTCGCGCCCTGGGGCGAGGTGCTGGTCGACGGCAAGAGCCGCGGCCTGAGCCCGCCGCTGCGCGTGCTCGAAGTCACGCCCGGTCCGCATACGATCGAGATCCGCAATTCCACCTTCCCTGCGCACGTCGCGCGCGTCGAGGTGAAGCCCGGGGAATCGGTGAAGATCCAGCACCGGTTCCGTTGATGGGACGGGCGCTCTTCCTCCTGCTGTTCATCGTCCTGGCGGGTTGCGCCCAGTTGGATCAGCTGGTGGTGGCCACCAAGGCCCGGCTCACCCTGGTCGAGGGGCTGCGCCAGTTCGACGCCGGCGATCACGTCACCTCGGCGAAGACCCTGGCAAGCGCGCTCGAGATGGGATTGAGCGACAAGGACCGCGCCAACGCGCACAAGCATCTCGCCTTCATCCATTGCGCGGCCGGCCGCGAGCGCCAGTGCCGCGAGGAGTTCCGCAAGGCGCTCGCCGCGGATCCGGCAACCCGGCTCGACGCAGCCGAAGCCGGCCATCCGGTGTGGGGACCGATCTTCCGCACCCTGAGCGGCAGCGCCGCGCTCGAGGCCGGGCTGAAGCAGTACGAGAGCGGCGAATACGCGGAAGCGGCGAAGAACCTGCAGGGGGCGGTCGACCTCGGCGTCTCGGACAAGCAGCGCGCCAACGCCCACAAGCATCTCGCCTTCATCCACTGCACGGCCAACCGCGAGCGCCAGTGCCGCGAGGAGTTCCGCAAGGCGCTCGCCGCCGACCCGGCGCTGCAGCTCGATGCCGCGGAGGCCGGCCACCCGGTGTGGGGGCCGATCTTCCGCTCGATGAACGGCCCTTCGGCGCTCAGCGCCGGCCTCAAGCTGTACGAGAGCGGCAACTACGAGGAATCGGCGAAGAACCTGCAGGTGGCGATCGAGCTCGGGGTGCCGGAGAAGCTGCGCGCTAACGCGCACAAGCATCTCGCGTTCATCCATTGCTCGTCGAACCGAGAGCGCCAGTGCCGCGATGAGTTTCGCAAGGCGCTCGCCGCCGACCCGTCGACGGACCTCGACGCGGCGGAGGCCGGGCACCCGGTGTGGGGCCCGATCTTCCGGTCGCTGAAGGGGGCGGCCAAATAGTTCCCTAAGCGGGTCGGTTAAGCTTGCGGCATGGAGCAACCCCAGCTCGGCCGCTACGTGATCGATTCCGAGATCGGCCGCGGCGCCATGGGCGTGGTGTTCAAGGCGACCGACACGGTATTGCAGCGCACGGTCGCGGTGAAGACCGTCAACATGGCGCTGGAGAAGGACCACGCCGACAAGTACGAGGCGCGCTTCTACCAGGAGGCGCGCGCCGCCGGCGGGCTGAACCACCCCAACATCGTCACGGTGTACGACGCCGGCAAGGCGGGCGACGTGGTGTACATGGCGATGGAGTACATCCAGGGGGTGGAGCTGCGCACGCTGTTCGTCGAAGGCCAGCCGATGGGCGTGCCGCAGGCGCTGTCGATCGCCGCCCAGGTCGCCGAAGGCCTCGGCTACGCGCACCAGCAGGGCGTCGTGCACCGCGACGTCAAGCCCGCCAACATCATGGTGGTTTCCGAGGGCCCGGTGAAGATCACCGACTTCGGCATCGCGCGCATGCGCGCCTCGGCCGATCTCACGCAGACCGGCGTGATGCTCGGCTCGCCGAAGTACATGTCGCCCGAGCAGGTGATCGGCAAGCGCGCCGACCACCGCTCGGACATCTTCTCGCTCGGCGTGATCCTCTACGAGATGCTCACCGGCGCGGCGCCCTTCAGCGGCGAGAACGTCACCGCGCTCATGTACCAGATCGTCAACTTCGCCCCGCCTGCGCCGAGCACCGTCAACCGCCAGGTGCCCGAGATGCTCGACTTCGTGGTGGCGAAGATGCTCGCCAAGCCGCTGGACGAGCGCTATCAGGACGCGCGCGAGGCGGCGCGCGACCTGCGCGAGTGCGAGCGCAGCCTCGCCGGCCCGGCGTCGACCACGCTGTCGGGGCGCCCCCTCGGCCTCGCGAGCGGCACGCAGCCGGAGATGATGAGCACGCAATCCAAGGCCGTGGTGCTCGCCCAATCGGTGAACCGGACGCGCCAGCTGGACGAAAAGACGCCGGCGGAGGCGGGAGCGCCGCTCGCGCGCGGCGTATCGAATTCGTTCGATTCGAACGAGGCCACGCAGCGGCTCGCCGCGCTCACGGGATCGGCCACGATTCCGCAGACCGCCACGCAGGCGATCGGCGCGGTGCCGCACCCGCCGCGCGGGCGCTGGCGCCGGCGCGACTGGCTGGTCGTCGGCGGCGCAACGCTGGCCGGGCTGATCGTGGCCGGACTCATCGCGCGGCGGTGAGGGATCTGCAGGCGCTTTTCCGGAACAACCGGCGCTGGGCCGAGCGCATCCTGCGCGCCGATCGGCGCTTCTTCGACAAGCTGGCGCGCCAGCAGTCGCCACGCTACCTGTGGATCGGCTGCTCCGACAGCCGCGTGCCGGCGAACGAGATCGTCGGCCTTCTCCCCGGAGAGCTATTCGTCCATCGCAACATCGCCAACATGGTCGTGCACAGCGACCTGAACTGCCTTTCGGTCATCCAGTTCGGCGTCGAGGTGCTCAAGGTGCGCCACATCATCGTCTGCGGGCACTATGGCTGCAGCGGCGTGCGCGCGGCGGTGATGAAGGAGCGCCACGGCCTGGTGGACAACTGGCTGCGCCACATCCAGGACGTCCGGCACGAGCACGCGCCGCGCCTGCGCGCGGTGCGCGCGCGCGCGCGGCTCGTCGACCGGCTGTGCGAGCTGAACGTGATCGAGCAGGTCGCCAACGTCTGCCGCACGTCGATCGTCGAGGACTGCTGGGCGCGCCGGCAGCCGCTCACCGTGCATGGCTGGATCTACGGCATCCACGACGGCCTGCTGCGCGACCTCGGCTTCACCGCCGGCTCGCCCGCCCAGGCCGCAAGCGGCTACCGCCGCGCGATCACGGTTTCAGGTAGGCGAAGCCCTCGCGCTGCTGCAGGCGGGTGACCTCGGCCACGCCCGACGGCACCCAGCTGACCTCCGCGATGAACTGATCCTTGGCGAGCTTGCGGTTACGCAGCGTGATCTCGCAGACGTCGAAGCGCACGCCGCGCATCTTCAGCTGCTCGACCAGGTCCTCGTAGCGGTTGCCGTTCGCGTCCTTGGCGTCCTTCATCAGGAAATCGACGCCGCGCGCGTGCGACACGACGACGATGCGCGCCTTCGGGTTGACTTCGAGGTGATTGCCGATGTTGCGCAGGCCGTTGGAGGCCTGCGGCAATCCTTCGCTCAGGTGATAGACGACCCGGTCCTGCTGCGGCTCGACGCTCGCGCATCCCGCCGCCAGGACGAGTAAGGCGAGGGTCTTGCGCACCGGGCTAGCCCTTGCCGCCGCAGGTCGGCGGCATCGCGTCGACCGGGTAGCCTTTGCAGCTCCAACTCGCCTTGCCGCCCTGCAGCGAGGGCGTCAGCGTGACCTCGAGCGCGTTCTTCTCGTTCCAGCCGCGGATGGCGCCGTTCTGCGACACGATCCATTTCATCTTGCCGTGCTTCGGATGGTCGTTCTCGAGCGCCTTGATGCCGTTGCCGGCGGTGGCGAGGCTGCCGGATTTTTCCGCTGCGCTTCCCACCTGTTGCTTCGCCGCCTCCGCGCCGGCGACCAGCGCCTGCGCGGCCTCGCGCATCTCAGAACCCTGCATCCGCGGCAGGACCACCGCGACCGCCACGAAACCGATCAGGGCGAGCCCGGCGATGACCAGCAAACCAGCGCGCATTTCTTTTCTCCCCCCTTTTTTGCACCTTTCACTGCTGAAAATCAGAATACCATTTTTGACATGGCGACGCAGCGACTGCGGATCACCGGGCGCGTGCAGGGCGTCGGCTTTCGCTACGCGCTGCAAGACGAAGCGCAGAAGCTCGGTCTCGCCGGCTGGGTGCGTAATCGCCGCGACGGCAGCGTCGAGGCGCTGGCGCAGGGCTCACCGCCGGCGCTCGCGGCGCTCGCCACCTGGGCGCGGCGCGGACCGCCCGCGGCACGCGTCACGGACGTGCGGGTCGAGGCAGCGCCGGATGAACCCGCAACCGAAGGCTTCGAGCTGCGGCCGACGCTCTAGGCGTTCTTCCGCCGCCTGATCGCGCTGACCGCCGAGAATTGCCACGCCCGGCAAGCGGCGAGCATCGCGACCGGGGTGCGGCGGCTCGCCGGCAGCGCGGAGTCGGCCTCCGCCATCTCGCCGAACTCCGCGAGCAGCTGCTCGAGCTTGCGCTTGAGCGTCGCCGCCGACTCGGCGGACAGCTCGCGCGGCTCGAAGCGGATGAGCTCGAGCGGACCGTCGAAGCGCGCCTGCAGGAATTCCGCCATCGCGCGCCGCGCGTAGGCCTTCTTGGCCGGTCCGCCCGCGCGCCAGAGGAAGTCGCGCGGCACCAGCAGCCGCGCGCGCTCGCGCGGCCCCCACTCGATCAGCTTCAGCTTCTCCAGGCGCGCGAACGCGATGGTGAGCTCGGTGCGCGCGACCGCGTAGCCCTCGAGGATCTCCTCGAAGCTCCAGCCGTTCAGGAGGAGCCAGAACACCGCGAGCAGCCGCTCGTCGCCGGCGAGGCCGAGCTCCTGCTCGTGCGTGAGCTGCGCCGGGCCGGCGCCGCCGCCGCGGCTCATGCGCGCGACTTCGTAGAGATCGAGGTCGACCGCGGCGAGCACTTCCTCGACGCGCGAAAGGGTGAAAGTGCCGCGCGAGAACATGCGCTTCACGCTCGCCTCGGAGATCCGCAGGCGGCGCGCCAGCTCGGCGTAGGTGAGCCCGCGCGCGCGAACGCTCCTCTTGAGCGCCTCGACGAAGCGGCTGGCCGCAGGCATGCGACTTACGGTATCAGATAACGCCACCTTGCAAGCGCCTGTTGCGCCGCGGCATCCGCTGTCGGAACAATGCCGCAGGGAAAACACTTTCGCAACTTCGAGTGGAGGAGGCCATGACCGATCCGCGTTCTATCCCGTTGTCCGCTCTCGAACTTAGCGCTGCGGTCCGCGAGGGGCGCTCCTACGACGCTGCACGCCTCGATCGCCTGCTGCGCGTCGATGAAGGCCATGGCCTGGTGGAGGTCCAGGCGAGCACGCCGTGGAAAGCGATCGCCGCATCGCTGCGCCCCGGCGATCCGCGCGCCGCGGGCACGCACACCACGATGAGCACCGTCGGCGACAGCCTCGCGCACAATGCCGCCGGCCCCGACGGCCGGCCGGCAGTCCTGCACGTCGAATCGATCGCCGTGGTGACCCCCGGTGGCGAGCTGCGCCGCGCGAGCCGCACCGCGCATCGCGAGCTGTTCGCGCTGGTCGCCGGCGGCCAGGGCTTGTTCGGCGCGCTCTACAGCGTCACGCTCGACATCGGCTCGCTGTCGCGCGCGGTCAACAATGCTGTGGAACGGTCAGGAAGACCCGTCGTGCCGGGACGTGGGTTGCGGCTGTTGCTGCCTCCCGAGAAGCTTCAGGCATTCCTCGACGAGGCGCGCGGCCGCTGCGAAGAATGGCGCATGGCGCTTGCCGGCGTCGAGGCGCGCCACACGGTGCCGGAGAACGATTCGTTCCTGCGCTGGGCGCGACGCGAATACGCCGCGGTCACGCTGCATCTCGCCGAGCCGGCGGCGCTCGGCGCGGCGGTTCGCGCGACCCAGCTGCGCCGCAGCCTGATCGACGCGGCGATCGTGCAGGGCGGCAGCTTCCCCGTGTCCTGCACCCCGGAGGCGACGCGCGCCCAGGCCGAGGCGTGCTACCCGCAGCTGCGCGAGTTCCTCGCGGAGAAGCGGCGCATCGATCCCGGCGAGCGCCTGGTCAATGCCTGGTACCGCCACTACCGCACGTTATTCGGCAGTCCGTGCGCCGTGCGTTGGGCGCATGGGGCGGTTAACTAACTGCCGAAAACAAGCTCGATGTTCTCGGGGGTGAGCCAATCGCCGAGATCCGCGAGGAGCTTGCTGTCGGGCCGCACCCGCCAGCCTTCGCCGAGCACGACTTCGCACGCAGCGTTGCCGTTGCCATAGGCGACCACCACCAGGCACGCGCCGTTTCCGGTGGCGCGATAAGGCGCCAGGACCTGCTGCAGCCGCTTGGCATCGGCCCCGCCGTTCATGGAAATCTTCAGGCGGGCGGCGTAGCGCGCGCGCAGGCCGTCGAGGTCCAGCAGCTCCTCGGCGAGCACGCGCAGGCCGCCGGAGAACTGGTCGTCCTGCACCCTGCCGCAGACCACGAGCAGCGCGTCTTCCTTCAGCTTCTCGCGGTGTCTTTCGAACAGCTCGTTGAACACCGAGATCTCCACCTGCGCGGTGGCGTCGTCGAGCATCACCACCATCATGCGGCCGCGGCGCGTCATCTGCGCGCGCGCCGCGACCACGATCCCGGCCATCCACACCCGCTCGCCGGGGCTCAGCTTTGCGAGCGCGGTGCGCGGAAAGCGGCTCAGCTCGCGCTCGTAGATCGAGAACAGATGCGCCGAAAGGTAGAAGCCGAGCGCCGCCTTTTCCTCCAGCAGCTTCTGCCGCGTATCCCACGGCGGCGCCTCGACGGTGACGTGCGCCCCGCCGCGCGGCGCCTCGGCTTCGCCGAACAGGCTCTCCTGGCTCGCCTGGCGCTCGGCCTGCTCGGCGGCCTCGAAGGCGCGGCCCGCGGAGGCGAGCAGGCGCGCGCGGTTCGCGTCGATCGCGTCGAACGCGCCGGCGCGGACCAGCGCCTCGAGCACTCGCCGGTTCACCATCCGCTTGTCCACCCTGCTGCAGAAGTCGAACAGACTCGTGAACGGCGCCTCCTTGCGGGCGGACAAGATGCTCTCGATCGCGGATTGGCCGGTACCGCGGACGGCGCCCAGCCCGTAGCGGATCGTGCCGCGGTCCACCGGCACGAAGCGGTACTCCGACGAGTTGACGTCGGGCGGCAGGATGGTGAGGCCGTTTGCCAGCGCGTCCTCGTGGAACTGGCGCACCTTGTCGGTGTCGTCCATGACCGCGGAAAGGTTGGCGGCGGCGAACGCGGCCGCGTGGTGCGTCTTCATGTACGCGGTCTGGTAGGCGAGCAGCGCATAGGCCGCGGCGTGCGACTTGTTGAAGCCGTAGCCGGCGAACTTTTCCATCAAGTCGAAGAGCTGCGTCGCCTTGCCGCGGGCGAGGCCTTTCTTCTGCGCGCCTTCGACGAAGCTGTCGCGCTGCAGCGCCATCTCCTCGGGCTTCTTCTTGCCCATGGCGCGGCGCAGGAGGTCGGCGCCGCCGAGCGTGTAGCCGCCCATCACCTGCGCGATCTGCATCACCTGCTCCTGGTACACCATGATGCCGTAGGTCGGACCGAGGATCGGCTCGAGGCGCGGGTCGAGGTAGTCGACGCGCTTGCCGTGCTTGCGCTCGATGTACTCGGGGATCAGGTCCATCGGTCCCGGCCGGTACAGCGCGACCAGCGCGATCACGTCTTCGAAGCGGTCGGGGCGCGCGCGCTTGATGAGATCGCGCATGCCGCGCGATTCCAGCTGGAACACCGCCGTGGTGTTGCCCGAGGAGAGAAGTTTGTAGGTCTGCGCGTCATCCAAGGGGACCTGAGCCAGGGAAAAATCCGCCTGTCCCAAGCCGCGCACAAACCGCTCCGCCCAGTCGAGGATGGTGAGCGTGGTGAGGCCGAGGAAGTCGAACTTCACCAGGCCGATCGCCTCGACGTCGTCCTTGTCGAGCTGCGAGATCACCTGCGCGCCGTCCGCGGCGTAGAGCGGGCAGAAGTCGGTAAGCCGCCCCGGCGCGATCAGCACGCCGCCGGCGTGCATGCCGACGTTGCGCACCAGGCCTTCGAGCTTCTCGGAGAGCTCGAGCAACTCGCGCACCTCGTCCTCGTTCTTCTCGCGCTCGGCGAGCAGCGGCTCCGCCTTGCGCGCGTCGTCCAGCGTGATCAGCTTGCCCGGCTGCACGGGAACCAATTTCGCGAGCTGGTCGCAGAAGCTGTACGGCAGGTCGAGCACGCGTCCGCAGTCGCGCAGCACGGCGCGCGCTGCCATGGTGCCGAACGTGGCGATCTGGGAAACGCTGCCCTCGCCGTATTTTTGCCGCACGTAATCGATCACGCGGTCGCGGCCGTCCTGGCAGAAGTCGATGTCGAAGTCGGGCATCGACACGCGCTCCGGGTTGAGGAAGCGCTCGAACAGCAGGTCGTATTTCAGCGGGTCGAGGTCGGTGATGCCCAGCGAATAGGCGACCAGCGATCCCGCGCCCGAGCCGCGCCCCGGCCCGACGGGAACGCCGTTCTGCTTGGCCCAGTTGATGAAGTCGGCCACGATCAGGAAGTAGCCGGCAAAGCCCATCTGGATGATGGTTTTCAGCTCGAACTCGAGCCGCTCCACGTTCTGCAAGCCGCGCTTCTTCAGCCCGTCGTGCGCCTGCTGCCGGAGGTAATCCTCGACGCCCACTCCCGCCGGCGTCGGGAAGGCCGGCAGGCGGCTCTTGCCGAGCTCGATCGCGAGGTTGCAGCGCCGCGCGATCTCGATCGAGTTCTCGAGCGCCTGCGGGATGTCGGCGAAGAGGCGCGCCATCTCGTCCTGCCGCTTGAAGTACTGCTCGGGCGTGAAGCGCCGCGGGCGGCGCTGGTCGCCGAGGATGTGGCCGGTAGCGATGCACACGCGCGCTTCGTGGGCGCGGAAATCGCCGGCGTCGAGAAACTGCACCGGGTGGGTGGCGACCACCGGCAGGCCCAGCCGCGAAGCGAGCGCCACCGAGCGCGCCAGCAGCGCCTCGGCGTGCGGCTGGCCCGCGCGCTGCAGCTCCAGGTAATAGCGGCCCGGGAAGAGCGCCGCCCAGCCCTGCGCGAGCCGCTCGGCGGCCTCGTCGTGCCCGGCAAGGAGCGCCTGTCCGACATCGCCCGACGCCGCTCCGGACAGGGCGATGAGGCCCTCGGCATCCTGCAACCACTCTCGGGCGAGCTCGGCCCGGCCGCGGTGCTGGTTGCGCAGCCAGGCGCGCGACAGCAGGTCGCACAGGCGCAGGTAGCCGGCGCGCGAGGCGCACAGCAGGAGCAGGCGAAACGGCTTGTCGCGGTCGGCGTCGTTCTGCAGCCAGCAATCGACGCCGATGACCGGCTTCACCCCTGCCGCCCGGGCCGCGCCGTAGAACTTCACCATGCCGAACAGGTTCCCGGCGTCGGTCAGCGCGAGGGCCGGCATGGCGTCGGCCCGGGCGCGCTCGACGGCCTCCTCGATGCGCACAATCCCGTCGCTCACCGAGTACTCGCTGTGCAGCCTCAGGTGAACGAAACGCGGCGCTGCCATGTCAAAAAAATTGTACCGGAAAGGTCCCCATGAAACGCTCAGGCATAGTTCTTTCGATCCTCGCCGCAATCGCGCTTTCTGCGTCCGCCCTGGCGCAAGATCGCACCGCGGAGCTTGACAAGGCCGTCGAGGAGGCGCGCACCGCCTACCTCGAGCTGCAGGAGGCCGAGAAGCGGCGCGACCAGGGCATCGAGTCGCAGGCTGGCGAGCGCCAGGGGAGCGCCGGCGGCGGCAGCCGGCCGAACGACGCCTACTTCGGGCGCCAGGCGCAGCTCGAGCAGGAAGTCGAGCTCGCGCGCAAGCGCTACGAGGCGGCGCAAAAGCGTTGGAATGATCTGAAGTAAAGCCCTTACCATGCGCGGGGCATGAATCCCGCGCCGAATTCCGCCCTCCTCGCGCTCCTTCTCGGCGCCACCTGCATCGCGCTGTCGCCGATCTTCGTACGCGTGTCCGAGGCGGGTCCGACGGCGACCGCTTTCTGGCGGGTCGCTCTCGCCGTTCCCGTGCTTTGGATCCTCTATGCCCTCAAGTCCAAGGCCAGAACCCGGCGCTATTCCGGCAAATGGCCGCTGCTGCTCGCGGCGGGATTTGCTTTCGCCGGCGACCTCGCCTTCTGGCACACCTCGATCAAGCTCACGTCGGTGGCGAACTCGACCCTGCTCGCCAACCTCGCTTCGATTTTCGTCACGCTCGCCGCGTGGACCTTCCTGCGCCAGCGGCCGAGCGGCCTGTTTCTCGCGGGGCTGGCCGCCGCGCTCGCCGGCGTCGCGCTCCTCGTGCACACCAGCCTCGAGTTCTCCGCTACCGGCCTCGCCGGCGATGCGCTCGGCGTGGTGACCGCGATGTTCTACGCGGGCTACATCCTCGCCGTGAAAGGGTTGCGCGATCGCGGCGAAACCACGCTGCACCTGATGGCGGTGACGACGACGATCACCGCGCTATTTCTCTTCCCGGTGGCGCTCGCCTCGGGCGAGCCGATGCTGCCGGCCTCGGCCTTCGGATGGTGGATGCTCGTCGGCCTCGCGCTCATCTCGCACGCCGCCGGCCAGGGCCTCATCGCCTACGCCCTCGCCCACCTGCCCGCGGCGTTCTCGTCGGTGAGCCTGCTGTTCCAGCCGGTGATGGCCGCGCTGTTCGCCTGGCTCCTGCTTGCAGAGGGCCTCGTACCCCTGCAGGTACTCGGCGGAATCATCGTGCTCGGGGGAATCTACCTTGCGCGGCGCGGTTCGAGCGCGGGACAATGATTCAACCCTGAGGAGGGTGCATGGCCAAGGCAAAGAAGAAGGCGAAGTCGAAGCTGCGGCGCAAGAAGCCGTTGAAGAAAGTGGTCAAGAAGGTCCTCAAGGCGGTAAAGAAGGTCCTCAAGAAACCGAGGCCGAAGGCAGCCAAGCCAGCGATTTCTGCGCCCGCGCCGCTACCCGGCGAGCGAATCGGCATAGTGACGCATTACTTCGGCCATCTGTCCGTCGCGGTGGTCAAGCTCGAGCCCGGCGTCACCCTGCGCGTCGGCGACAACATCCACGTCAAGGGCCACACCAGCGACTTCAGCCAGCGCGTGGAATCGCTGCAGATCGGTCACGCCTCGGTCGAGCAGGTGGGGACGGACGATGACTTCGGCCTGAAGGTGGCCGAGCACGCACGCGAGCACGACGTCGTGTACCGGGTGAAACCGAGCTAGACGATCACCGCGTCGGGCTCGCCCGAGGACTTCTCGATCGCGCCGATCTCGTAGACCGTTTCGCCTGAGGCCCGCAAGCTCTCCATGGCGCGCTGCACGTCGGCGCGCTCGACGGCGAGCACCATGCCGATGCCGCAATTGAACACGCCGGCCATCTCGTCCTCGGCGACCTTGCCCTCGCGCTGCAGCCACTGGAACACCTCGGGCCGCGGCCAGGCTGCCTTGTGGATTGTCGCAAGCAAATCCTTGGGGAGCATCCGCGGGACGTTGCCGGTCAGGCCGCCGCCGGTGATGTGCGCGAGCCCCTTCACCGCGACGCCCTCGAGCAGCTTCAGCACCGGCTTGACGTAGATGCGCGTCGGCGTAAGCAGGTCGAACGGCGGCTTGGCGCGCTCGAGGATCTTGCGGATCAGCGAATAGCCGTTGGAATGCGGGCCGCTCGACGCGAGGCCGAGCAGCGCGTCGCCCGCGCGGATCGAGCGCCCGTCGATGATCCGCTCCTTCTCGACCACGCCGACGCAGAAGCCGGCGAGGTCGTACTCGCCCGCGGCGTAGAAGCCCGGCATCTCGGCGGTCTCGCCGCCGATCAGCGCGCAACCGGCCTGCTCGCAGCCCTTGGCGATGCCCTGGATCACGCTTGCGGCGACCTGCACGTCGAGCTTGCCGGAGGCGAAGTAGTCGAGGAAGAAGAGCGGCTCGGCGCCTTGCACCAGCACGTCGTTGACGCTCATCGCGACCAGGTCGATCCCGACGGTGTCGTGCCGGTCGAGCTGAAACGCGAGCTTGAGCTTCGTGCCGACGCCGTCGGTGCCGGAGACCAGCACCGGGTGGCGGTACTTCTTCGGGATCTCGCACAGCGCGCCGAAGCCGCCGATGGCGCCCAGCACCTCCGGGCGCATCGTGCGCCTGGCGAACGGCTTGATCGCCTCGACGAGCGCGTCGCCCGCGTCGATGTCGACGCCGGCGTCGCGGTAGGAGAGCCCTTTCGACATGCTAGATTGGAATTTTACGATGCAACTCATCCTCGACCTCGCGGCCGCGGTCGAGCCGGATTTCGATAACTACGTCGCCGGCCCGAACGCCGAAGCCGTCGCCAGCCTGCGCAGCTTCGCCGCCGGGGCAACGCGCGACGCCGTGATGTATCTCTGGGGAGAGCCGGGAAGCGGGCGCACCCATCTGCTGCGATCGGCTGCGAAGGCGAATCCCGGCCTGGTGACCGCCGACGATGTGGACGATCTCGACGAGCCCGCGCAGCAAGGCCTGTTCGCGGCGATCAACGCGGCGCGCGAAGGCGCGCCGCCGGTGCTCGCCGCGGGCAGCCGGCCGCCGGCGCAGCTCGCGCTGCGCGAGGACCTGCGCACCCGCCTGGCCTGGGGCCTCGTGTACCAGCTAAAGCCGTTGAGCGACGCCGAGAAGGCGCTGCACCTGCGCGCCGAGGCGGCGCGCCGGGGGTTGCGGCTTCCCGACGAGGTTGTCGGGTACCTCCTGACCCGGCTGCCGCGCGACCTGCCGAGCCTCAATTCGGTCCTCGATGCCCTCGACCGTTACTCGCTCGCCGCCAAGCGCCCGGTGACCCTTCCCCTGGTTCGGGAAGCGCTGGAACGAAAATTTCGGTAAATCCGTGGCTCCGCCGCCACAGTCGGGGAATCCTCACCTCGACAGTGCCCAGTCCGGCGAGTAGATTGGAATCGCTCCGATGAAAGCCAGAGCCGCCCTCTTCCTGCTGTTCTTGTTTGCCGGCCAAACGCTGGGCCAGTCCGGCCTGCGGCTGCCGCAGCAAGGCGAGCCCGGCCTCGACCCGACGTTCGCCCGCGGCTGGCTCGCGCCGGACTACGACCGCTTCGGCTTCGCGCTCTACACCTGGCGCGAGGCGGTCGGCTTCGCGCCGGGCCAGCGCATGCAGTTGACCTACCCGTTCGGTGACCGCGGCAGCCTCGGCATGTCGATGGCCAGCGGCACCTACTACGTGGACGAGAACCGGCAGGTTTCGCTGTACGGCAGCTATTCGTTGTCCGCGGACTGGGCGCTCAGCGCCGAGACGCTGGGGCGCGACGCCTCGGGTCTGTTCCGCCTTCAGGACTTCCGCATCGGCGTCCAGCGCCGGTTCTAAGAAGAAGTTCGCCTTAAACTCCGGGCGCTCATGCGCCTGGCCCTGTTCGACCTCGACAACACCCTCCTCGCCGGCGACAGCGACTACGAGTGGGGCCAGTTCATGTGCGACCAGGGCGTGGTGGATCGCGCGGCCTACGAAGCGCAGAACCGCAAGTACTACGAGCAGTACAAGGCGGGCACGCTCGACATCCACGAGTTCCTCGGCTTCGCGCTGCGCCCGCTTGCCAACCATACCGCCACAGAGCTCGAGCGCTGGCACGCCCAATTCATGCGCGCGCGCATCCTGCCCATGATCACCCCGGCGGCACGCACGCTGGTCCGCCGCCACCTGCAGGCCGGGGAGCTCTGCGCCGTCATCACCGCGACCAACAGCTTCGTGACTGCGCCGATCGCGCGCGAGTTCGGAATCGAGCACCTCATCGCCACCGAGCCCGAGCGGCGCAACGGCCGCTTTACCGGCCGCGTGGCCGGGACGCCGTGCTTTCGGGACGGCAAGCTCGTGCGCCTGGACGAATGGCTCGCCGGGCTCGGCCGGCGCCTGGCCGATTTCGAGGCGAGCACGTGCTACAGCGACTCGCACAACGACCTCGCGCTGCTCGAGCGCATGACGCGCCCGGTGGCGGTCGACCCGGACGAGACTCTCGCGCGCGAGGCCGCCCGCCGCGGATGGGAACGCATCTCGCTCCGGTAGAATCCCCGGCCTCGAATGATCAAGCGCTTCATCCGGCGGGTGCTGGGGCTCGCCTCCGAAGGCATGCAGCGGGTGCCGCGCGAGAGGCACGGCCTCGCGCGCGAGCGCCTGAGCCCCGCCGCCGCCAAGGTGTGCGCCGTGCTGCGCGAGGCCGGCTTTTCCGCCTACGTCGTGGGCGGCGCGGTGCGCGACCTGCTCCTCGGCATCGTCCCGGTGGATTTCGACATCGCGACCGATGCGCGCCCGGAGCAGGTCAAGCCGCTCTTTCGCCGCGCCCTGATCATCGGCCGGCGCTTTCGCCTGGTGCACGTCATGATGGGCCCCGAGACCGTGGAGGTGTCCACCTTCCGCTCTGCCGACGACACCTCGGAGAAGGACGAGCACGGGCGCGTGCTGCGCGACAACGTGTTCGGCACGCAGGAAGGCGACGCGCTGCGCCGCGACTTCAGCGTGAACGCCCTGTACTACGACCCGGCCACCGAGGAAGTCGTCGACTTCCACGGCGGGCTCGCCGACCTGAAGAAGCGCGTGATGCGCGTCATCGGGGACGCGGAAACCCGCTACCGGGAGGATCCGGTGCGCATGCTGCGCGGCGTGCGGCTCGCGGCGAAGCTCGGCCTCACGCTCGACCCCCACACGCGCGAGCCGATCCGCAGCCTCGCGCCGCTGATGGAGCGCGTTCCGCCGGCGCGCCTGTTCGACGAAATGCTCAAGCTGCTGCTCTCGGGCCACGCCAGCGCGTGCCTGCGCCAGCTGCGCGAGGTCGGCCTGCACAAGGGGCTGCTGCCGCTGCTCGACGTGATCCTCGAGCAGCCGCTCGGCGAGCGCTTCGTCACGCTCGCGCTCGCCCAGACCGACGAGCGGGTGCTCGCCGATCGTCCGGTGTCGCCGGCGTTCCTGTTCGCGGCGCTCCTGTGGCACGAGGTGCTCGCGGCGTGGAAGTCGCGCCAGGCACGCGGCGAGCGCGCGATACCGGCGCTCGAGACCGCGATGGACGAGGTGCTCGACACGCAGTGCGCCAAGCTCGCCATCACGCGCCGGCTGACCGCGACGATGCGCGAAGTCTGGGCGATGCAGCCGCGCTTCGACGGCCGCTCCGGCAACCGCGCCTTCCGCACGCTCGAGGCGCCGCGCTTCCGCATGGCCTACGACTTCCTCGCCCTGCGCGCGGCGAGCGGCGAAGTGCCGGCCGAGCTCGAGGCATGGTGGCGGACGTTCCAGAGCGCCGACGCGGACACGCGCAAGGCGATGCTGCTGCCGGACACCGCCCCGAGAAAACGCCGCCGGCGCCGCCGCAAGAAAGGCCCGGCGGCTGCGGCGTCCGCCCCTGAAACGGCGTGACCATCGCTTACGTTGGAATCGGCTCCAACCTCGAGGAGCCGGAAACGCAAGTCCGGAAAGCGTTCGATGAGCTGGACCGCATGCCCCATACCCGGCTGGTGAAAAAATCGTCGCTCTATCGCAGCGCCCCGGTCGGTCATGCCGCGCAGCCGGATTTCGTAAACGCCGTCGCCCGGCTCGAGACCGGGCTGCCGGCCGAGCGCCTGCTCGCCGAGCTGCAGGAGATCGAGGATCGCCACGGCCGCCGGCGCAGCTTCGCCAACGCGCCGCGCACCCTTGACCTGGACGTCCTGCTTTACGGCGAGCGCTCGCTCGACCTTCCAGGCTTGAAGATCCCGCATCCGCGGATGCATGAGCGCGCCTTCGTGCTGCGGCCGTTGCTCGAGATTTCTCCGGATCTGCAACCGCGTTTCAACGCCTGCCTCGACGCCTGCGCAGACCAGAAGATCGAAAGGATCGATTGAATGCAACTCTCCCCGAGCGTCACCTGCGGCCTGCTCCTCGTCGCGTCGAACGTCTTCATGACCTTCGCCTGGTACGCGCACCTCAAGAACCTCGCCGCCAAGCCCTGGTGGATCGCGGCGCTCGCGAGCTGGGGGATCGCGTTTTTCGAGTACCTGCTGATGGTGCCGGCGAACCGCATCGGCTACACCGAGCTCTCGCTGCCGCAGCTCAAGATCCTGCAGGAAGCGATCACGCTCGGGGTGTTCGTGCCCTTCGCGGTCCTGTACATGAACCAGCCGGTGAAGCTGGACTACCTGTGGGCGTCCCTCTGCATCATGGGAGCGGTCTATTTCATTTTCCGTGGATAAGTTCCGCCACCTCGTGGTCGAGGGGCCGATCGGCGCCGGCAAGACGAGCCTCGCGCGGCGCCTCGCCTCGCGCCTGGGGACGGACCTCGTGCTCGAGCGCCCGGAGGAGAACCCGTTCCTCGCGCGCTTCTACGACGACATGCCGCGCTATGCGCTGCCGACGCAGCTCTTTTTCCTCTTCCAGCGCGCGCGCATGCTCGAGCCGCTCGCGCAGCCCGACATGTTCGGGCGCGCCGTCATCGCCGACTTCCTGCTCGACAAGGATCCGCTCTTTGCCCGCCTCACGCTGTCCGCGGACGAGCTCGCCCTCTACGAGAAGATCTACGCGGTGCTGCGCCTGCGCTCTCCGCCGCCCGACGTGGTGATCTACCTGCAGGCGCAGCCCGCGGTCCTGATCGAGCGCGTGCGGCGCCGAGCGGCGCGCTACGAGCGCGACATCAGCGAGGATTACCTCGCCCGCCTGGTCGAGGGCTACGCGCGCTTCTTCTACCACTACGACGCCTCGCCGCTGCTCATCGTGAACTCCGAGAACCTGAACTTCGTCGAGCGAGATCCGGACTTCGAGCTCCTGATCTCGCGGCTGCGCGCGATGCGCAGCCGGCGTGAGTTCTTCAACCTCGGCTGATGCAGATCCTGCGCGACATCGCGAGCCTGCGGCGCGCCGTCGCCGCCGGGACCGTCGCCTTCGTCCCGACCATGGGCAACCTGCACGCCGGGCACTTGTCGCTGGTTCGGCAAGGGCGCCGCCACGCCCCGGCAGTGGCGGTGAGCATCTTCGTGAACCGCCTGCAATTCCAGCCGGGCGAGGACTTCGAGCGCTACCCAAGGACCTTCGAGCGCGACTGCGAGCTGCTCGAGTCCGAGGGGGTGGAATTTCTGTTCGCGCCGGATGAAAAGGTCCTGTATCCGGAAAAACAACAAGTCAGGGTGCAGGCAGGCCCTCTCGGCGGGGAGCTGGAGGGCCGCTTCCGGCCCGGGTTCTTCGACGGCGTGGCGACGGTGGTGCTGAAGCTCTTCAATTGCGTGCAGCCGCGCGTCGCAGTGTTCGGCAAGAAGGACTACCAGCAGCTCATGGTGGTGCGGGCCCTGGTGCGCCAGCTCGACCTGCCGGTCGCGATCGAGGCGGCCGAGACCGTGCGCGAGCCCGATGGCCTGGCGATGAGCTCGCGGAACAGCTACCTGTCCCCGGCCGAGCGGGCTGAGGCGCCCAGGCTGTACCGGGTCGTGCGGGAAGTGGCTTCCGGAAGGTCGGGCCCGGGCGCTGCCGTCCAGTTACTCTCAAAAGCAGGCTGGAAGCCGGACTACGTGGAGGTGCGCCGCCGGGGGGACCTGGCAGTCCCGCGGCCCGGGGAGACTGGGGGGGTCGTGCTGGCTGCCGCCCGGCTCGGACAGACCCGGCTGATCGACAACATCGAGTTCTAACCCTCCAGTTCTAGGGGGGACCCCTAGGACGAGAGGCTCAATTAGGACGGATAGGGTTCGAAGGTCATGGCTTCGACCGGGCAGCCCATGGTGCTGGCGAGCTTGTCCATGGCCTCGTCGGTGAGCTGCACGGGCTGGAACTCCGCTTCATGCCCCTTGGAGGAGATGAAGGCCTTGGCCGCGGCCTCGGTGTTCCAGGTCACCACCGGGTCCGGGGTGACCCCGGGGACCTGCCGGCAGATCGGAAAACCGTCGGATTTGTAGACGATGGCGTACATCGACCGGCTGCGCCTTCCTCCCGGGCTTGAATTTACCCGAGTTCGGAGCACCGCAACAAGGCGGTTTTATAAGGGAAACCCTGATTGCAAAGCCTTGTAAGGGCGGCGTCTAATCATCGCGGGATCCTGGCCTGTCGTCCCCTGGCGACGGACCCGGTACCCGGAAGCCCCCGACCCGGGGGGCACTACTTCTTGGGGAAGGAGAAGACAAATGAGCAACATGAACGATGCAGTGGGCCTGTGCATGCCGTACAGCAAGACAGACAGCCGGTACGAGACCGCATTCGAGCCGGCCATCAACACCGTGTGGGCTTATCTCAATCCGAAGGGCGTGCCGTGCTACAGCCTGGAGCTGCTCAAGGCGATGATCGCGCACGACAAGCAACTCGCCGACAACGGCGGGCGCGTGGACTTCGAAGGCGAGATGCGCAAGGTGGATTACTACGTGACGAGCTCGCGCACGCCGGGCGTGTTCAACCTCGGCGGCGACCTGGCGCTGTTCGTGCTGCTGATCAAGACCGGCGACCGCGAGGCGCTGGCGCAGTACGCGAAGCTCTGCATCGACGTCCAGTACCCGCGCACCCAGAGCTTCTTCAGCCCGACGCTGACCAGCATCGCGCTGGTGCAGGGCGACGCGCTCGGCGGCGGCTTCGAGTGCGCGCTCGCCTCGGACGTGATCATCGCCGAGGAAAGCGCCCAGCTCGGATTCCCGGAAATCCTGTTCAACCTGTTCCCGGGCATGGGCGCGTGCAGCCTGCTCGAGCGGCGCATCGGCATGCGCGCCGCGGAGGAGCTGATTCTGTCCGGCAAGATGCTGCCGGCGTACAAGCTGCACGAGATGGGCGTGATCGACGTGCTGGCGCCGAACGGCCAGGGCGAGAGCGCGGTGCGCAGCTACATCGCCGACAACGCCAAGCGCCGTAACGGCATGCAGGCCATGTTCCGTGCCCGCCAGTTCGTGCGGCCGGTGACGCGCGAAGAGCTGGACGGCATCGTCGAGCTCTGGGTCGACGCAGCGCTGCGGCTGGGCGAGCGCGAGATGAAGATGATGAGCCGGCTCGCACGCGCGCAGGCCCGCCGCATGGAGCACGAGCACGCACCGCGGCCCCAGGATGCGGCCGCGATGCTCGAGCCGCTGGCGATGGCGAGCTAAGCGCCGCCGGTCCGACCGGGATCGAGTTGCGCGAGCAGGCGCGGCCACAGGGTCGTGCCGACCGCGCGGCGGAAGAACCCGAAGTGCCCGATGCGCCGCACTTGCGCGTCGGGCGGAGTGAAGAGAAGCAGCTCAGGAGAAGAGAGGCGAGGAAAGTAGGAAAGCAGCCGCTTGGTGCCGTCTACGGTAGCAAAGGCGTCATCGCTGATGGAAATCGCAATGGCCGGACACTGCAAGGCGGCGCAGTGGCCCAGGAGCCGGAGCCTGCGCTCCCCCGCAGGCTCCGCTCCGTTCGGCCGCAGGTCCGGCCGGCGGCGCTCCGCCCACTCGAGTGCCATGCCGGCCGGGAGGTCTTCCCCAAGCCCGAGCCGGTCGGCCGGAAAGTAGCCCACGAATCGCGTCAGCGCCGGCATCAGCCCGTGCCAGGCGAAAGCCATCGGCAGGCGGTACAGGGGCCGGTAGTCCCCGTAGTAGCCGGTATGGGCGCCGACCAGGACGATGCGGCTCTGCTCGGCGGTGTTGGGTGCGCCGCCGAGCGGCAGGCAGCCGATCGAATGGGATAACCCCAGGATCTCGTCGCGCGGGAAGCGCTCGCGCACCCAGGCGATCGCGGCCGCGGCGTCGTACTCGGCCCAATCCTCGATCGTCGCCTGGAACCCACGCAGCGCGCGCGGGCGCGACAGGCCGATGCCGCGGTAGTCATATGTGAGCACCGGGATTCCCCACTCCGCGAGAAAGGTCGCGAACCGGCGGTAGCGCAAAGCCGGGATGCCCGCGCCCCCGTGCAGCACGGCGACCCGGCGCGGAGCGCGCGGCCTGAGCGCGGCATAGAAGACGGCGCCGATCTCGTAGCCGTCGGCCGCACGCAGCCGCAGCTGCCGGCCTTCGCCTGCGTCCGGAAGTTCCGCTCTACGCTGAAAGTACGCGCGTCCCACGACAATCGATCATAACCGCTGCCGCTAGACCGCTGAAGATTTCCTTTCTTCGACGTAACGCTCGAGCTGCGCTCGCACCGTGGCGAGCTCTTCCGTGAGCGTGCGCAGCAGTCCCGGCGCCTGCAGCCTTAGCTCGGCGTCCGACAGCTTGTCGTAGCTCGAGCAAAGGCGCGTCAGCCGGTCGGTCCCCATGCTGGCCGAAGAGCCTTTCATCGCGTGCAGCAGCGAGCGCAGCTCGTGGTAGTTGCGCGCGGCGAGCGCCTGCTCGACGCGGCCGAGGAGCGTGGAGTTGTCGGCGATGAACACGCGGATCAACTTCTCGACGAAGGCCACCGACGAGCCGAGCTCGCGCAGGTGGTCGATGGTCTCCAGATTGACGATCGGCACCGGCTCGAAGCCTCTTGCCCCGTGCTTCTGGGGAATCGCCTCGGCGGGCTGCGCCCGCTCCGCCGCCGCGGCGCACAGCGTCTGGATCTCCTCCAGCAGCTTCAGCGCCTCCACCGGCTTCGGCAGGAAGGCGTCGGCGCCGGCCTCGAGCGCCTCGCGCTTGGTCCCCGGGGTCGCGTCGGCCGACAGGATGATCACCGGCAGGCGCTCGCGGCCGCGCGTCATCAGGCGCAGCGCCTGCAGCGCCTCGATGCCGCCCACCCCCGGCATGTTGCGGTCGAGGATCACGGTGTCGAACGCGTCGCGCTGCAGCGCGTCGAGCGCCTGCTCGCCGTCGTTGGCGAGCGTGACGCTATGCCCGCCGCGCTCGAGGATCTTCCCGATGACCTCGCGGTTGGTCGGATTGTCGTCGGCGACCAGCACGCGCAGCTTCTTCGCGCTGCCGCGGCGCGCATAGTCCTGCAGCCGCACCACGCCTTCGCGCATCTCCTCGCCCGCCGACACCGAGTGCAGCACGTTGAAGAGCTGGCGCTTGTCGAACGGCAGCTCGAGGATGGCGGTGAAGCCCGAGCTGAGCACGTCGAAGCGCTGCACGTCGGCGTCGCGCGGCACCGCGAGGATCGTGTGCGGCGTCGGGTTCGGCGCGGCGCGGCGGAAGCGCTGCGCGAGCTTGGGATCCTCGCCGCTCGCGTAGAGCAGCGCGCTGTGGTAGGGCTTGGCGAGCGAGATTTCCGCCACCAGGCGCGCCACGCCCTCCTCGACCGTCGCCTCGGCGACCGGGGTTACGCCCCAGCCCGCGAGCGCCTGCTCGAGGGGCTCGCGCTGCGCCTGCGGGAAGCCGACCAGCAGCACTCTCGCGCCGGCGAGGTCGCCCGCTCCGGCCAGCCCGGCGCGCTCGGGCTGCTTCTCGAGCGCGATCTCGAACCAGAAGGTGCTGCCCAGCCCGACCGCGCTCTCGAGTCCCAGCTTGCCGCCCATGAGCTCCACCAGCTGCTTCGCGATGGTGGTGCCCAGGCCCGTGCCGCCGAAGCGCCGCGAGGTCGACTGGTCGGCCTGCGTGAAGCTCTCGAAGATGCGCGCCTGCGCTTCGGCCGGGATGCCGATGCCGGTGTCGCGGATCGAGAACTTGAGCCGCACGCTCTTGTCGCTCTCGGAATGCGCCGAGACGTGCACCGTAACGCTGCCGCGCTCGGTGAACTTCACCGCGTTGCCGGCAAGGTTGATCACGATCTGGCGCAGGTGGTGCGGGTCGCCGCGCACCGCCGGCGGCACCTCGGGCATGATCGAGACCACGAACTCGACGCCTTTGGAGGCGGCCTGCGCGGCGACGATGCGGCAGGTGCTGTTGACCAGCGCGTGCAGGTCGAAGTCGGTCTTCTCGAGCGCGAGCTTGCCGGCCTCGATCTTGGAGAAGTCGAGCACGTCCTCGACGAGTCCCAGCAGCACGCGCGAGGAGCCGCGCAGGGTCTGCAGCATGTCGGCCTGCTCTCGCGTGAGGGTGGTGTCGCGCAGCAGGTCGGCCATGCCGATGATGGCGTTGAGGGGCGTGCGCATCTCGTGGCTCATCACCGAGATGAAGCGGCGCTTCGCCACGTTCGCTGCCTCGGCACGCGCCAGCGCCTCGAACATGCGCCGCACCAGCGACAGCACGTACATGCTGACAAAGAACATGCCCAGCAGCAGCCCCACGCCGAGCGCGGTGTGCTCGCGCCACCATGGGTTCAGGTAGATGGCGATCGCGAAGCCGACCACGCTCATGACGAGCTCGGTCAGCAGGTACTTCGGACCGAAGCGGAAGCCGCTGCCGTACGTGACCCAGAGGTAGATCAGGAAGAGGGGCGCCGCCCACTCGCCGGAGATCGCCATGTAGCAGCTGATCGTCGCGACGTCGGCGAGCTGGGCGAAGATGCGCCGCGAAGGCGAGATGTGCGTGGTGTAGGCGATGCGCAGGAAGATCAGCACGCCGACCACGAACTGGATGCTGCCGACCCAGAGGATCAGCTCGCGCTCGGTCCCGGTGGTGCCGGGCAGCAGGTACAGCACCAGCAGCGCGCCGATCACCAGGCGCAGGACGCCCTGCTCGTGCTCGGTGTCCGGGCGCGCCTTGAGGCGCGCCTTCAGGCCTGCCAGCAGGCCGTTGGGCGCCGCGGCGGCGGGGGCGCTAGGCTCGGCCATCGCGCCATTCGTGCTGGATCTCGAGCACCTGCTCTCGCGCGCCGAGGAACGCCTCGACCATGCGCGGGTCAAAGTGCCGCCCCGCCTGCGTGCGCACGTACTCGAATGCCTGCTCGCTCGGCCAGGCTTTCTTGTAGGGCCGCACCGAGGTCAGCGCGTCGTACACGTCAGCCACCGCGACGATGCGCGCGCACAGCGGCACGTGGTCGCCGACCAGGCCGTTCGGATATCCCGAGCCGTCGTACTTCTCGTGGTGCCCGAGCGCGATCAGCGCGCCCATGCGCACGTACTTGGACGCGCTGCCCTTCAGGATCTCGTGGCCGATCACCGGGTGGCGGCGCATCACCTGCCATTCGTCTTTCTCTAGCGCGTTCGCCTTGAGCAGGATCTGGTCCGGGATGCCGATCTTGCCGATGTCGTGCAGCGGCGCGGCGAGCTCGATGGTCTCGGCCTCGTCGCGCTCAAGCCCGAGCGCGTGCGCGATCAGGCGCGAATAGCGCGACATGCGGATCAGGTGGTTGCCGGTCTCCTCGTCGCGGAATTCGCCGGCGCGGGCGAGCCGCAGCAGGGTCTCCTTCTCGCGCTCCTTCACTTCGCGCGTCGCGTCCTCGACCATGTGCTCGAGGAGGCGCCGGCGGTCCTCCAGCGCGAGCTGCTGGCGGCGCAGCGTCAGGAGGTTGCGGCAGCGCGCGAGGCACTCGCGCGCATCGACCGGCTTGGTCAGGAAGTCGGTGATGCCCGCATCGAGCGCCGCGTAGCGCACCTTGCGGTCGTCGTGCACCGTGACCATCACGATCGGCACGTGCTCGTAGCCGGGCATCGCCCTCAGGCGCTTCACGAGCTCGATGCCGTCCATCTCGGGCATCATGTAGTCGACCAGCACCAGGTCGGAGACGTTGCGCGTCGCCCAGACCACCGCGTCCACCGGGCGCGCGAACCCTTCCACCACGACGCGCTCGTCCAGGCTCCGGACCACCTGCTCGAGAATGGCGCGGCCGGTCGACTGATCGTCGACCACCATCACCGTGTTGCGCGCCGAAGGCAGCACCCGCACTTGCGCCTTCGCCATATCCCCCCCAAAGATCTGATTTCTACTGGGAAAAGCCTACCCCCGCCCCCCTGCCCTGTCCAGCAAAGGCGCCCGGTTCACGCTTACTTTTTACAAACTGTGGTGCCGGAAGAGAGACTCGAACTCTCATGGTCTTGCGACCGGCGGATTTTGAGTCCGCTGCGTCTACCGGTTCCGCCATTCCGGCTGGGAAAAGGCCCGAAATTATAATTCCGGGGGTGCGGGTCTCCGAGTTCGACTACGAGTTGCCGACCGAACTCATCGCCCAGCACCCGATGCCGCAGCGCAGCGCGAGCCGCCTGCTGCGCCTGGATGCGAGAACCGGCAGCCTTCAGGACCTCAAATTCACCGACCTGCCGCAACTCGTCGACGAGAAAGATGCGCTCGTCCTGAACGACACGCGGGTGGTGAAGGCGCGCCTCGCCGGCCGCAAAGCGAGCGGCGGCAAGATCGAGCTCTTCGTCGAGCGCGCGCTCGGCGAGCGCGAGGCGCTGGCGCTCATCAAGGCAAGCCATCCGCCGGCCCCCGGCTCGCAGGTTTTCATCGGAGACCTTCCGGTGACGATCGAGTCGCGCGACGGCGAGCTGTATCGAGTTCGTTTTTCTCAACCGATAGAGTCCGTGCTGGAGCGTTTCGGGGCAGTGCCGCTACCGCCATACATCCGGCACGCACCGCTCGCCGAAGATGCCGAGCGCTACCAGACGGTTTACGCCGCGGTTCCCGGCGCAGTCGCCGCGCCGACCGCGGGGCTGCATTTCGATGAAGGGATCTTGAACGCCGTGGGTGCGCGCGGCGCCACCGTTGCGAAAATCACCCTGCACGTCGGCTTCGGAACCTTCCAGCCGGTGCGTGTTGACGAACTGGAAGCCCACCGGATGCACCGCGAGCGCTACCGCATTTCTTCTTCAACCCTGCAACTGATCAAGGACCGCCGCGTGCTCGCGGTCGGCACGACGGCGTTGCGCGCGCTGGAAGCCGCACACCTGAGCGGCAAGCTGGAGGGCGACACCGACCTCTTCATCACCCCGGGATTCCGGTTTCGCGTGGTGCAGCGCCTGCTCACCAACTTCCATCTGCCGAAATCGACGCTGCTGATGCTGGTCTCGGCGTTTGCCGGGCTCGAGAATATCCGCAAGGCTTACGCGCATGCGATCGCCGAGCGCTATCGTTTCTTCTCCTACGGCGACGCGATGCTGATCGAGCGATGAACTTCAAGGTCACTGCAAGGGATGGCGCAGCCCGGCGCGGCGTTCTCGAGCTCGCCCACGGGAGCGTCGACACGCCGGCGTTCATGCCGGTCGGCACCTACGGCACCGTGAAGGCGATGTCGCCCGAGGAGGTGGCGGGGCTCGGCGCGCAGATCGTCCTCGGCAACACCTTCCACCTGTGGCTGCGGCCGGGGCTCGAGGTGATCGGGAAGCACGGCGGCCTGCACCGCTTCATGGCCTGGGACAAGCCGATCCTCACCGACTCGGGCGGCTTCCAGGTCTTTAGCCTGGGCAACCTGAGAAAAATCAGCGAAGAAGGCGTTCAATTCGCGTCGCCGATCAACGGCGATCGCCTGTTCCTCACACCCGAGGAGTCGATGCGCATCCAGCGCGTGCTGAATTCCGACATCGCGATGGTGTTCGACGAATGCCTCGCCTACCCGGCGACCGAGCAGCAGGCGGCGGAATCGATGCGCATGTCGATGCGCTGGGCTGCGCGCTCGAAGAAGGCCTGGGACAGCGGTAACGCGCTTTTCGGCATTGTTCAAGGGGGGGTCTACCCGGCGTTGCGCGAAGAATCGGTCCGGGCCCTGAAAACCATCGGGTTCGACGGCTACGCGATCGGCGGGCTGGCGGTCGGAGAGCCGAAGGAGGAGCGCTCGAAGATCCTGGAGGGAACGAAGCTGCCCGAGGACCGGCCCCGCTACCTGATGGGCGTCGGCACCCCCGAGGACATCATCGAGGCGGTGGGCGCGGGGCTGGACATGTTCGACTGCGTGCTGCCGACGCGCAACGCGAGGAACGGGTGGCTGTTCACGCGCTTCGGCGACATCCGCATCCGCAACGCGCGCTACCGCGACGACACCGCGCCGCTCGACGAGACCTGCGGCTGCTACACCTGCCGCCACTTCACCCGGGCCTACCTCTACCACCTGGACAAGGCGAAGGAGATCCTCGGGGCGCGGCTCAATACGCTGCACAACCTGCACTACTACCAGGAGCTCATGCGGGAGCTGCGCGGCGCCATCGAGCAAGGAATGTTCTTGAAGAAAACCCGACAGCTGCTGGAAGAGCGCAGGCGGCTGTTATAATTTCCGCCGTTTTTTCCCTCTGGAGTCCGCAGTGATCATCTCGCCCGCCTTCGCCCAGGCCGCGCCCAGCGGCGATTCGGGATACATCGGCCTGCTGCCGATTGTCCTGATGTTCGTACTGCTGTACTTCCTGATGATCCGGCCGCAGATGAAGCGCGCCAAGGAAACGAAGTCGATGATCGAGGCGCTGCAGAAAGGCGACGAGGTGATCACCGCCGGCGGCGTGCTCGGGCGCATCACCCGGATCAGCGACGCCTACATCAGCCTCGAGATCGCGCCGAACCTGGAGATCAACGTGCAGAAAGCGGCGATCCAGGTCCTCCTTCCGAAGGGCACGATCAAAAGCATTCAGTGAACAGATATCCCACCTGGGGCTATGCGCTGATCGGACTCGCGATCGCGTTGGCGTTCCTCTACACGCTGCCGAATTTCTTCGGCGAGTCGCCCGCGGTGCAGGTTTCGAGCGCCCGGGCGACGGTCAAGGTCGACGCGGCGCTGCTGCAGAAGGTCGAGGATACGCTGAAGAAGGCCGGCATCCCCTACCGCGGCGCGGTGTTCGACCCGAGCGGCATCCGCGTGCGCTTCGACGACACCGATACGCAATACAAGGCGAAGGACCTGATCCACGCCGAGCTCAATCCCGGCGCCGCGCCGCAGGCCACGCCGGAAGACGACCCGAAGGTGAGCTACGTCGTCGCGCTCAACCTTCTGCCGGCCTCGCCAAGCTGGCTGTCGGCGATCCGCGCGCTGCCGATGTACCTCGGCCTCGACCTGCGCGGCGGGGTGCATTTTCTGCTGCAGGTGGACATGCAGGGCGCCACCACCAAGCGCCTGGAGAGCATCGCCGGCGACATCCGCTCGCAGCTGCGCGAGAAGAACGTGCGCCACGGCGGCGTGACGCGCGAAGGACAGACCCTGCGCGTGCGCTTCCGCGACGCCGCGATGCGCAACCAGGCTCGCGAGGTGATGCTGGGCAATCTCCCCGATCTCACGATCACCGAGCGCGAGGATGGCCAGGACCTGCTGCTCGTCGCCACGCTCAAGCCCGAGGCGGTGAGGCGAAACCAGGAATACGCCCTCAAGCAGAACATCACCACGCTGCACAACCGCATCAACGAGCTCGGGGTCGCCGAGCCGATCATCCAGCAGCAGGGCGCCGAGCGCATCGTGGTGCAGCTGCCCGGGGTGCAGGACGTAGCGCGCGCGAAGCGCCTCATCGGGCGCACGGCGACCCTGGAGATCCGCATGGTGGCCGAGGAGCACACCAACCCCGAGGCGCTCGCCGCCGGGGCGCGCGGCCAGCCGCCCTTCGGCACCGAGTACTACGTCGAGCGCAACGGGCAGCCGCTGCTCGTGCGGCGCCAGGTCGTGCTCACCGGCGATCGCCTCACCGACGCGCAGCCGGGCTTCGACAACCAGACCAACGAGCCCGCGGTGCACCTGCGACTCGACGGCCAGGGCGCGCGCATCTTCCAGGAGGTGACGCGCGAGAACGTCAACAAGCGCATGGCGATCCTGCTGCTCGAGAAGGGCAAGGGCGAGGTGATCACCGCGCCGGTGATCCGCAGCGAGATCCCGGGCGGGCGGGTGCAGATCTCCGGCCGCATGACCACCACCGAGGCGAACGATGTCGCGCTCCTGCTGCGGGCGGGCTCGCTGGCCGCGCCGATGGAGATCATCGAGGAGCGCACGGTCGGCCCGAGCCTGGGACGCGACAACATCGAGAAGGGCTTCAACGCGACGAGATGGGGCTTCATCGCCATCGTGCTCTTCATGTCGGTGTACTACGTGCTGTTCGGCGTCATCTCGTCGATCGCGCTCGCGGTGAACGTGCTGCTGCTGATCGCGCTGCTGTCGCTCCTGCAGGCGACGCTGACGCTGCCCGGCATCGCCGCCATCGCGCTCACGCTCGGCATGGCGATCGACGCCAACGTGCTGATCAACGAGCGCGTGCGGGAGGAGCTGCGCGGCGGCGCGACGCCGCAGGCGGCAATCCACGCCGGCTACGAGCGCGCCTGGGCCACGATCCTCGACTCGAACGTCACCACGTTCATCGTCGGCGTGTCGCTCCTCATGGTTCCGGGGGCGGTGCGCGGCTTCGCGGTCGTCCACTGCCTCGGCATCATGACCTCGATGTTCTCCGCGGTCGTGGTGTCGCGCGCCATCGTCAACCTGGTGTACGGGCACCGGCGGCGCGTCGCGCACCTCTCGATCGGCGACACCGCATGGAAATGAGAGCGCGCTAGATGGAGTTCTTCAAGATCCGGCGAACCATCCCGTTCATGCGGCATGCGCTCGTCTTCAACATCATCTCGCTCGTCACCTTTCTCGCCGCCGTCGGCTTCCTGGCGTTCCGCGGCCTCAACCTCTCGATCGAGTTCACCGGCGGCACGCTGATCGAGGTCGGCTACCAGCGGGCGGCTGACGTCGACGCCATCCGCCGCACGCTCGAGGGAGCCGGCTACAAGGCCGAGGTGCAGAACTTCGGCTCCTCGCGCGACGTGCTGATCCGCATGCACCTGGAGAAGAACCAGAGCAGTGCGGACCTCTCGCAGAAGGTCGTTTCAATTCTCCAGGAGCAGGACAAGAGCGCAGAGCTGCGGCGCGTGGAGTTCGTCGGCCCCCAGATCGGCAGCGAGCTGGTGGACTATGGCGCGCTCGCGCTGCTCGTCACCGCGGTCGGCATCGTGCTGTACCTCTGGATGCGCTTCGAGTGGCGCTTCGGCCTCTCCGGCATCATCGCCAACCTGCACGACGTGGTGATCATCCTCGGCTTCTTCGCCTTCTTCCAGTGGGAGTTCTCGCTACCGGTGCTCGCCGCGGTGCTCGCGGTGCTCGGCTACTCGGTGAACGAGTCGGTGGTGGTGTTCGACCGCGTGCGCGAGAACTTCCGCAAGATGCGCAAGGCGACCACGGCCGAAGTCATCGACTCCGCGATCACCGGCGTGATCTCGCGCACCATCATCACCCACCTGTGCACGCAGATGATGGTCACCACGATGCTGATCTTCGGCGGACCGGCGCTGCACTACTTCGCCCTCGCCCTCACCATCGGCATCTGCTTCGGGATCTACTCCTCGGTGCTGGTGGCGAGCCCGCTGGTCATGTGGCTCGGCGCCCGGCGCGAGCAGTTCATCGTTCCGGCCAAGAAGAAGCCCGGCGACCGGCGCGACGAGCACGAAGGCGCCGTCGTCTGAATTCGGGGTCAGGGTCGCAATTCGTTTTTACGTACGTGAAAACGAATTGCGACCCTGACCCCGAATTCACTTGAGGATCTGGATCAGGTTCGAGTAGTCGTCGGTCCAGGTGCGCCACTCGGCCTTGTCCTCGATCGCCTCCGGGCTGCGCTCGACGATCGCCTCGCGCTCGAGCGCGGCGGCGTCGCGCGATACCAGCACCCAGTCGGTGCGCGAGCGGCGCGAGTCGACTGCCTCGTCGGGGTCGTCGCGCACCAGCGCGACGTGCGCGCCGTGCTCCTGCGCGAGGCGCGCCACGACCGGGATCAGGTCGAGGAAGCGGTTCGAGACGTGGAACGCGACGATGCCGTCGGGCTTGACGTGCTTCAGGTACACGCCGAGCGCCTCGCGGGTGATGAGGTGGACCGGGATCGCGTCGCTCGAGAACGCGTCGACCGCCAGCACGTCGAATCCCTGCGGCGCCTCGCGCTCGAGGGCGAGCCGCGCGTCGCCGAGGACGAGCTCGACCTTCGCCTTGCTGTCGCCGAGGTAGGTGAATTCGCTCTGCGCCACGCTGATCACGCGGGCATCGATCTCGTAGAAGCGGTAGACGTCGCCCGGGCGGCCGTAGGCCGCGATGGTGCCGGTGCCCAGGCCGATCACCCCGACGCGCGCCGGCCGCTTGCCCACCGAGCGGATCGCCGCGCCGATGCCCGAGTCCTCGTGGTAGTAGGTCGTGAGCATGGTGCGGAACTTGTCGTGCAGGTACTGCTCGCCGTGCATGATGGCGCCGTGCACCAGCCGCCGCAGGTGCGACTCCTCGCCGGCCAGGCCGTACTCTTTCACCCGCAGCACGCCGTAGAAGCTGCGCGAGGCGATGAGCACATCGCGCTGGTATCGGAATCCGTCGTACGCCGCGCAGCCGGCGATTCCCAGCAGCACCGCCAGGCTGCCATAGCGCGCAAAGGCGTTGAGGTTCGCGAAGCGCACCGCCGCGAGCAGCGCGAGCGCAACCAGAGCGATACCGAGCTCGTAGTACCCGGTGAACGCGAGCGGCGCCACCACCGCCACCAGCAGCCCGCCGAGCGCGCCGCCCGCCGACACCGCGAGATAGAAGGCGGTGAGCCGGCTCGGCGCCGGCCGCAGCCGGTAGAGCTCGCCGTGGCAGAAAAGACAGCCGAGGAACAGTCCCGGCAGGAAGATCCCGAGCTGCAGCGGCAGGTCGAAACGGAAATCGTCGTCGACGATCAGCCATCCCATGGCGCCGATCCACGCCAGGAGCAGCGACCACAGCCACCGCGGCCGGTACCAGCCCTTGCCCTCGAAAGTGATGATGAAGCTCGCGAGGTAGAGCGTGAGCGGCGCGAGCCACAGCAGGGGCACCGAAGCCACGTTCTGCGTCAGATGGTTCGTCACCGCGAGCAGCAGCACCGAGCCAGTAGCGGCCAGCGCGAGCCACAAGACATAGGGAGATCTTTCGGTCGGTGTTTCGTCCGCGGTCGCCGCCTCCATCGCCTGCCGCGGCGTCAGCCAGGCCATCGCGGCGCAAAGAACCGCGAACACGCCGAAGAGCCATGACCAGACGCCCACCTGCTGCGCGCCGCCAAGGAAGGGCTCGACGACGAAGGGATAGCCGACGAGCGCGACCAGCGAGGCGAGGTTGGACACCGCGAACAGGCGGTACGGGTTCTCGCCCGGCCGCGCGCGCGCGAACCACGCCTGCAGCAACGGGCTCGTCGCCGCGAGCAGGAAGTACGGCAGGCCGACCGACGCGCCGAGGAGGAGCAGGATGCGGCTCACCGGCTCCTCGTCTCCCGCCGGCTTCCAGGCTTCCCCCGGCGCGATCGGCAGGGTAAGGATTGCCGCTAACAAGAGAACCGTATGAATGCCGGCCTCGAGTCTCTTGCTCGAGAGCTTCGCCAGCCAATGTGCGTAGGCATAGCCCGCGAGCAGCAGCGCCTGGAAAAACAGCATGCAGGTGGTCCACACCGCGGCGCTGCCGCCGAACCAGGGCAGGATGAGCCGCGCAATCAGCGGCTGCACCAGGAACAGCAGGAACGACGACAGGAAGATCGTGCCGGCGTAGAGCACTAACGAATCTCTTTCGCGAAGGGCTTCCCCAGCATCCAGGCCGCGATCGCGTCGACGGTCTCGGCTTCCTTTCCGAAGAAGCCGTGCGGCGCCAACGGCTCGCAGGGCCCGCTTTCGGCCGGCTTGCCGCCGTGCACCGTGATCAGCGGATAGCGCTTCTCGAGGCGCGCCGCGTCGCGATACGGCGTGGCAAAGCAACTGTCGTCCGCGTGATGCACCAGCAGCGCCGGCATTTTGATCGCCGACCAGTCGAACCCGGCCAGCACCGGGCGGGGATTCGTCCGGGGCCCCTCGTAGAACAGCGACGACGTCAGTACCGCGCCGGCGACCTCGCCGTCGAGCGCCACTGCGAGATACGCCACGGAAACCGTTCCGCGGCTCGTGCCGACCAGGAACACGGGCAGCCCGGGATAGCGCTTCTTCACCTCCGCCACCACGGCGCGAATATCGGCGGCATGCGGACGGCTCGCGCGAAATCCGTCGCTCATCCCGTCGCCGGCTTTCTGATCGGTCGCGTTGTCCAGGAGCAGCGGCAGGATGCCGTTGCGGATGAATTCGCGGCGCTCGCGCGGCAGGAAGTTGCCCTGGCTGAAGCGGATCTGGCCGCCCTCGGTCCGCAGATTGATGCGGCCGCCGCCGCCGGCGAAGAGGAGCGCCGCTGCCTGCGGCTTGCGCTCGCCCATATTGGCGATGAAGAACGACTGCGTGACGCCCGGCCGGGTTTGCACGGTGACGATCTCCTGCGCCCCGGCGCACGCGGCGAATCCCACCGCCAGAAAAGCCAGAAGCTTCAAACGCGCTTCGCGAGGTCGGCGGCGAGGCCGGTGTACCTGGCGGGAGTGAGCGCGAGCAGGCGCTTCTTCTCCTCGGGCGGGATCGGGAGCGTCTTCACGAACGCGGCGAGCGCGCGCCGCTCCAGGCGCTTGCCGCGGCTGATGGCTTTCAGCTTGTCGTAGGCGTCCGGCACGCCGTGGCGCCGCATCACCTGCTGCACCGCCTCGGCGAGCACTTCCCAGTTCGCCTCGAGATCGGCCGCGAGGCGCGCCGGGTCGGCCTCGAGCTTGGCGAGGCCGCGCAGGCATGCGCCGTAGGCGAGCAGCGTATGGCCAAGCGCGGTGCCGACGTTTCTCAGCGCGGTCGAGTCCGAGAGGTCGCGCTGCCAGCGCGACACCGGCAGCTTCTCGGCGAGGTGGCGCAGCAGCGCATTGGCGATGCCGACGTTGCCCTCGGAGTTCTCGAAGTCGATCGGGTTCACCTTGTGCGGCATGGTGGAGGAGCCGACCTCGCCCGCCTTCACCTTCTGGCGGAAATAGCCGAGCGAGATGTAGCCCCAGAGATCGCGATCGAGGTCGAGCAGCACGCTGTTGGCGCGCGCGTAGGCGTCGAGCAGCTCGGCGAGCCAGTCGTGCGGCTCGATCTGGGTGGTATAGGCGTTGAATTCCAGCCCGAGGCGCTCGACGAAGCGCCGGCAGAAGCGCTCCCAGTCGAATCCCGGGTAGGCGGTGACGTGCGCGTTGTAGTTCCCGACCGCGCCGTTGATCTTGCCGAGCGCCGTCACCGCGGCGATGCGCTCGCGCGCGCGAGCGAGCCGGTGCGCGAAGTTGGCGATCTCCTTGCCGAGCGTGGTCGGCGTCGCCGCCTGGCCGTGGGTGCGCGACAGCATGGGCAGTGCGGCGTGTTTCCGTGCCAGATTCTTGAGTGCACCAATGACTTCGTCCAGCTTGGGCAGCATGACCTTGGCGCGCGACTCGGCGATCATCAGCGCGTAGGCGAGGTTGTTGATGTCCTCGGAAGTGCAGGCGAAGTGAATGAACTCGAGCGCGCGCTGCGCTTCTGCGTTCTTTGCCAGCTTCGATCTCAGCCAGAGCTCGATCGCCTTGACGTCGTGGTTGGTCTCGGCCTCGATGTTCTTGATGTGCTCGGCGTCACGCTCGGAAAAGTTCTTGACCAAAGAGGCGAATGCAGTACGGGCTTGGGGTGAAAACCCCTTCAGCTCCTTGATCGCGCGCTCGGCCGCCAGCGCCTGCAGCCATTCCAGCTCGATGCGGGTGCGGTAGCGGATGAGGGCCTGCTCGCTGAAGCAGGCGCGCAGGGGATCGGCGCCCTTTGAGTACCGCCCGTCGAGAGGCGACAGGGCGGCGAGCGGCGATGGCATGGCCCTCTATTATAAGGGGGATGAGAATTTCGCTTGCCGTGGTGAGCCGCGAAGCGCGCGCATGCCGCTTTTGCGAAGACAAGCTCCCGCAAGAGCCGAAGCCGGTTTTTCGGGCAGGCAAGAGGGCAACGCTGCTCATCGTCGGCCAGGCACCGGGGCGACTGGTGCACGAGACCGGCATTCCGTGGAACGATCCCTCGGGCGAGGTGCTGCGCGCCTGGCTCGGGCTCGACCGCGACGGGTTCTACGACACCTCGCGCATCGCCATCGTCCCGACCGGGCTGTGCTATCCCGGCACGGTCGGCGGCGCAGACCTGCCGCCCTGCGCCGAATGCGCGCCGCTATGGCAACCGCGCTTCCGGGCCGCGCTGCCGGAGGTTCGATTGACTTTGCTGGTGGGAAGTTACGCTCAAGCGTACTACCTCGGTTCTTCCCGGAAGAAAACCCTGGGCGAAACCGTGCGCGCGTACCGCGACTACCTGCCGGAATTCTTTCCGCTGCCGCATCCGAGCTGGCGAAACCTGCTGTGGCTCAAGCGCAATCCCTGGTTCGCACGGAGCGTCATCCCCGCGCTCAGGCGCCGCGTTAAGGCGTGCATCTGACCTGT
Organism: Burkholderiales bacterium; assembly: GCA_036559525.1. Lineage (GTDB taxonomy): Bacteria > Pseudomonadota > Gammaproteobacteria > Burkholderiales > SG8-39 > SCGC-AG-212-J23. The sequence goes on from DATBSZ010000034.1 coordinate 44,291, forward strand.
ATAATCCGCCGCCTTTCATGAAACTTCTCGCGTCGCCCGCCAGCCCCTATACGCGCAAGGTCCGCATCGTCCTCACTGAGAAGAAAATCGACTGCGACCTGGAGGTGGTGGACGTCAATCCGGCGGAGAACCCCGTGAATCGGCACAACCCGCTCGGCAAGATCCCGACCCTCATCCTCGACGACGGCACGGTGCTCTACGACTCGCGCGTGATTGTCGAATTCCTCGACGGCAAGTCGCCGATCAGCCGCCTGATCCCGGAGGACCTGCGCGATCGCGTCGCGGTGCGGCGCTGGGAGGCGCTCGCCGACGGCGTGCTCGACGCCGGGCTGCTGGTGCGCTACGAGGCGATGCGCGACGCAAGCGAGCGTAGCAAGGCCTGGAGCGACAAACAGCTCGCGCGCGTGAAGCGCGGCATGGCGCAGATGACGAGCGAGCTCGCCGAGCGCCCTTGGTGCCACGCCGAGCGCTACTCGCTCGCCGACATCGCGCTTGGCTGCTGCGTCGGCTGGCTCGGCTTCCGCAAGCCCGGCGACGTCGACTGGCACGCCGAATACCCGCCGCTCGCGCGCCACTACGAAAAGCTGATGACGCGTCCCGCTTTCTCCGAGACCGTGCCCCAAGTTCCCAAGTAAAGACAAAACAGAGACAAAACAGGGACAGACCACGTTTTCGGCAGGTCGACCACTCGGAAAACGTGGTCTGTCCCTGAATCAGCTGTTGATGACTCCTCCACCGAGACAGATCTCGCCGTCGTAGAGCACCACCGACTGCCCCGGCGTCACAGCCCATTGCGGGCTGGAGAAATCGACCCGAACCTCGCTTTCCAACACCTTCGAAAGCGTGCACGGCGCGTCGGCCTGGCGGTAACGGGTCTTCGCCGTATGGGCGGACGCCGTCGCGGGAGCATTGCCGGACACCCATGCCGTGTCCGCCGCCGACAGCGTCTTCTTCATCAGCAGCGGATGATCGTGGCCCTGCACCACCACCAGCTCGTTCGCAGCGATCCGCTTGTCGGCCACGTACCACGCCTCGCCTGCCCCACCGATGCCGATGCCCTTGCGCTGGCCGATCGTGTAAAACGCGAGCCCCATGTGCTCGCCGACCCGCTTGCCCTTGTCGTCCACAATCGCGCCCGGCGCTTTCGGCAGATAGCGGTTGAGAAATTCGCGGAACGGCCGCTCGCCGATGAAGCAGATACCGGTCGAGTCCTTCTTGGCGTGGTTCGGCAGCCCGGCCTCGAGCGCGATGCGCCGCACCTCGGTCTTTTTCAGCCCGCCCACCGGAAAAATCACGCGCGAGAGTTGCTCTTGCGTGAGGCGATGCAGGAAATAGCTCTGGTCTTTGGTGTTGTCCTTTCCCCTCATGAGGCTGAAGACATTGCCTTCAGAAACCACTCGCGCGTAATGCCCGGTCGCGATCTTCTCGGCGCCCAGGCGCATGGCATGGTCGAGGAAGGCGCGGAACTTGATCTCCGCGTTGCACAGGACGTCGGGGTTCGGGGTGCGGCCGGCGGCGTACTCGCGCAGGAATTCCGCGAACACGCGCTCCTTGTACTCGGCGGAGAAGTTGACCGCCTCGAGCTCGATGCCGATGGTGTCGGCGGCGGCCGCGGCGTCGACCAGGTCCTCGCGCGTCGAGCAGTACTCGTCGTCGTCGTCATCCTCCCAGTTCTTCATGAAGAGGCCGACGACCTCGTGGCCGGCGCGCTTCGCGAGCAGCGCGGCGACCGCCGAGTCCACCCCGCCCGACATGCCCACCACGACCTTCACGAGAACTCCGGCGAAAAAACGTCGAGCGGGAACCGGCGCCCGGCGAGGAAATCGTCGACGCATTTCTGCACCAGGGGCGAGCGGTGCTCCGCTTTGCGCTGCCGGAGCTCCTCGGGCGTGAGCCAGTGGAGCGCCACGATCTCCTTGTCCAGGGGCCGCTCGACGGTTCCGGCAAGCGTCCCGCGGTAGCAGAACCGCAGGAAGGTGAAGTCCTTCGCCGGATCGCGCCAGCGGTAGATGCCGACCAGCGCGGTCGGCTCGAAGCGGTGCGCGGTCTCTTCCAGGACCTCGCGGCTGCACGCGGCGGCGAGCGACTCGCCCGGATCGAGGTGCCCGGCCGGCTGGTTGAGCACCAGGCGGCCCGAAATACGCTCTTGCACCAGGAGAAACTTGCCGTCCCGCTCGATGACCGCGGCGACGGTCACCGAGGGCTTCCAAATCGCCATAACGTCAAATGCGGCTCATGCCGCTTTCTTGGTGTTCTTGCGGATGAAGTCCGACATCCGCTGCACGCCGGCCTCGATCGCCTGCTTCGAAGCGGCATAGGAAAAGCGCAGGTGCTGGCCCTCGCCGGGCACGCGCGTGCCGAAATGGATGTCCGCGAGCACCGCGACGCCCGCCTCGTGCAGCAGCCGCTTCCTGAACTCCTCGGAGTCGGCGGCGCCGATGCGGCGGCAGGCCTCGGTGACGTTCGGCCAGACGTAGAACGCGCCGCCCGGGATCTGGCACTTCACGCCCGGGACCTCGTTCAGCAGGCCGACGATGAAGTCTCTTCGCTCCAGGAAGCTCTTCTTCATCGCCGCCGCCGCTTCCTGCGGGCCGGTGATCGCTTCGACCGCGGCCCACTGGCTGATCTGCGAGGCGCACGACTCGGTGTTGGTGATCCAGCGCGTGAAGACGGGCGCAAGCTGGGGGTTCGAGGTGAAGCCGATGCGCCAGCCGGTCATCGCCCAGGTCTTCGAGGCGCCATCCGAGATGATGGTGCGCTCGTACATCCCCGGCACCTGGGCGATCGAGAAAAACTCGCTCTGGAACACGAGGCGCGAATAGATTTCGTCCGCGTACACCCAGACCTGCGGATGCTTCTTCAGAACCCCGGCAATCGTTTCGAGCTCGTTGCGCGTCAGGCAGCCGCCGGTCGGGTTGTGCGGGTAGTTGAGGATCAGCAGCCGGGTCTTTTTCGTGATCAGACGCTCCAGCTCGGCCGGATCGAACGAAAAGTTGCGGTTTTCGTGCAGGTGGATCGGCACCGGCTTCGCGCCATTCGCCACGATCTGCGACTCGTAGATCGGGAAGCCGGGGTTCGGATAGATCACCTCGTCGCCGGCGCCGTGGTCGGTGGTCGACAGGATGGCGTAGGCGATGAAGGGCTTCGCGCCGGCGCCGACCACCACGTCCTCGGCGCGGATCGGCAGGCCGCCGCGCATCTTCGCGAGGTATTTCGCCGCGGCTTCGCGCAGCTCGTCGATCCCCGCGGAGGGCGTATACCCGTGCTTGCCGCCCTTGATGGCGCGGATCGCGGCCTCCTGCACGTTGTGGGGCGCAGGAAAGTCCGGCTGGCCGATGCAGAAGCTGACGATGTCCCGGCCCTGGCGCGCGAGCGCGTTCACCTCGGCCAGGACGACGAAGGCGTTCTCGGTTCCCAGGCTATTCGCCCGGCGGCTGATTTCAGGCATAAGGACCCTTATTATGCCGTCCCATGCTCGTCAATTGCGTGGCCTACGAGGGCGGCCGCAAGCTCGCCGACATCGAGAAGCGCGAGATCAGCAACTACCTCGCGCGGCCGGGCTGCTTCGTGTGGGTGGCGCTGCGCGACGCGACCGAGGCCGAGCTTGCCGAGATGCAGGAGGAATTCGACCTGCACCCGCTCGCGATCGAGGACGCCCGCGTCGGCCACCAGCGGCCGAAGATCGAGGAGTACGGCGACTCGCTGTTCGTCGTGATGCACACGATCGAGGTCGAGGGCGACGACCTCAGGGCGGGCGAGGTGCACGTCTTCGCCGGAGCCAACTACGTGCTCTCGGTGCGCCATCGCACCGAGCGCGGCTTCCAGGACGTGCGCGCGCGCGCCGAGCGCGAGCCCGACCTCCTCAGCCACGGCTCGGGCTACGTGCTCTATGCGCTGATGGACGCCGTCGTCGATCGCTACTTCCCGGTGCTCGACGCGGTCGAGATGGAGCTCGAGAAGCTGGAGGGGCGCCTCTTCACGCCCGGCGCTTCGCCGCGCGAGAACATCGAGTCGCTGTACTACGTGAAGCAGAAGCTCACCACCATGAAGCACGCCACCGCGCCCCTGCAGGAGAACGCCGGCAAGCTCTACGGCGGGCGCGTCCCGGGCGTGTGCCATGGGCTGGGCGAATATTTCCGCGACGTGTACGACCACCTCGTGCGCATCAATCAGTCGATCGACGCGGCTCGCGAGACCGTGAACACCGCCATCCAGGTGGCGCTCGCGATGGTGGCCACCGGCCAGGGCGAAATCACGCGGCGCCTCGCGGCTTACGCCGCGCTGGTCGCGGTTCCGACCATGATCGCCGGCGTCTACGGCATGAACTTCGAGCACATGCCGGAGCTGCAGTGGGAGCTCGGCTACCCGCTCACCATCGCCGCGATGGTGGTGCTCGACGTGGTCCTCTTCTGGCGCTTCCGGAAAGCGGGCTGGGTCTGAACCCGGCCTAGGGGGTTTCCTTCAGGACCCCGGCCACCGTGCCGAACATCTGGTCGAGGTGCTTTTTCTCGGCGATGAGCGGCGGGCAGAAGGCGAGCGAATCGCCCACCGGGCGCACGAACACGCCCTTGTCCCAGCATTTCTCGAATAGCTCCTGCGCGCGCACGCCGGAGGCCGCGCCGGGGCGCGGGGCGAGCTCGACCGCGCCGATCAGGCCGAGGTTGCGGCAATCGACCACGTTCGGCAAACCCTTGAGGGAGTGAATGCCGTCTTCGAAGTATTTCCCCAGGGTCCTGGGCTTTTCGAACAGCTTTTCTTCCTCGTAGGTGTCGAGCGCGGCGATTCCCGCGGCGCAGGCGAGCGGATGCCCGGAATAGGTGTAGCCGTGGAAGAACTCCACCCCCGGCACTTTCCCGCTGGTGAAGGCCTCGTAGATCGAGTCCTTGACGATCACGCCGCCCAGCGGCACCGCGCCCGAGGTGATGCCCTTGGCGTAAGTGATGAGATCGGGCTCGATGCCGAAGTGCTGCGCCGCGAACGGCGCGCCGAGCCGGCCCCAGCCGGTGATCACCTCGTCGAACACCAGCAGAATGCCGTGGCGGGTGCAAATCTCGCGCAGGCGCTTGAGGTAACCCTTGGGCGGCACCAGCACCCCGCCCGAAGCGGAAACCGGGTCGACGACCACCGCGGCGATGTTCGACGCGTCGTGCAGCGTGACGATGCGCTCGAGCTCGTTGGCAAGCTCCACGCCGTTCGGGGGTTCGCCCCGGGAAAAGGAATTCCCCTCGATCTCATGCGTGTGCCTGAGATGGTCGATACCTGGCAAAAGCGCACCGCTGTACGCCTTGCGGTTCGCCGGCACGCCGCCAAGCGACATGCCGGCGATGTTGACGCCGTGGTAGGAGCGCTCGCGGCCGACGAAGCGTGTGCGCGTGCCCTCGCCGCGCAGGCGGTGGTAGCCGATGGCGATCTTCATCGCGGTGTCGATCGCCTCCGAGCCCGAGTTGGTGAAGAACACGTGGCCCATGCCCTTCGGAGCGAGCGCGGCGATGCGCTCGGCGAGGCGGAAGGCGAGCGGGTGCCCGAGCGAGAACGAGGCGGCGAAGTCGAGCTCGCCCGCCTGCCGGCGGATCGCCTCGACGATGCGCGGCCGGGCGTGGCCCGCGTTCACGCACCACAGCGTCGCCAGCCCGTCGAGCACCTGCCGGCCCTCGGCAGTGGTGAAGTGCATGTCCTTCGCCGCGGTCACGAGCTTGGGCTTCGCCTTGAAGCGCCGGTTGTCCGTGAACGGCATCCAGTAGTGCTCGAGGTTGAGCGCGCTGGCGGCGGAGAGGTCGCGAGGGTTCATAGGCTCTATTTTGACAGCCGCGCTAGAGCCTAAGTTCGGCGCGCAACAAATTCCATGCCACGGCCGCCAAGGCGTCCGCGCGCCGCTCGACGAGTCCAATTCGTGCCAATTGCGTCACATCGGTGTGCACGTTCTTGTAATCGCGCTGCAACCGTCGGGCCAGCTCGTAGATCGACATCGCGCCGTCCGCGTGAAGTTTTTGCAACAACGTCCAGCGAGCAGGGGATAGCGTCCGCAGGAGCAGGGGCAGGTCAGAGAAGCTCAGGATATCGAGCGGCCGCATGGCCCGGCCCTCGGCCACGCGATTCCACGCCGCCTCGAAGCGATCGAGCGCGTCGGCCGCCGCGCCGATCCGGATTTCAAGCTTTCTGGACTTCGCGCTCGAAGTCATAGCGGAGCTGCTCGACCGACCTGAAGTCGTACTTCCGCCTGGAGTCGTACGTGACGCCGCGCCAGCGCAGGCGGTAGCGCAAGTCGTCGTGCAGCTCGATCTCGAGGATCGAGCCCTCGAGCACCACCGTTTCCCGCAGCAGCAACATATGGCTTATCGTACCATATATGAGCAGGCGTAAAATTAGCACATGAAGGACTTTTTCAGCCTGTACCGCCACGGGTTTGCGCGCGTGGCGGCGGCGACGCCGCTGGTCCGTGTCGGCGATCCGCAGTACAACCTCGACGCCACGGTCGAGCTGATGCGCGAGGCTGCGCGCGAGAAGGCGGTGCTCGCGGTGTTCCCCGAGCTCGGGCTCTCGGCCTACACCTGCGATGACCTGTTCCACCAGCAGGCGCTGATCGAGGGCGCGGAGGAAGCGCTGGCCGCCCTGATAAAGAGCTCCAAGAATCTTCCGATAGCTGCGCTCGTGGGCCTGCCTGTCGCCGTCGACGGCCTGCTGTACAACTGCGCAGCGCTCGTCTGCCAAGGACGGCTGGTCGGCGTGGTGCCGAAGATCTACCTGCCGAACTACCGCGAGTTCTACGAGGGCCGCCAGTTCACGCCGGGCGACACGGCGAGGCGAAGCGAGATCCGCCTCGCGGGGCAGGTCTGCGCTTTCGGAACCGACCTTCTGTTCAAGGCGGCCGAGCTGCCAAAGCTGGTCCTTCACGTGGAGATCTGCGAAGACCTCTGGGTCCCGGCGCCGCCCTCCTCGTTCGCTGCGCTCGCGGGCGCAACCGTGATCGCGAACCTGTCGGCGTCGAACGTGGTGATCGGCAAGGAAGGCTACCGCCACCAGCTCGTCGGCAACCAGTCGGCGCGCTGCCTCGCCGCGTACCTCTACAGCGCGGCGGGCCTCGGCGAATCGACCACCGACCTCGCCTGGGACGGCCACGCCGTGATCTACGAGAACGGCACGCTGCTCGCCGAGTCGCGGCGTTTCGCCGACGCGCCGCAGCTCGCGGTGGGCGACGTCGACCTCGATCGCCTGCTCGCCGACCGCATGCGGCAGAACACCTTCGGCGCTTCGATGCGCCGGCATGCGGACCGGGCTTTCCGGACCGTGGAATTTTCGCTGCCGCTCCCGAAGGGAAACGTCGCCTTGGAAAGAAAAATCGAGCGGCTGCCTTACGTGCCGGGCGACCCGAAGACGCGCGACGCGCGCTGCGAGGAGGTCTACCGCATCCAGGTGCAGGGGCTGGTGACGCGCATGCGCGCCACCGGGACGAAGAAGCTGGTGATCGGCGTTTCCGGCGGGCTCGACTCGACGCAGGCGCTCATCGTGTGCGCGAGGGCGATGGACGAGCTCAAGCTCCCGCGCGCCAACATCCTCGCCTACACGATGCCGGGGTTCGCGACTTCCACGCGCACCAGGAGCCAGGCCTGGCAGCTCATGCGCGCGATCGGCGCCACCGCCGAGGAAATCGACATCAAGCCCTCGTGCATGCAGATGCTGAAGGACATCGGCCACCCGTTCGCCAAGGGAAAGAAGGTCTATGACGTCACGTTCGAGAACGTGCAGGCGGGGGAGCGCACGAGCCATCTCTTTCGACTCGCCAACTTCCACGGCGGGATGGTGGTGGGCACCGGCGACCTGTCCGAGCTCGCGCTCGGCTGGGCGACCTACGGCGTGGGCGACCACATGTCGCACTACAACGTGAACGCGAGCGTGCCGAAGACGCTGATCCAGTTCCTGGTGGGCTGGGTGGGCGAGTCGAACGAGTTCAGCGCCGACGTGAAGCGGGCGCTCCGCCGTGTGCTCGAGACCGAGATCAGCCCGGAGCTGGTGCCGGGCCGGCAGTCGAGCGAGGCAACCGTCGGGCCCTACGAGCTGCAGGACTTCAATCTCTACTACATCCTGCGCTTCGGCTATTCGCCGGCGAAGGTGGCCTTCCTCGCGTGGCACGCCTGGCGCGGCAAATACCGCCTGCCCGAGATCCGCAAGTGGCTCGGGGTGTTCCTCAAGCGCTTCTTCCAGAACCAGTTCAAGCGCAGCGCGGTGCCGAACGCGCCCAAGGTGGGCTCGGGCGGCTCGCTCTCGCCGCGCGGCGACTGGCGCGCGCCGTCGGACGGCAGCGCAAACGCCTGGCTCAAGGACCTCGCGCGGGTCCCAACGGCGGAATAAGTCCAGAAGTTTTCAAGACTTCACCATTGCGCGCAGCACAACGCGGGTCAAATTTTGCGCGCGGTCAACCGGCGGTAACGCGGCGGCGTTAGGCTGATTGACATGAAGCCGCACTCATCCAACCTGGAGGCGCTGCTCAACACGGCGCCGAGCGCCTTCGCCGGCGGCGACCTGCCCGTGCTGCCGAGGATCAAGTCGCTCGCGGCCCTGAGGGTGGAAGTGAGGCGGCACTTCGGCAAACTCTCGAACCAGGAGCTCGACGCTCTCGCCGCCTGGTTCAACCGGAATTTCTTCCGGCTCGAACGCTAGTCCCTACTTACTTCATGTACGCCGGCTTGTAGGCCCGCCCGCGGCGCTTGCCGCGCACCGGCGAGCCCTTGGCGGCCTTCGAGCCGTAGTTCTTGCTGTTGTCCTTCATCTCGGCGGCGCGTTCGCGCATGCGCTGCTCGGCGAGGGTTTCCCGCGCGAGCGCGGCTCCGTACTTGCGTTTCATGGCTTCCCTATCCTCTGGTGGTCGTCTTGCGGATTTCCTTCTCGTCCGACCACTCGAGAAGTCCGTTGCGGATGTTCCATAGCTGCAGGTTGAGCTTGTAGTACACGTCCTTCGTGTCCTTCACCTGCTTGACGATGGAGATGATGTTGCCTTCGAGCCGGTACTGCGCGCCGACCATGCGCCCCATCTCGGCCGCGCTGTCCTTGGCATAGAGCTCGCTCTGCTGCCGCTTGAGCTCCTCGGTCTGCTGGCCCATGCCGACCGCGTCGACCGCGAAGCGCACCCGGCCGCCCTTCTGCAGCTCGGAACGGATGCTGTCGGTGATGGCGCGCGTGTCGATGTACTCGCTGGTCTTGTTGCGCACTTCCTGCACCGTGAGGATCGGCAGGTTGGCGCTGGCGATCGCCGGCGCCTGCTGCATCGAGCGCGCCATCGACTCGGCCATCATCTGCAGGTCGGTCGAGCCGTACTGGTTGGTCAGGGTTTCGACGCCCTTGGCATCGCCGTACCGGGTCTTTTCCTGAGCACAACCGGCCGCCAGGGCGAGAATGGCGGCGAGCGCGCCCAGCGCG
>DATBSZ010000035.1:0-25582 GCA_036559525.1 Burkholderiales bacterium
TTCGACTGGCCCTCGTTCGACGAGAAGACTGCGGCGTGCCTGTGCTACACCTCCGGCACTACCGGCAATCCGAAGGGCGCGCTCTATTCGCACCGCTCGACGATGATCCACGCCTACGCGGCGGCGCTGCCCGACACGCTCAACCTGTCGGCGCGCGAAGTCGTGCTGCCGGTGGTGCCGATGTTCCATGTGAACGCATGGAGCCTGCCGTACTCGTGCACCATGACCGGCGCGAAGATGGTGTTCCCCGGGCCGCACCTCGACGGCAGGAGCCTGCACGAGCTGTTCGAGGCCGAAGGCGTGACGATGAGCGCGGGGGTGCCCACGGTGTGGCTTGGGCTCCTCACCTACATGAAGGAGAAGAACCTGCGCTTTTCCACCCTCAAGAACGTGGTGATCGGCGGCTCGGCGTGCCCGCCGGCGATGATCCGCGCCTTCCAGGACGACTACGGCGTGCAGGTGCTGCACGCCTGGGGGATGACCGAGATGAGCCCGCTCGGCACCGCCGGGACGCTCAAAGCGGCACAACTCAAGCTCAGCAAGGAAGAGAGATATTCCTTGCAGAACAAGCAAGGCCGCGCGATTTTCGGGGTCGACTTCCGCATCGTGGACGAAAACGGCGCCGAGCTGCCCTGGGACGGAAGAGCCTTCGGCGACCTGCAGGTGCGCGGGCCCTGGGTGATCAAGAGCTACTTCAAGGGCGAGGGGGGGGATCCCCTGCGCGAGGGATGGTTCCCGACCGGCGACGTCTGCACCATCGATCCCGAGGGCTACATCCAGGTCACCGACCGGTCGAAGGACGTGATCAAGTCCGGCGGCGAGTGGATCAGCTCGATCGACCTGGAGAACATCGCCATCGCGCATCCGGCGATTGCCGAGGCCGCCGTGATCGGCGTGCGCCACCCGAAATGGGACGAGCGCCCGATCGTGGTCGCGGTGAAGAAGGCGGGGAAGGAGATCTCGCGCGACGAGCTGCTGCGCTTCTACGAGGGCAAGATCGCCAAGTGGTGGATGCCCGACGACGTAGTCTTCGTGAACGAGCTGCCGCATACCGCGACCGGCAAGCTTTCCAAGCTCACGCTGCGGCAGCAATTCAAGGACTACCGTCTTGATCCGAAGTGAAACGAAGGACCGCGTAGCCCGGGTGCGCTTCGACCGCATCGAGAAGAAGAACGCCATCACGGTCGAGATGTACCCGATGCTCGGAAACGCGCTCGCCGCCGCCGACGCCGACCCGCAGGTGCGCGCGGTGCTGCTGCACGGCACCGCCGAATGCTTCACCGCGGGGAACGACGTGCACGATTTCGTGAACGTGCCGCGCCAGCCGGGCACTTCCCCGGCGCAAGCGCTCTTCAAGGTCCTGCCGCACATGAAAAAGCCCGTGGTCGCGGCGGTCGGCGGACCCGCGGTCGGCATCGGCACCACCCTGCTCCTGCACTGCGACCTCGTGTACGCGGCGCCGAACGCGCGCTTTCAGCTGCCGTTCGTGCCGCTCGGCATCGTCCCCGAGTTCGGCTCGACCTTCCTGCTTCCGCTTCTGGCCGGCTATCAGCGCGCCGCCGAGTTGCTTCTTCTTGGCCAGCCGTTTACGGCACAGAAGGCCTATGAGGCCGGAATCGTCACTGCGGTGGTGCCGCAGGAGGCACTTCTTGCAGAAGCGGAAAAGGCCGCGATGGCCCTTGCCGCGCTGCCGCCGGAGTCGGTGCGCCTTACCAAGCGCCTGCTGAAATCGCGCTACACCGAGCCGCTCGCCGCGGCGATCGACGAAGAGACGCGCATCTTCACGGAGCGGCTGTCCTCGCCCGAAGCGAAAGAGGCGATGAGCGCCTTCCTCGAGAAACGCAAGCCCGACTTCTCGCGTTTCTAGCGGTTGCAATGAAGTATGTCTTGATGTCGATCCTCCTCATCGGATTTTCCGCGCACGCCGATCTCTACCGCTGGGTCGATCGCGAGACCGGCTCGGTCAAGTTCTCCAACACGCCGCCGCCGTGGTTCGGCGATCCGGACAGGGAGCGCAGCGCGCCCGCGGTCGAGATCGTCCCCTACCGCGGGCCGGGCACGCCGCCCAGGTCCGCCGCGACGCCCGAGGTTTCCCCGGAGACAGCGCGGCTGGTGGCCAGCCTCGAGACGCACTGGGCGACCCTGGTGCGATTCTTCGCTGCGCTACCGCCGACCACCGACTTTCGCCCGGGCACCGGCATGCCGCAGCAGATCGACGCCTACCAGGCGGTGAGCGCCGAGCTCGATCGCCTCGACCCCGCGGGCACGCCGCGCCGGCGTGCGCAGGAGGCCGGCATTTTCGAGACCTTGCGCCGCGCGCGGGAAGCGCAGGTCAGTGCCAAGCCCCCGGCGAAGCCTCCCGCGTCCCCTCCATCGACGCAAGCCGAGGCGCGCTGGCGTCAGGCGCTGCAGCAGATGGCCGCGCTCGCCGAGCGCCCGGAACCGGCGCGCAGCATGCCGGAGCTCCAGGACGCGCTCCGGACCCTGGAGGCGCTGCACGTCGAGCTGAACCAGCTCGATCCGAGCGGGGCGGCCGCGCGAGAGCGCGAGGTGCAGGCCACGCTGGAAGGGGTCCGCCGCAGCTTCCAGGCGGTGAGATGAGCCCCCGCGCGCTCTCGGTGCGCGATCTCGAGAGTCGCGTCGGCCAGGAAGTCGGCGTCTCGCCCTGGGTCGAAGTCACGCAGGAGCGCATCGACACCTTTGCCAAGGCGATCGACGACTTCCAGTGGATCCACGTCGACCGTGCTCGCGCGCAGGCCTCGCCCTTCGGCGGCACCATCGCGCATGGCTTTCTGACCCTGTCGCTCCTCTCTCACCTTTCGGAGCGTACGTTCGGCTTTTCCGATCGGAAAATGGGCGTGAACTACGGCCTGAACCGCGTGCGCTTCACGGCGCCGGTTCCGAGCGGCTCGCGCGTGCGCGCGCGCTTTACACTGCACAAATTCGAAAAGCTCGCCGATGGCGGCGTCCAGGTGACCTGGAACACGGTAGTCGAGCGCGAAGGCGCGGACAAGCCCGTTCTGGTCGCCGAGTGGCTGGGCCGCCATTACTATTGACGCAAGGCAACCTGAAAACAGGGACAGACCACGTTTTCGCCCATAGCACCTGCTGAAAACGTGGTCTGTCCCTGATTTACGGAGTTCGGATGACGGAAAGGTGGAAAAACAAGCCCGCGGGGTCGAACTGGGGCGAATTCGGCCCCGACGACCAGCGCGGGCGCATGAACCTCGTCACGCGCGAGAAAGTGCTGCAGGGAATCGCCGAGGTGCGGGAGGGACTCACCTTCTGCCTCTCGCTGCCGCTCGACTATCCCGGCGGCAGTGTCTTGAATCCGCGGCGGTCACCCCCGCGGCTCGCCTCCACGGTTCGAAGTAACAAACAGAATTTCTGCTATCCGCTTGCGGACGAGAACCCCGACCTCACCGACGTGGTGTGCGACGACGTCGTTCTGCTGACGCTGCAGTATTCCTCGCAATGGGACTCGTTCGCCCACGTCGGCAGCCGTTTCGACGCCGACGGCGACGGCAAGGCCGAGATCGTGTTCTACAACGGCTTTCGCGCGGGCGAGCACGTGGTTCCTGCGACCGCGAAGAAAACCGAAGGGTGGGACCGCTTCGAAGGCACCGAGGCGCGAGCGCTCGGCATCCAGAACCTCGCGGAGCACGGCGCGCAGGGGCGCGGCGTAATGATCGACTTGCACGCGCATTTCGGCCGGGAGCGCCGTCCGGTCGGCTATGACGACCTGATCAAGGTCCTGGAGAAAGACAAAGTCGTCATCGAGCGAGGCGACATGGTGTGCCTGTACACGGGCTTCGCCGACGTGATCCTGGAGCTGAAGAAGAATCCGGACCCGAAGCTGCTGCATGGGACCTGCAGCGGCCTCGACGGCCGCGACGAGAAGCTGCTGCAATGGATTTCCGACTCCGGTCTAGCCTGTCTGATCTCCGACAACTACGCGGTGGAGCTCATCCCGACCAGCCTCGCCAAGCCGAAGCCGCATGCGGCGATGCCACTGCACGAGCACTGCCTGTTCAAGAACGGCATCCACCTTGGCGAGATGTGGTATCTCACCGAGCTCGCGCGCTGGCTGCGCGCCCACAAGCGCAGCCGCTTCCTGCTTACCGCGCCGCCGCTGCGCCTTCCGGGCGCCGTCGGCTCGCCGCCGACGCCTGTGGCCACGGTATGAAGGTCGCCCTCGTCACGGGCGGCAATTCGGGGATGGGCGAGGCCACGGTGAAGGAGCTCGCGAAGCGAGGCTGGCAGGTCGCCGCGATGGCCCGCAGCAAAGTCGAGAAGGAATTTCGGGGAGACGTTGCCGAGGACGCCGACTGCCGGCGCGTGGCGAAAGCGGTGCTCGACAAGTGGGGGCGCATCGACGCGCTGGTGAACAGCGCCGGCACGACGAAGTTCGTGGCGCACGCCGACCTCGAAGGCCTGTCGGCGGACGACATCCTCGGCATCTTCCGCGTCAACCTGGTCGGGCCGTTCCAGATGATCCGCGCGTGCGCCGCGGCGCTGAAAGCGAGCCGGGGCTGCGTGGTCAACGTCTCGTCGGTCGCCTCGATCCTCGGCACCGGCTCATCGATCGCCTATGCCGCATCGAAAGCCGCGCTCGACACCATGAGCTTCTCGCTCGCCCGGGCGCTCGGCCCGGAGGTCCGCGTCAACGTCGTGGCGCCGGGATACGTGCGCACGCCCTGGCAGGTGGCAGCGCACGGCGCCGACGGCGCCGCCGACCTCGAGCGCCGCTTCGCCGAGCGCGCGCCGCTGAAGGCCGCGGCCGAGCCGCAGGACGTCGCCGACGCGATCGCCTGGCTGGTCGAAGGCGCGCGCCGCGTCACCGGCGAGATCGTCTACGTCGACGGCGGCATGCACATCGCTTCGCCGCGTTGATCTACGACTATGTGATCGTAGGTGCCGGATCCGCGGGGTGCGTCCTCGCGAGTCGTCTTTCTGAAGACTCTTCCATCAAGGTACTGCTCCTCGAGGCGGGGCCGCGCGACACCGATTTCTGGATCCATGTCCCGCTCGGCTACGGCAAGCTCTTTGCTCGCACCGACCTCAATTGGGCCTACGAGTCGGAGCCCGAGCCGGCGCTGAACGGCCGGCGGATCTTCACGCCGCGCGGCAAGGTCCTCGGCGGTTCCTCCTCGATCAACGGCCTGGTCTACATCCGCGGCCAGCCCGAGGACTTCGACGGCTGGCGCATTCCCGGCTGGGATTTCGCGTCGCTCGCGCCGTACTTCGAGAAGGCGGAGAGCCAGCTCAAGGTTTCAGATCTGGAGCGCCACGAGCTGTGCGACGCCTTCATCGCCTCCGCGATGGCGCTGGGCATCCCGCGCAACGACGACTTCAACGGCGCGGCGCAGGAAGGCACCGGCTACTACCGCGCCACCGCCTACCGCGGGCGCCGGCGCAGCACGGCGACGGCCTATCTCCGGCCGGCCGAGAAGCGTCCGAACCTGCGCGTGGAAGTGGGCGCCCTGGCGACCCGGATTCTTTTCGAGGGAAAGCGTGCGGTCGGAGTCTCCTTTCGCCAGGGTGAACGCTCGCACATGGTCCGGGCAGAGAAGGAAGTTCTGCTCGCCGGCGGGGCATTCAACTCGCCGCAGCTGCTCGAGCTCTCCGGCGTCGGGCCGCGCGAGCTGCTCGAGAAGCATGGCATTGCAGTGGTGCACGACGCGCCGAAAGTCGGCGAGCGCCTGCAGGACCACTTCTACGTGCGCACGTTCTGGCGCTCGCGCAGGCCGATCACCCTGAACGACGACATGGCGAGCCTGTGGCGCAAGGCAAGGATTGGTCTTCAATACTTGTTGAAGAAAACCGGGCCGCTGACCGTCAGCGCGGGCCATGCCGCGGCTTTCGTGCGCACCAAGCCCTGGCTGAGGCGCCCCGACGCGCAGATCTATTTCATCAATTTTTCCACCGCGAAGCGCGGTGGAGTCCTGCACGCGCACTCCGGATTCACCTGCGCCGTGTCGCAGCTCCAGGTCGAGTCGCGCGGCTCGGTGCACATCCGCTCGGCGGATCCGGCGGCGCCGCCGGCGATCCGCTACAACTATCTCGCCGCCGAGAGCGACCGCCGCGTGATGGTCGAAGGGCTGAAGGTGATCCGCCGGATCTGCGCGACGCCGCCCCTGCGCGACTACGTGGCCGCCGAATACCTGCCGGGCGAGAAAGTCGTCACGGACGAAGACTGGCTGGCGTACTGCCGCGAGATGGGCGAAACCGTGTTTCATCCCACGTCCACCTGCAGCATGGGCGCCGTGGTCGACGAGAAACTGAACGTGAAGGGGGTGCAGAACCTTCGCGTGATTGACGCTTCGGTAATGCCCGCGGTGCCGTCGGGGAATATCAACGCGGCGGTGATCGCGGTTGCGGAGAAAGCAGCCGCTCTCATCACGGCACAATAGCGCAATGTGGGAAGGCGCCGCGATTGTCCTCATTGCCGCAGGGATATTTCTCTGGCTCGACAGCCTGCGCGCGCGCGAGCGCGCGGTGCGCGCCGGGCGCGCGGCGTGCGAGCGCTACGCGCTCCAGTTTCTCGACGACACGGTCTCGTTCACCCGCATCCGGCTCGGGCGCGACCCGGACGGCCAGCTCAAGATCGCGCGCACCTACACTTTCGAGTTCTCCGATACCGGCAATAACCGCCGCCACGGCGCGATCGTGATGCTCGGCGGGGAGCTGCAGGATCTCCAGCTCGAGCCGTATCGGGTGCAATAAGGCGCGGCAATGACTTCCAAATGGCTCGAAAGCCGGGTGATCGAGAACCGGCGCTGGACCGATGCGTTGTTCTCGCTGCGGGTCGAGGGACCGCAGCTCGGGTTCGAGGCGGGGCAGTTCGTCCGGATCGCCGTGGACGAGCGCATCGCGCGGCCTTTCTCCTTCGTCAACGCGCCCGACGACCCGGTGCTCGAGTTCTACGGCATCGTGGTGCCCGAGGGTCCGCTTTCGCCGAAGCTGATGCAACTCCGCGCCGGCGAGCGCCTTCTCGTGGCGCCGAACCCGGCGGGATTTCTCGTTTTGTCCGAAGTGCCGGATGCCGACACGCTATGGCTCGTGTCTACCGGGACCGGCATTGCGCCGTTTCTCTCCATATTGAGGACAGAAACGCCGTGGCGGCGCTTCCGCAATGTCGTGCTTGTCCATGCAGTCCGTCACGCTCGCGAGCTCGTCTACCAGGACATGATTCGTAAGATTGTGAAAGAAAAGTCGCTGCGCTACCTGACGTTCGTGAGCCGCGAGGCCGCTTCGGGGTCGCTGACCGGCCGCATTCCCGCGGCGATGCGCGACGGCCGGCTCGAGACCGCGGCAGGATTGGCGCTGAACCAACATTCTCACGTGATGTTGTGCGGCAACCCCGATATGCTGAAGGACGCGGCCGGCGCGCTCGCCGAGCGTGGCTTGCGCAAGCACCGGCGCCGCACCCCGGGTCACATCACCGTGGAGAGCTTTTGGTAGCTGTTTTCAGGGGGATTTTTGTCCTTCTCCTGGCTGCGCTCACTTGCGGGTGCAGCACGGTGCGCTTCGCTTACGAAAACGCGGATGCGTACCTGCGCTGGAAGGCCGGCAGCTATCTCGACCTGCAGGGCGAAGAGGCCGACGAGCTCGACGACCGCATCGACGAATTTCACGCCTGGCATCGCCGACACGCGCTGCCGAAATACGTGGGCCTGGCGCACGAGGCATCGCAGCGCTTCTCCGACGGGCTATCGCGCCCGGACCTCGTTTGGGGTTACGATTCCTTGAGGGTGCAGGCGCGGGAAAGCCTGCGCAAGGCAGGCGATCTCGTGGCGCCGCTGCTCGACCGGCTGACGCCCGAGCAGGTGGCGCAGATCGAGCGCCGCTTCGCCGAGGAGAACCGGCAGTTCTATCGCGACAACCTCCGCGCGCCGGAGCGTGACCGGCGCAAGAAGCGAGCCAAGCAGACCGTCGAGCGGCTGGAGGACTGGGTGGGGAAGCTGACGAAAGCGCAGATCCAGCGGGTGCGCGAATACGCCGATCGGACACCGATGGTGGACGAGCTGCGCGACCGCGACCGCAAGCGCGTGCAGAAGGACGTGATCGCCATCCTGCGGGCGCGCGAGGCGCGTGCGCGACTGGGCGAGCGCCTCGCCCACTGGGACCGGGGGCGCGAGGCGGTGTACGTCGCCTCGCTGGACCTCTGGCGCGACCAGTACTTCGCCATGCTGATGGACATCGACCGCTCGCTCACCCCCGAGCAGCGCGCGCGGGCGCAGGGCCACCTGCGCCGCTACGCGGAAGAGTTCGAGGCGCTCGCTTCCCGGTGAACGATCCCAAGCCCCTGCGATCGTTCGTCGAGCCGGCCGACGCGCGCGTCGCCGACCCTGGCGCCTATGCGGGGCGCACGCGCTACACCCAGCTCGAGTACGAGGCGCTGCTCGCCAATCTGTCGATCGGCATCGCGTTTACCCGTGAGCGGTGCTTCTTCCTCTGCAATCCGAAGTTCGCCGAGATGTTCGGCTACGAATCCAGCGAGCTCATTGGCATGCCCGGCGAGGCCGTCTACCCGAGCCGCGAGAGCTACCTCGCCCTCGGCCAGATCGCGGCTCCGGTCCTCTCCGCGGGGCGCCAGCTCGATCTCGAGTGGGAGGTGCGGCGCAAGGATGGCTCGACCTTCCTGTGCCGGCTGGTCGCCAAGTCGATCGATCCCGCCAATCCGCAGCACGGCACGGTGTGGATCGTCGAGGACATCACCGACCGGCGACGCCACGCCGACGAGATCGCGCGCCTGCTGCGCGAGCAGGACGCGATTCTAGGCACCGCGTCGGTCGGCATCGTGTTCGTCAGGGACCGCCGCCTGGTGCGCTGCAACCGCCGCTACGAGGAGATGTACGGCTATGGCCCGGGCGAGATGGATGGCCAGCCGGCGTGGATCATTTATCCGGGCACGGTCGAATTCGAGGAGGCGCAGTCGGTCTACGAGGCGCTCGCGCGCGGCCAGACCTCGCGGCGCATCGGGCTGCGCCGGCGCAAGGACGGCAGCACGTTCTGGAACCGCGCCGACGGCCGGGCAGTCGATCCGCAGAACCCGCACAAGGGCTCGGTGTGGACCGTCGAGGACATCACCGAGCAGCGCCGCGCGGAGGACGAGCTGCAGCGCGTGCTCGCCGAGCAGCAGGCGCTGCTCGACAACGTCGTGGTCGGCATTGCCATCAGCCGCGAGCGCAGGGTGATGCGCTGCAACCGCCGCTTCGAGGAGATGTTCGGCTTCGGCCCCGGCGAGGCGAACGGGGCCTCGTGGCGCCAGGTGTACTTCACCGAGGACGAGTTCGACCTGCGCGCCCAGCTCTACGTCGAGCTCGACCAGGGGCGCACGCACGCGAGGGAGCAATGGCTGCGCCGCCAGGACGGCTCCGGATTCTGGTGCCGCATATCGGGCCGCGCCGTTGCGGCGGGCGACCCGGGCCGCGGGTACGTGTGGCTGATGGAGGACGTGAGCGAGCGGCGCCGCGCCGACGAGTCGCTCGAGCGCCTGGTGCGCGAGCAGGACGCGGTGCTGCAGAACGCGGTCACCGGCATCATCTTCGTCAAGGACCGCAGGATCGTGCGCTCCAACCGGCGCTTCGAGGAGATCTTCGGCTACGGCGCGGGCGAGCTCATCCAGCGCTCGACGCGCTTCATGTTCGCCACCCGCGAGGAGTACGAGGCCGGTGGCGAGACGCTGTACGAGCCGGTGTGGCGCGGCGAGACGGTGTTCATCGAGCGGCGCCACGTGCGCAAGGACGGCGCGCAGATCTGGTGCTCGATCTCCGGCCGCGCCGTCCAGCCCGGCGACCCGGCGCAGGGCTCGGTGTGGCTGTTCGACGACATTACCCAGGAGCACGAGTCGGAGGAGCGCGTGCAGCGCGCGCTCGCCGAGCAAGAGCTCATTCTCGACAACGCCGCGGTCGGCATCGCCTTCGTGCGCAACCGCGCGATCCAGCGCTGCAACCGCTTCCTCGAGGACATGGTGGGCGCCGGCCCCGGGGAACTGATCGGCCAGAGCACCGCGACGCTGTTCGCCTCGCGCGAGGAGTGGGAGGACGCCGGGCGGCGGACCTACACGGCCACGCCGCCGGGCGAAACCTTCGAAGGCGAAGCGCGCTTCCGCCGCCGCGACGGCTCGACCTTCCAGTGCCGCGCCCGCGGACGGCGCACCGACACCGGCGAAGCCGAGCAGGAATGGATCTGGAGCTACGAGGACGTGACCGCCGAGCGCGAGGCGGAAATGCGGGTGCAGCGCGCGCTCGCGGAGCAGGACCTGATCCTCGACAACGCCACCGTCGGCATCGCGTTCGTGCGCAGCCGCTCGATCGCGCGCTGCAACCGCTTCTTCGAGGAAATGATGGGCGCGAAGCGCGGCGCGCTGGTCGGGGCGCGCACATCGGCGCTGTTCGCCGACGAGAAGGACTGGGAGGAGGCGGCGCGGCGCGCGTTCGAGGAGACGCCGCCCGGCGGCATCCATCGATCGGAGGCGCGCCTCAAGCGCGCCGACGGATCCAGCTTCATCTGCGCCATGCGCGGCCGGCGCATCGACTCCGGGGACGCCGAGCAGGTCTGGATCTGGAGCTACGAGGACGTCACCGCCGAGCGCGAAGCCGACCTGCGGGTGCAGCAGGCCCTGGGCGAGCTCGAGCGCGCGGTGGCGGAGCGGACCGCCGAGCTCGAGGAGGCGAAGGCGCGCGCCCAGCACCTCGCCGACCACGATGCGCTCACCGGTCTGCCGAACCGCAGGCTGCTCGAGGACCGCCTCACGCAGGCGCTTGCGCTCGGCCATCGCAACCGCAAGAACAGCGCGGTGATGTTCGTCGACCTCGACCGGTTCAAGATGATCAACGACTCGCTCGGCCATGCGGTGGGCGACGCGCTGCTGAAGGAGGTCGCCGGCCGCCTGGTCACGCAGCTGCGCGAAGGCGACACCATCTGCCGCATCGGCGGCGACGAGTTCGTGGTCGTGCTTCCCGAGGTGAAGCGCTCCTCGGATGTCGCCCACGTGGCGCAAAAAGTGATCGAGCAGCTCTCGCAGCCGGTCACGGTGGAGGAGCGCGAGCTCGTGGTCACCTGCTCGATCGGCATCGCGGTCTACCCCGACGACGGCCGCGACGCCGAGACCCTGATCCGCAACGCCGACGCGGCGATGTACCACGCCAAGGAGCTTGGCCGCGCCAACTACCAGTTCTTCACCGAGCAGATGAACCAGGCGGCGTCGCGCCGGCTGCAGCTCGAAAGCGACCTGCGGCGGGCGGTGGGCAAAGGCGAGCTGCGCGTGCACTACCAGCCGATCGTCGACGTGGCGAGCGGCCACATCGCCGCGCACGAGGCGCTGGTGCGCTGGCAGCATCCGGAGCGCGGCCTCGTCCTCCCGGCGCAGTTCATCCAGCTCGCGGAGGAGACGGGCATCATTCTCAAGCTCGGCGAGTGGATCCTCGGCGAAGCCTGCCGCTGGAACACCTTCATCGGCGCCCGCAGCCATGACGGCGGCGAGCTGCAGATCGCGATCAATCTGTCGGCGCGCCAGTTCAACGACCCGCACCTGTCCAAGGTGGTGGCGCGCGCCCTCAAGGAAACCGGCCTGCCGCCGCGGCTGCTCGAGCTCGAGATCACCGAGTCGACCGCGATGCAGCAGACCGACGTCACGCTGCGCACGCTGAAGAAGCTCAAGCAGCTCGGCGTGTCGATCGCGATCGACGATTTCGGCACCGGCTACTCCAGCCTCTCCTATTTGCGGCGCTTCCCCGTGGACAAGGTGAAGATCGACCGCAGCTTCGTCGCCGAGGTGCCGGCGAACCGCGACCAGGGCGCGATCGTTTCCGCGATCATCGCGCTCGCGCACGCGCTGCAGATCAAAGTCGTCGCAGAGGGCGTCGAGACCGAGGCGCAGCGCGAGTTCCTGAAGTCCTGCGGCTGCGACCTCATCCAGGGCTACCTCGTCGGCAAGCCCGCCGACGCCGACAGCGCGGCCAGAGACTACGTCTAGGCGCGCGCTTCACTTCGCGCACGCGAACGGCTTCCCGGCCTCCTGCTACGGGGCGTTCCTGGAGCCGCTGCGGGAAAAATTCAGAGTTTCATTCATCGACGCGATCGGCACCGATCCGCGCTTTCCGCCGACCGAAGGCTGGCCGCATCTGGTCGAGCAGTTGATCGATTCCATCCGAGAGCCTGTGTACGGCGTGGGGCATTCCCTGGGCGGCTATCTGCACTACCTGGCCGCGGCGCGCCGTCCCGAGCTCTATCGCGCCATCGTGCTGCTCGATGCGCCGATCATCGGGCCGTTCCGCGGCGGCATGCTCGGTGCGACCAAGCGCCTCGGCATCGTCGACCGGGTCACGCCCGCCGGCGCCACGCGCGACCGGCGCAGCACCTGGCAGACGCGCGAGGAAGCCAGATCCCACTTTCGGAGCCGCGCGCTGTTTCGCCGCTTCACCGAGGAGAGCATGAACGATTATGTGAACCACGGCCTGGTCGAGCACGGGGGGAAGCTGAGGCTGAAGATCGACCCGCTGATCGAATACCGGATCTACCGCACCATCCCGCACGACATGATGCGCCACCTGCGCAGCCTGCGCGTGCCGGCGGCCTTCATCGGCGGCGCCGATTCGGACGTGGTGCGGCGCGTGCGGCTTGCGGGCATGCGCCCGAAATTCAGCATGCGCAAGGTGCCCGGGGGCCACCTCTTTCCGTTCGAGCACCCGCGCGAAGCGGCTACGTCGCTCGCCCAGGCGCTGGAGGATCTTTCAGCTTCTCCTCGATGAGGCGGATGTTCATCTCCACGCCGAGCATGTTGGGGTTGACTTCCAGCGCCCGCCGGTACCATCCGAGCGCGCTGCCCCAGTCCTCGAGCTGGAAATAGATCTGACCCATTCCTGACAGCGCGCCGAAGTGGCGCGGATTGCGCTTCAGCACCTCGAGGCAGTCGGCGATCGACTTGTCATATTCGCCCGCGAGGTAGTAGACCGTGGCGCGGCGGTTCCAGCCTTCTGCAAATTCGGGTTTTCTGTCGATCACGACCGAAAAAAGCCCGATGGCGTCGCCATGCCTTCCCGCCTGCATCGCTTCGGCGCCGCGCGCCATCAGGCGGTCGAGCTCCGGATCGCCCGAGCGGCTCCAAAGGAGCCACAGGCCCTGCTCGGCAAACTGGCGCACCAGCGAGCTCTCGTCGCGCAGCCGCTCGTGCAGCAGCGGCGCGTCGGCCATGCTGCCGTGGTTCGCGACCCACACGATCGCCTCGGCGCGCGCGGCGGTATCGGTATTTTTTAACGCGGCCAGCGCCTCTGTGCGGGACTTGGGCGGCTCGGGGAATGCGGCCGGCGCCACGAGTGTTAACGCGGCGAGAAGGAGTACCATCTTCGCTGAATCCGGGAGCCTCATTGGGGCGTATATCCGGGGGTCTTCACCAACAGAGGGAACACATGAAAGCGCTTTTTCGTCCGTTCATCTTAGCCGGTCTGCTCGCGAGCGGCAGCGTGCTCGCCGCGGGCGATCCCGTCACCACCAGCGCCCCGAAAGACCCGGTCCTCGAGAAGGTCTCGGCGGCCACCGCCCGCAAGGACTGGGCAGGCGCCGCAGCTGTGCTCAGGGATGCCGTGTCGGCGGACCCGAACAACGCCAACTATCACAATCTGTACGCGTACTCGATCCGCAAGGGCGTGAACCCGGACATGAACCTGGTGTTCAAGCACTACAACGAGGCGCTGCGCATCGATCCGCAGCACCGCGGCGCGCACGAGTACATCGGCGAGGCCTACCTGATGGTGGGCAACGTCGGCAAGGCGAAGGAGCACCTGACCCAGCTCGACAAGCTGTGCTTCTTCCCCTGCGTCGAGTACACCGACCTGAAGAAGGCGATCGCCGAGCACGAGACGAAGCGCTAGCGCGCTAGCGGTTCACCCGCGCGAGGCGCCGCGCGGCAGCGGTTACCGCGGCGGCCATCGCCGCCGCGGCTGGCGGCAGCGGCGCATTGGCGCGGGCGAAGAGCCCCACCGGCAAGTCCGGCGCAGTTTCCGCAATCTCGATCTGCTGCAGGAAACCGTGCGCGTAGGGCTGGGCGAGGAGCTGAGGCACGACCAGACCCAGCGTATCGGTCCGGGCGAGAAGCGCGAGCGCGGCCGCATACGATTCGCAATGCACGACGACTTTCGGCCCCGGCAGTCCGGCCGCCGAGAAAAACCGCTCCAGAATGCCGCCCTGTCCGCGCGGGCTATACATCAGCCAGGAAGCATCGGCGAGCTCGCGCAGCGAGTGCGCAGCACGCAGAGGATGGCCACGCCGTCCGGCAACCACGAGCCGCGCGCGGCACAGCGGCCGGTGCCGGATCGCGGGGTCCAGCGCTCCGGGCGGCTTCTGCCCGACGGCGAAATCCAGCGTCTCGTCGCGCAGCAGAGGCAACAGTCCCTGCAGCATGCCCTCGACTACGCGCACCGCTGCGAAGGGATATTTCTGGCGGAAGCGCACGTGCGCTTCGGGCACGAACAGCACCGCGGCGGAGGGCGAGACGCCGAAGGCGACGGCGCCTGCGCGCTCGCCCTTCAAGTCGGCCAGATCTTCCGTCGCGCGTCGTAGCTCGGCCTGCACGACGCGCGCCCGAGTGAGGAACGCGTGCCCGGAGCGCGTCGGCGATACGCCGCGGCTCGAACGCTGCAAGAGCTGAACGCCGAGCTCGTTCTCAAGCTGACGCAGGCTCTTGGTCAGCGCCGGCTGGGATACGCCGACGCTTCTGGCTGCAGCGCGCAGGCTGCCCGCTTCGACCGTGACGATGAAATCTCGGATCTGATTCAGGCGCATGGGTGATAGCTCGCGGTTATCGCAGGAGTGTCGGCGGCATCTTACGCTCCAGCGCGCGGCGTGATTTACTTGCGGGATGCGCACTCTTCTAGCGATCCTCGCGCTGGCCCTGGCCCAGGCGGCGGCGGCCCAGGCTTTCCCTTCGAAGGCGGTGCGCCTCGTCAACCCGTTTCCGCCGGGCGGGCCGCTCGACGTGCTCGGCCGGATTCTGTCCGAGCGCCTCGGCGCTTCGCTCGGCCGCCCGGTGCTGGTCGAGAACAAGCCCGGCGCGGCGGGCAACATCGGCGCGGCCGAAGTGGCGAAGGCGCCGGCCGACGGCCATACGGTGCTGCTGACGCTGTTCAGCATCATCACCAGCAATCCGCACCTCTACGACCGGCTGCCGTTCGACCCGCTTAAGGACTTCGCGCCGGTCACGGCGCTCGCAAGCTCCGATTCGGTGCTCATCGTCCATCCGGCTCTCCCCGCGGCTTCGGTGAAGGAGCTCATCGCACACGCCAAGGCCAATCCCGGCAAGCTGAACTACGCCTCGGCCGGCAAGGCTTCCCCTGGACATCTCACCGCCGAGTTCTTCGCCCGGCGGAGCGGCGCGGCGTTTACTCACGTACCGTACAAGGGCAACGCCGAAGCGATCCGCAGCGTGCTTGCCGGCGAGACCCAGATGATGTTCACGCCGACGACGGGCGCTTTGCCGCTTATCAAGGCGGGAAAGCTCAAGGCGATCGCGGTCTACCTGACCGAGCGCGTCGACGAGCTGCCGGAGGTACCGAGCCTTGAAGGGTTCGATCAGAAAACCCTGCCGTTCTGGTACGGCCTCTTGGCGCCCGCGGGCACGCCGCGCGAGATCGTGATGCGCCTCAACGCGGAGACGGTGAAGGCGCTGAAGGATCCCCAGGTTAACAAGACGCTGCGCGCCGGACGCATCTTTCCCATCGGCAACACGCCCGAGGAATTCGGCGCCATGATGCGCGAGGGCCATGCGGCCTGGGGGCGAGTGATCCGCGAGACCGGTGTCAAAGGCGAGTAGGCCGAGCTTCGTCTTCATCCTCGCCGACGACCTCGGCTATGCCGACCTCGGCTGTTATGGGGGTCGGGGTTCGTGTTCTCCAAATCTCGATCGCGTGGCGGCCGAGGGATTACGGCTCACCGACGGCTACGCCAATTCGCCGGTGTGCTCGCCGACGCGCTTCGCGCTGGCGACCGGCCGCTGGCAATACCGCCTGCGCGGCGGCGCCGACGAGCCGATCGCGAGCCGCAACCGCGGCAGCGCCGTCCTGGGACTGCCTCCCGCGCACCCCACGCTCGCCTCGCTGCTGCGCGATGCGGGTTACGCCACCGCGCTTGTCGGCAAGTGGCACCTCGGCTTTCCGCCGCACTTCAGCCCGCTGAAGAGCGGCTACCAGGAGTTCTTCGGCCCGATGAGCGGCAGCGTCGACTACTTCACGCATTGCGACTCGGCCGGCGTGCATGACCTGTATCAGGGCGAGAAGGAGGTCCACCGCACCGGCTATCTCACTGACCTGCTGAGTGACGAGGCGGTCTCCTTCGTGAAGAAAGCGAAGGGCAAGCCGTTCTTCCTCTCGCTGCACTACACCGCACCGCATTGGCCATGGGAGGGGCGCGCCGACCGGGATGAATCGAAGCGCATCCGCACCATCAGCCATTTCGACGGCGGCTCGGTGAAGACCTATCTCGAAATGATTCGCGCCATGGACGAAGGCATCGGCCGGGTGATGCAGGAGCTGCCGGGAAACACCTGCGTCGCGTTTACCAGCGACAACGGCGGCGAGCGCTTCTCCGATTCGTGGCCGCTCGTCGGCGGCAAGATGGATCTGCTCGAGGGCGGGATCCGCGTGCCTTATGTCGTGCGCTGGCCGAAAGGCGCCATCCTGGCGCAGCTTGCGATCACCATGGACTGGGTCGCCACCTTCCTCGACGCCGCCGATGTCGCGGCGCACCCGGACTACCCGCTCGACGGGGTGAGCCTGCTGAAGGAGAGCCGCGGGCGCGAGCTCTTCTGGCGCATGAAGTTCCGCGACCAGAAGGCGATGCGCAGCGGGAAGTGGAAGTGGCTCTCGATCGAAGGCAACGAGTTCCTGTTCGACCTCTCGAACGACGCGCGCGAGCGCGCGAACATGGCAAAGCGCCAACCCGCGACCTTCGAGGAACTGAGGAAGCGCTATGCGGTTTGGGATGCTTCGCTGCCTCCGATTCCGGACGACGCGAAGGTGTCGCTCATCGGCGGACCGCAGGAGATGGCGAAGCCGTCCTAGCGTGCTAGCTTGGCGCGCAGTTTCCCGTAATAGCGGCTCTCGATCCGCACCTGCATCAGCCCGAGCTTCTTTACCTCGGGCGGCGTGACCCCGGCGTTCTTGAGGATCCGGTTGGCGACGCGCAGCTCCTCGGGGATCAGCGCATCGTCGTCGAGCTCGAGCGGCCGGCCGGCGCCGGGCAAATCGTCGAACTCGCCGCATGCCATAGCTTCCTGAATCTTCCTTTCGACGAGGAAGTCGAGCATGCTCAGTATCCCACCGCAGCACCGTCGCTGCGAGGATCCGCGCCGCCGGCGAGGATGCCGGTCTCGCCATCGATCGTGATGCCGTTGGCATGGCCGGCGAGCTCGTTCCACTCGCCCCAGCGATCGACGGGATGGCCGCGGCGCACGAGCTCGTCGATGGTTGCGCTCGGATAGCGCGCCTCGATGTGCAGGGTGTCGCGCGCTTCGCCAAGCCCGAAGCGGCCGGAGAGCCAGCGAGGCGCGCTGAGCGCCTGCTGGATGTCCAGGCCGAAGTCGATCATCGCGACGTAGGTTTGGACGTGGATCTGCGGCTGCCCATCGGCGCCCATGCAGCCGAGCACGGCCCACGGCTTTTCATTCCTGAAGGCAAGCGAGGCGATGAGCGTATGCAGCGGTACCTTGCCCGGCTCGAGACGGTTGGGGTGCGCCGGGTCGAGCGAGAAGTACGCGCCGCGGTTCTGCAGCACCACGCCGGTCGCGGCCGAAGTCACGCAGGCGCCGAAAACGCCATACAGGCTGAAGATCAGCGACGCGGCATTGCCGGCAGCGTCCACGGCCGCGACGTACACCGTGTCGCCGGTGAGGCTGCCCTCCGAGGGCACCTTGTCCCAAGGCAGCGCGCGCGCCGGGTCGATCAGCCGCCGGCGCTGGTCCGCATAGGGTTTTGACAACAATTTTTCAATGGGTACCTCGACGAAGCGCGGATCGGCAAGCCAGCGGTCGCGGTCGTTGTAGGCGATCTGCTTCGCTTGCACCAGCAGGTGGACATGGTCCGGGCCCAGGAACTCGCGCTTCGAGAGCTCCAGCGGCTCGAGCAGGTTCAGCATCTCGAGCACGGTGAAGCCCTGCGTCGGCGCCGGCGTTTCGTAGATCGTGACGCCGCGGTAGCTGCCCTGGATCGGCTCTCCCCAGTACGCGCCCTGCGCGGCGAGGTCGCGCTCGGTGAAGAAACCGCCGAGCTTCGCGAGCTCCCGCGCCACCTCGCCCTCGTAGAAACCGGCGCGCCCGCGCGCGGCGATGGTGCGCAACGTGTCTGCCAACTTCGGGTTCTTCAAGACCGGACCGCCGCGCAGGAAAATCGCTGCGGTGGCGGCGTCCATCTCCGGCGCGGTCTGCTCGATCCAGCGCGAAACGCGCGCACTGACCGGGAAACCGTCGGCCGCATAGCGGATCGCGCTCTCCAGGCAGCGCGCGAACGGCAGGCGGCCATGGCGTGCGTGCGCCTCGCAGAAGCTCGCTACCGCGCCCGGGGTAGTGAGCGTGGCGGGTGCGAGACCGCGGAACGGGATCTCGGCCTGCCCGGCGAAGCGCTCGAGCATCGCCGCCGCCGCCGCTCTACCGCCGCCGTCGAGGTAGGAAACTTTTCTTGCCTTGGCGTCGTAGATCAGCCAGAACGCGTCGCCGCCGATGCTGCACATGTGGGGATACAACACGGCGAGCGAAGACGCGGCGGCCACCGCCGCATCGACCGCCGAGCCGCCGCTGCGCAAGGCGTCGACGCCGGCCGCGGAGGCGAGCGCGTGCGGGCACGCCACCATGCCGTGCGTCGCGAAGCTGGGAGCCATGCTCGAGCTTACTGCTTGCGGCTCCTCGCGAGCGTGACTGAAGGGCTCTCGCCGAAGCGGCTGCGGTACTCGATCGCGAAGCGCCCGGGATGGGCGAAGCCCCAGTGCAGGGCGCACGCGGCGACTTGGGTCGCAGTTCCCGAAGCGAATTCGTCGCGCACGCGCTGCAACCGGAGGTTGCGCAGATAGCGCATCGGCGACACGCCGTGGAAGTTGCGGAAATGCTGCAGCAGGGTACGTCCAGGGACACCGGACACCGCGACCAGGTCGGCGAGCGTGAGAGGCTGCGCGAGGTTCGCGTGGATGAAGTCCAGCGTGCGGCGCACGTCGCGCGGCGCGACGCGGCGCTCGACGCGGCGCAGCGCTTCGCTGTAGTTGTGCGGCTGGAAAAGCAGCAACGCGTCGAGCACGAACGCTTCGAAGCGCGCCGCGACCAGCGGCTCGCCGAGGGACGCGCCGCGCTCGGACTCGGCGGCGGCCCAGTGCAGGATCCCGGCGAGCCGGCGCCCGTGCCCGGAGGTCGCGTCGATCGACGGCGCAAACTCCACCGCCTGGCGCGGCGCCTCGCCTAGCATCGCGGCGAGATGCCGGTTGAGCGCCTCCTCGCGCACCGCGAGCGAAAGCCGCGCATTGCCGTTCGAGGTGTGCAGCGTGTTGTCGCTGGTGGGCGAGAGCACGATGCCGCGATCCTCGTCCCCGTCGCAGGTTTGACCGCCGACGAGCGCCTGCATGTCGCCCTGCAGTGAGAAATGCACCCAGTACACCGCCGGCGGCTGCCTGCGCTCCGACTCGCGGGCAAGCCACGGGCTCGAGCGGCGCGAGAGCCGCAGGCGCAAGGCCGCGCCGTACTTGAGGTACGCCACCCACTGACCCGGCAGGAAAAGAGCGTTCAGCCGTACGTCCATGGGGAATTCCTGTCCCCGCGGGTCGGCGAGGGCCATGTCGATCGCGTGGCTGCGCGCGAGATAAGCGCGCGTTTCCTCGAAGCTGCGCGAACGCAGCATCGGTGCGTGGTCGAGCAGGGGCTGCATGGCGGGAAAAGTAGCACCCGCCGCGTTTCCGCAGTGTTTCTGCGCCGTTTCCATTTGGAAACAGCGATCCGCTACTTCTTGCGCTTGGCCTTCGCGGAAACCGTCCTCTGTCCCTGTTTGCCGAGTTTCTTGCGCGCCAAGGCGGCGCCCGCGGTCAGGGCCTGGAGCTTCCTTAGCGCAATCTCGCGATCCATCGGCGCCATGCCGCAGTTGGTGCAAGGAAAGAGATGGCGGACGGGCACGAACTTGCTGGCCCTCTGGATGACCTGGGAAACCTCTTCCGGCGTTTCGACCTTGTCGCTCGCGACGTCGATGACGCCGACGAGCACGTCCTTGCCCTTGAGGAGCTTGAGCAGCTCGACCGGGACTTTCGAGTGGATGCACTCGAGCGAGACCTGGTCGACCTTGCTCTTCGCCAGCGCGGGGAAGATCTCTTCGTACTGGCGCCAGGACTCGCCGAGCGTTTTCTTCCAGTCGAGGTTGGCCTGGATTCCGTAGCCGTAGCAGATGTGGACGCAAGTGGTGCACTTCAGGCCCGCGATCGCGCGGTGCAGGGCATCGATGCCCCAGCGCTTGACGTCGTCCATGTAGACGTTGAACGCCGGCTCGTCGATCTGAATCACGTCGACGCCGTCTTTTTCCAGCGCGCGCGCCTCCTCGTTGAGGAGGCCGGCGAAGGCCATGGCGAGCTTCACCTTGTCGCCGTAGTGGCGGTCCGCGATCGTATCCACGATCGTCATCGGCCCGGGCATCGTGATCTTGATCTTCTTCTTCGAATGCGCTCGCAGGAGCCGCGCTTCGGCCTGGTGCACGCGGCCCTTGAGGCGCAGCGGCGCCACGACGAGCGGCACCATGGCGTCGTAGCGGTTGTTGCGGATGCCCATCTTCACCTTCTGCTCGAAGTCGATCCCCTCGACGAACTCGAGGAAGCCGTGGACGAAGTGCTGCCGCGATTGCTCGCCGTCGGTGACGATGTCCAAGCCGGCGTCCTCCTGCTCCTTCAGCCAGAGCAGCGTGGCGTCGCGCTTGGCGCGCTCGAGGTCGGTTCCCTGCGTCCGCCATGCCGGCCAAAGCTTGCCGGTCTCGGCGAGCCAGGCGGGCTTGGGAAGACTTCCGGCAATCGTGGTCTCGAACATGTGTCGGGCTCCGGGGACAGCGACGAAATCGTTACGCCTTAATATAATGTACAGCTACAAGGGAGGATTCTGCGGTGTTCGGGATGGTGGTGGGAACGTTCTGCTCGTTCGTCATGGGACTCTTCAATCCTTACATCGCGAACAAGGCCGGTCCCGACTGGATGTGGGGCGGCGGCAGGAACGATTTGCTGCGCAACCTCTACTTCCGCCACGACGGGTCGTTCCGGCGCTATGGCCGCATCGCCCTCCTTGCCACGCTGTTCGGGGGCTCGGCCGCTCTCTTTTGGGTGCTGTAGAGATCGTCCACTCCGGCGGCTGCCACTGCGGCCGCGTGCGCTTCGAAGTGACCGCGCCGGCGGCGATTTCGGTGGCCGAGTGCAACTGCTCCATCTGCGCCAAGTCCGCCTACCTGCACCTGATTGTGCCGAAATCCCGCTTCCGCCTGCTCCAAGGCGAGGAATCCGTCACGACTTACGCCTTCAACACCGGCGTCGCCAAGCACTTCTTTTGCAAAGTCTGCGGAATCAAGTCATTCTATGTTCCGCGGTCCGACCCGGACGGGGTCAGCGTGAACGCGCGCTGCCTCGACCCCGGGACCGTGACGCGCATGGAAGTGCGGCCATTCGACGGCCGGAACTGGGAAGCATCGATAGGGGAGAAGTCATGGTAAAGCTGATCGCTGCGGCAGTGGTGGTGGGCTTGGCTGTCTCGGGGCCGGCTTTGGCTCAGCGCAAGGATTGCGGAGAGCTGAAGGGCGAGATCGAGGCCAAGATCAAGAAGAACGGCGTCGAGAAGTTTTCGCTCGACGTGGTCGACGCCGACAAGCAGGCCGAAGGCAAGGTGGTCGGCACCTGCGACGGCGGCACGAAGAAGATCGTCTACAAGCGCGACTAGCGCTTCGCCCCGCCGGGGGCACTGAGCAGCCAGGCCGCGGCCGCGGCCTGCGCCGCCAGCAGTAACCCGAAGGCCACGCGATAGGCTTCCGGGTCGTAGCGGCCCTGCGCGCTCGGCCAGTGGCCGAGGATTGCGCCGACTCCCCATTGGAATGCGAACGAGGTCCCGAACAGCAGCAGGTTCGACGCGGTGGTGACGCGCCCGGTCTGCGCCGCCGGCACGAGCTGAGTGAGCAGCGAGTAGGCGATGATCGACGCGATGCTGGTTGCGGCGAACAGGACCAGGAAGAGCAGCGCTCCGCGCGAGGCGCCCAAAGCGAGCGGAGCGAAAGCAGCAGCGCAGATCAGCATCCCCGCCTGATAGAAGCGAAGCGGCGCCATGCCGCGCTTCGCGGCCGCATCGGAAACCGGCCCGAGCCCGAGCGAAGCGGCCATATAGGCTGCCGCGGAAAAAAAGAGGTAATCGGCAGCGGCCGCGCGGTCGAGCCCGTGCACGTCGGCGAGCCACGGCGCGAACCACAGCCCCTGAAGCGCCTGGAACGTCGCCTGGCAAATCACCAGCGGCACCGCGAGGCGCCAGAAGTCAATGCGCGCGAAGATCCTGCCGATCACGCCTACCTGCTCGCGCCATGGGTCGCCTTGCCCCGGAAGCGCGCGCTCCGGCACGACGAAGAAGATGAGGGCCGCCGCCGCCACGCTTAGGGCGGCCAGCGCAACGAACAGGGCGCGCCAGCCGAACGGTCCGAGGAGCGCCTCCACCGGCGCGGTGGCCGACAGCGTCCCCAGGCTGCCGATGCCGATCATCCAGCCGCTCAGCGATGTCAGGCGCTCGCGCGGAAACCACAGCGTGAACGCCTTGATCGACCCCATCAGGCCCGCCGAAACGCCCAGTCCGATGAGCGCGCGCCCCATCGACAGCATCGCCAGGTCGCGCGCCAGGCCGAAGACCAGCGCGCCCGCGCCGGCGACGCAGAAGAGCGCAGCCGTGCAGCGGCGCGGACCGAAGCGGTCGAGCGCCACGCCGAGCGGCAGCTGCGCGAGCGCGAACGCGAGGAAGTAGGCGCTCGTCAGCAGGCCGAGGTCCGAGGGCGCGATACCGAAGTCGGCGACCAGGTCCTTCGCGATCACCGCGTTGACGTAGCGGTAGAAGTACGAGAGGTAGTAGCCCGCCGCAAAGGGGGTGAACACCACAAGCATCGCGTTCAAAGGTAGGCTAGCCGTCATGAAGAAGCGGCTGATCGTCGGAATTACGGGAGCCACCGGGGCCGTCTACGGTGTCCAGATCCTGAAAACCCTGCGAGACACCGACGGCTGGGAAAGCCATGTGATCTTGTCCGACGCCGGAGCGCTGAACCTCTGGCACGAGCTCAAGATGAAGCGCAAGGAGCTCGAGAAGCTGGCGGACGTCGCCTACCACCCGAAGGACATCGCGGCGACGATCTCGAGCGGCTCGTTTCTCACCGAAGGCATGGTGATCGCGCCCTGCTCGATGAAGACGCTCGCCGCGGTGGCGCACGCGCACGCCGACGATCTCCTCTCCCGCGCCGCCGACGTGGTGCTGAAGGAGCGCCGCCGCCTGGTGCTGGTGCCGCGCGAGACGCCGCTCAACCTCGCGCACCTGCGCAACATGGTGGCGGTCACCGAGATGGGCGGGATCGTGTTTCCGCCGGTTCCCGCGTTCTACGCGCTTCCCAAGTCGCTCGAGGATCTCGTCGCGCACACCTGCGCGCGCGTGCTCGACCTCTTCGGCGTGCACTCCGCTAAGCTCGCGCGCTGGCAGGGGATGAAAGGAACTCCCGAAGAGCGCGGTTGAAAGCCTCGGCCTGCTCGATGTTGGCGATGTGGGCCGCCTGCGGGATCATCACCAGCTTTGCCCCCGGCACGTTCTCCCCGATGTAGCGCGTTCCCGGCGCGGCGGCGTCCTGCTCGCCGGCGATCGCCAGCACCGGCCGCTTGATCTCCTTCAGTCTCGCGGTGGTGTTGAGGTTCGAGATGGCGTGGCAGCAGCCGACGTAGCCCGGCACCGGGGTGCTTTGAATCAGGTCCGCGATTTTTTTCACGATCTCGGGCTTCCCCTTTCTGAACGGCTCGGTGAACCAGCGTTCGAGCGTCCCCTGGACGAGCGGCTGCATGCCCTTGGTCTCGGCGGTTTTAATGCGTTCGTCCCACTGCTTGCGCGTTTCGGGCGTTTGCGTGTGCCCGGTGTCCGCGAGGACGACGCGGTCGAACACGCCCGGGTCGGTGAGCGCGACCACCTGGCCGATCATCCCGCCCATCGACAGGCCCACGTAGTGGGTGCGTTTTATTTTTAACTCGGCCAGAAGTTGGCGCAGATCTTCAGCCAGCATGTCGAGCGAATAAGGACCCTTCGGCGCTTCGCTGCCGCCGTGGCCGCGCGTGTCGTAGACGAGGATGCGAAAGCGGTCCTTGAACTCGGCGACCTGCCCGTCCCACATGCGCAGGCTGCAGGCGAGCGAATGGCTGAAGGTGAGCCAAGGCGCGCCTTCGCTTCCGTGGATCTCGTAGTTGGCCTCGATGCCGTTCACTTTGGCTTTCATGTCGCCTCCAGGATCAATGGGATCAGCATCTCGTCGTCGCTCGTGCCGCCGTGGTTGCCGATGTGCAGGTGGCGCGACTCGCCCGTCGTCCAGTCCTTGACGGTGTAGCGGCCGCGCATCACGAGCGTCACGTCGCCGATGCGCTCGGCGAAGCGCGGGTGCGGCGTGCCCGGCCCGAACCAGCCTTCGTCTACGAGCTCCCTGCTCGGCATTACGTCCGCCCGCTCGCCGAGCCATTCTTTTGCTTTTTCGGTGAAGGTTCTTGGGTCATGGACATGGCAATACGCCACGCGCCGCTCGCCGCAGAGCGGCAGCCTCAACAACGGAGCCAGAGACTGCGGCAACTCGAACGATTCCTCCGGCGCGACGTCGATGAAGCCGTGGTCCGCCGTCGCGATCACCAGCGAGTCCGTTCCGGCGAGGCGCGCGAGCAGCTTGCCGAAGGCCTGGTCGATTTTTCCGAGCTGCTCGAAAGCCTCGGCGCTTTCCGAGCCGTAGCGGTGCGAAACCATGTCGTACACCGGCCAGTACACGTAGACGAACTTGCGACCGGCCCCCGACTTGACCGCGGCCTCGGTCTGCGCTACGAGCTCGTCGAGCGTTTCGTAGGCAAGGCGCTGCGCGCCGCGGCAGTGGCACATGTTGTATTCCGAGTCGACGATCTCTTTGTAGGTCACGACGAAAGAAGCGTCGGCCAGGGACTCGAAGATGGAGCCGCAGACGTAAACCTGTTCCGGTTTTACCCCGCGCCGTGCGAGCGGGAGATAGTCCCCGCGGCTCCTGAAAGGCAGCGCCGCAGCTACGCAGCCCGCCTCGCCGAAATAGGTGAACCAGCCGGTAAGGCCATGCTCGAGCGGCGTGCGGCCGGTATACGACGTCGTGATGGCCGAAGCTGTCGTCGAGGGGAACACCGAGGTCAGCGATGCGCGGCGCCGCCGCCCCAGCTCGCCGCCCGCGCCGCGGCGCATGAGGTAGTTGTCGCCGAGCCCGTCTATGATCATTAATACGACGTTGCGCGCATCGCGCAGCTTGTCTTGCGGCAGATCTCTGAGCGGAAGATGCAGCGCCTTGCCGCCGCGCGCCGCGACGATCGA
>DATBSZ010000036.1:0-8560 GCA_036559525.1 Burkholderiales bacterium
CGCGTGACGAATCGCACGATCCAGCCGGGAACACCGCCTGCAGCCGTGCCCACTGCGCGGGGGGAACGCCGCCGCGTAATCTCGCTGCCTTGGTGGCTTGCGCTGGCACTTGATGATGTCCGCGGCGCCGTCCGCGCCCGCCACCTCCCGGGGGAAGGAGTTGGCGAGGCAGGCTAGGCCGCAGGCGGTGTTTTCCGCTTACGTCCGAAGCTCAATCGTCATCGTCATCATCGTCGTCATCGTCGTGGTGACCGTGCTTGCCTTTCGGCTTGCACAGGTTCGCGGCGATGGCGTTCAGCTTCCGGTCGGTGCTGGTCGCGGGCCTCGGAGCTCGCGGCTGCGGCGCACGCAAGCAATGCCGCCGCAACGCGGGTGGCGCGAAAACTCATGGTTTCTTCCCCCTAGTGTGCCAACTGACAAGGCCAAAGCTACTTGGTCGCAGCGCAAGCATCCATGAAACTTGTTTCTGACCTGATTGCCTCGGCTCATGAATCGCCATCCCAAAGAAATAAAGTCGATTTCCGGAAAGATTGTCGAGAACGCGAAAGGAATTGATCCCGCCGTCTTTGACCCAAAGGCGAGCGCGGCCGAACATCGGCGACGTTGTTTTTATTTCTGGAGGAGACGCCATGAGACGCAAGCTGCTCGGCTGGGGCGCGGCGCTGATCGCGGTCGCGGCCGGTTTCAGCATCTGGCAGGACCGGATGGGGGTACAGGCCAACCGCAGCGAACATCCGAAATACGTGGTCGATGCGTCCTGGCCGAGGCCGCTGCCGCACCAATGGCTGATCGGGCAGGTGCCCGGCATCGCGGTGGACAAGCATGACAACGTCTGGATCGTGCAGCGTCCCCGCACGCTGACGACCGATGAGCGCGCCGCGTCGAATTTCGAGCCCGGCACGCCCCCGGCGCTGGACGGCGCCGCGCGGCCGCAAGGCGCGCTCGCCGACTGCTGCCTGCCCGCACCGTCCGTGATGCAGTTCGACGGCAAAGGCCGGCTGCTGCGCGCGTGGGGCGGCCCGGCGGATCCCGAGTTCGGCGTGGGCGGTCCCGGCAGCAAGTGCGAGGAGCCGAACTGCCAGTGGCCGAATACCGAGCACGGCATCTACGTCGACCACAAGATGAACGTCTGGCTCGGCGGGCAGGCGGGCGGCGCGGTGCTGAAGTTCACCCAGGACGGCGATTTCCTGCTGCAGATCGGCCGGCGCCAGCCCCCGGTGCGCAACAGCAACGACACCAACGGCGGCATCAACGGCACTCCGCTTCTGGCGCAGCCGGCCGACATGGAGGTGGACCCGCGGACGAACGAGCTTTACATCGCCGACGGTTACACGAACCTGCGCGTCATCGTGGTTGACGCCGAGACCGGGATGTACAAGCGCCACTGGGGTGCGTACGGCCAGAACCCGGTCGACGACACCCTGGACGAGCCCGGCTCCGGCGGTGCCTACATCAAGAACCAGGCGCCGTCGCCGAACTTCCGCAACCCGGTGCACGCGGTGCGCATTACCAATGACGGGCTGGTCTACGTTGCCGATCGCGTCAACAACCGCATCCAGGTGTTCGACAAGAGGAGAGTCGGAGCGGTGTGCCAGAACCCGATGCGCGCACCCGGCGTGTGCGGCTTCGTCGGCGAGATCTTCGTCGAGCGCGACACCCTGAGCAACGGCTCCGCTTGGGACGTCGACGTCTCGCCGGACCGGGACCAGAAGTGGCTGTTCAACGCCGACGGCACCAACCAGTACATCTGGACGCTGCTGCGCAAGACCGGGCAGATCGTCGACCGGTTCGGCCGCAACGGCCGCAGCGCGGGCCAGTTCCACTGGGTCCACAACCTGGCGGTCGACTCGAAGGGCAACATCTACACCGCCGAGGTCGACACCGGCAAGCGGGCGCAGAAGTTCGTGCAGCTCGATGACAACGACCACAACCGCGGCCGCGGCCGCGGCGAGGATGACGACGACGACGGCCGCCGCTAGACTCCTCGTCCATGCATAGAAGCCGGCCGGCGCCCAAGGGCGCCGGCCGTTTGTTTGCGTGCCTGCTCGCCGCGGTGCTCTCGCTGCCGGCGGCGGCGCACGACATCCCGGACGAGATCGTCCTGCACGCCTTCGTCAAGCCCGAGGGCGACCGGCTGCACTTCCTGGTGCGGGTGCCGCTGGCCATGCTGCTGAACCTGGACCTTCCCAAGCGCGGCCCCGGCTTCATCGACCTGCCGTTGCCCGAGGAAAGGCTCCAGGCCGCGGCGGCCGCCACGGCAAAGGAGCTCGTGCTGCAGGAGAACGGGACCGCAATGACGCCCCGGCGCGCGGCGGCGCGCATCTCGGAGGCGTCCGACAAATCCTTCGAGACGTACGCAAGAGCGCTCGCCCGCATCGCCGGACCGAAGCTGCCCGACGCGACCAACGTGTTCTGGAACCAGGGCTACTTCGACGCCCACCTCGAGTACCCGATCGGCTCCGAGCGCTCCGACTTCTCGCTCGACATGAGGCTCGCGCCGGGGCTGCGCGGCCGGCTGAAGCTCATCCTGCGCTACCTGCCGCCCGACGGATCGACGCGCGCCTACGAGCTGCACGGCGGCGCCGGCCACGTGACGCTCGACCCGCGCTGGCACCAGGCGGCGGCCACGTTCGTCGCCTCGGGCTTCCGCCACATCCTGGGCGGCGTGGACCACTTGCTCTTCCTGCTGTGCCTGGTGCTGCCGTTCCGGCGCATCGGCTGGACGCTGGTCGCGGTGATCACCTCGTTCACCGTGGCGCACTCGATCACTCTGATCGCTGCGGCGCGCGGCATGGTGCCGCCCGGTACCTGGTTCGCGCCGCTGGTCGAAGTGCTGATCGCCGCCTCGATCCTCTACATGGCACTCGAGAACATCGTGCGCCCGAACCTGCGCTGGCGCTGGGCAGTGACGGGGCTTTTCGGGCTGGTCCACGGCTTCGGCTTCTCGTTCCTGCTGCAGAGCCAGATGCAGCTCGCGGGGGAGCACCTGCTGCTCTCGCTCCTCGCCTTCAACGTCGGCATCGAGCTCGGGCAGCTCGTGTTCATCGGCGTGGCGATCCCGCTGCTCTTCCTGCTGACCGAAAAGCTGCGCTTCGACGCCCGGCTGACGAGCGTCGTGATCTCGGCGTTCGTCGCGCATGCCGCATGGCACTGGATGACCGAGCGCTGGGACGAGCTCGCGAAGCAGCCCTGGCCGGAGGTCGACCCGTGGCAGCTTGCGCTGTGGTGCCTCCTCGCCGCGGCGCTCGCGGTGCTCGCCTGGGCGCTGCTAGGCAGAGTGTCGGTATTGCGACGGCGTGAGGCCGAACCGGGCGTGAAACCGCACTGAGAAGTGCGCCGGGCTGCGGAAGCCGCAGGCGCGCGCGATGTGCGCGATGGTGGCCGGACCCTTGAGCATCGCCGCGGCGCGGTCGAGCCGGCGCTCGAGCGCGAAGCGGTGCGGCGTCTTTCCGGTGGCGCCGCGGAAGGCGCGCACGAAGTGATCGACCGACAGGTGCGCGAGCGCTGCCAGTGCCTGCAGCGGCACGTCGCTGCGCTGGTTCGCCTCGAGGTAATCCTCGATGCGGCGGATCACGCCGCGGCCGAGCGGCGTTACGCGCAGGCGCGGCTCTGGCGTCCTTTTCGAAACGTTCGAGTAGTGGCGCACCAGATGGCGCAGCAAGAAGTGCTGCGTCTGCTGGAGGAACAGGGAATCGTCGTAGAGCGCACGCTCGCTGTCGAGAAGGCGGCAATAGGCGGCGAGCCAGGGATCGGTAATGCCGAAGAAATCGCGGATGCCGCGCAGCGCCTCCGGCGGGATATAGACGTGGATCGCCTCGATCGGCGCATCGCTCGACCACTCGACCGGGCAGTCGCCCGGCGAGAACGTCACCGAGCCGATCGGCGGCACCTTGCGCTGCACCACCCCGCGGCACGTGCGCACGATGGTCGACATCCCGCTCACGCGGTAGCCGAGGAGGTGGTGCGGCGCCCAGAGATTGGGCACGCGGTGCGGCGGGACCCGCCACTTGGCCGCAGCCAGCCCGCCGGTGCCTTCGAGCAGGAACACCGGCTGCGCGCCCGTCGCCGCGGCGTAGCGCGCAGGAATGCCGCTCAACTCAGCGGCAGTGCTCTCGATACTTGTGCTCCGCATGGTGCGACTTGGCCCAGCGCCTGTCGTTCGGGTCGTAGACCATCGGCCGGAAGTAGTCGAGCGGGTCGACCATCCAGCGCAGCTCCGGCCACTGGCTCTCCGGGAAGCCCATCGCGAGCGCGGTCTCGCGCCAGTTGACGAGGTAGTAGGGCGAGGAGCCGCGCTGCGCGACCGCCGAGAAGTGCCCGGGGACGAAGACGCGGGGCTTCAGGCGCTGGATGTAGCTGATGATGTCGCGCTGCTGGTTGTTGTTCGCGCCCAGGCTGATCACCGAGCCGAGCATTACGTCGGTCTGCGGCAGGTCCTCCATCAGCGAGAACAGGCCCTTGCCGATCTCCGCGGCGAGCGCGATCGCCGGCCCGTTGTTGACCGGGTCGTTGTACTGCGCGATTGAGATCAGGCCGGGCGAGCCGCTGCCGATGCCTTCCTTCACCGGCCCGGCAGAGTTGATGTAGGAGAAGGCGAAGTTGTTGTCGCCGCGCAGCACGAAGTGATAGCCGATCTCGATGATGCCGGCGGCGCCGCCGAAGCCGGTGGTGGTGGTGTTGAGCTGCCCGGGCACGCGCGACGCCGGGTTGCCGGGCGGCGTGTACGGGATTCCGGTCGGGTAGAGCGCCGGGTAGGTCACCGCCGGCGTCGTGAACACGCGCCCCGCGTCGCGCGGATCGGCGAGGTCGTTGAGCGTCGAATGGGCGAACGACGGGTCGACCGGCGCGTTGCCCGAGTGGATGTGCTTGAACGCGAGGATGCAGATGTCGCGGTCGAACTGCTTGATGCGCCGCACGCGCGTCGTGCCGCCGGTCGGGTTCTCGAGCGTGCCGGAGTATTCCCCGGGCGGCGAGTTGCGCGGCACGGCGCCGACGCAGTCGACCGGGTCTCCGTTCGGGATGATCTTCGCGCCGCCGTTGTGCTCGTTGGGGTCGTTCCACATCCGCGTCACGTCCTGCTGCATCACGTCGCAGGTCTCCGGCGAGGCGTAGATCGTCGCGCCGGTCCACTTCGCGACGTAGGCGGCGTTGTCGGCGTGGTCGCCGTGGCCGTGGCCGAGGAAGATCGCCTCCGGCTTGAGGTCGACGAAATCCTTCGGCAGCGCCTTGGTGCGGCGCCGGTCGATCGGCCCGTCGGTCGGCAGCTCCACGTGCAGCAGGTAGCTGTCGAGCATCAGCACGCGGCCCTTGACCGAGACCACGTAGGTGGTGTTGGTCGACCACGAGAAAATGACCTTGTCTTCGTTCACGCGGCCGCGGCTGTCGACGTTCTCGACGCCGAAGAACTTCTGCCGCGCCTT
Source organism: Burkholderiales bacterium (assembly GCA_036559525.1). Lineage (GTDB taxonomy): Bacteria > Pseudomonadota > Gammaproteobacteria > Burkholderiales > SG8-39 > SCGC-AG-212-J23. The sequence continues at coordinate 5,421 of DATBSZ010000036.1, forward strand.
CACCAGCGCCGGGTCGACCGGCTTCCAGCCGCCACGGTCGTCGCGGTCGTCGTCGTCGCGGTCGTGGGCCGCTGCGGCAGCCGAAAAGGCGCCGAGCGCGCCCGCCAGAATCACCGCCATGGTTGTCTTGCAGTTCATGCTGTCCCCTTTATTGAGAAAAAAAGGGAGGCCGCCAAGCCTCCCTTTCCTGAACGAATGCCTACCGGTCAGTCATCGTCATCGTCGTCATCGTCATGGCGGCGGCGGTCGGTCACGTCGAACACCAGGTTCTCGGGCGACGGGCCGAACGAGGCGAACGGCACCACTTTCACCTGCTTCACGCCCTTCTTGGACCAGTCGCACACGCCTTTCGGGAAGATCTGGCTCAGCCGCGCGCGCTGCTGCGACGTGAAGGCCACCTTGTAGTCCGACATGTCGATGCGCTTGAGGTGGCACTTGATGGCGTCGAGCTCGATCGGCGCGCCCGCCACGTACTCCGGCGGCACGCCGCGCGGGAACAGCACGTTGCACTGGCCCGGGCCGTAGAGCACCTGCGGCTCGACGATCTTCACGCCGGCGGTGGTCCAGCAGGCGTCGACCACGTCGGCCGGCTTGTTGGCCACCACCTTGGCCGCCCGGGAGCGGTTCGACGTGTCGGCGACTACCGCCGTGAGCCACTGGCCCATCTGATCGATCAGCAGCTCGCTCGGCGCGAGGTTGCCGACGATCACCTGGTTGTTGGCGTGGCCGTTGGCGTTGATGATCCGCTGGCGGATCGAGAACGAGTGGTAGCGCAGATGCACGTCTCCCGCCACGAGGAGGTCGTTGCCGCCCGAGCGCGTGATGATTGCCGTGCTCGCGAGGCCGCCGCCGCCGCTCAGGATGCGGCCGCCCTGGTAAGCGCGCTTCGTGGCATCCGGGTAGTGCACCGTGCGGTTGGGAACGCGGTTGAAGTCGATGTCGACGCCGCCCATGTTGGCGTTCAGGTCGAGAAAGTCCTCGACGCTGATGACGCCGTCGTTCATCGCTCCCAGCCCGTACTGCACGCCGACGTTGTCCAGCGGACGCTGCGCGAACTTGGAATCGCCGGGGAAGGGCGTGTTCCTGATGACGCCGTACACGTTCACCGTGTGGTCGTAGACGTCGCCGCGCGCGCCGTACGGGTTGGTCACGGGGTCGTAGCGGAACTGCGGGCCGACGCCCGGCAGGATCGCATCCGGGAACGCGACCCGCGGGTCCATCCGGTCGCCTCGCTCCCGGCTCATCTCGTGGATCTGGCCGGTCACGAACAGGTCCGGGTTGATCGACAGGTATCCCGTCATCGCCTTCACCTGCTCCACCGTGTACCGGCCCGGACGCGAGGCCAGGTAGAGCTCGAACAGGCGCGAGCTGTGCATCGGGATCATCCCGGTGGTGACGTCCGGGAAGCTGTTCATGGTGACGATGCCGTCGAACGTGCCGGGGTAGTTGTCGCCGGTCTGGTTGCTCTGGTAGGCGCCGCCCGAGCTGCCGGTGCCGATGGTGAACTTCGGCACGCCGTAGCTCTCGATGAAGCGCTCCTTCACCATCAGGATGGTCTCGGACGAGAGCAGGTCGTTGCAGTTGTTGCCGAAGGTGTTGAGGCTCGCCGAGGCGACCGCGTGGCCCTTGCCCAGCCAGGTGGCGTTGAGGGGCGTGACGAGGCCGTCGCCCTGCGTGTACCAGCCGGCGATGCAGCCGCCGCCGAGCGGGTAGATGACGCGCCCGTTCCAGGCGGCAGGCGGCGCCGCCGGGCTGGGCTCGCCGCTGTTCGGGTTGTGCAGGATCGCGGTCTGGTAGATGGCGCGGTTGATCGTCCCGGTCTCGAGCCGCACGATGAACGGCACCGTGGCGCCGGTCACCGTCGTGGTCATGGCCAGATCGGCCGGCGGGGTCGAGTACGGCTGCGGCAGCAGCGCAAAGGTGTTGTTGGTCTTGCGGTACACGTAGTTCACGCGCCTCGCGACCGAGCAGTTCGCGTCGAGCGGCGCGCCGAGCGCCGCGCCGCCCGGGTAGGGAACGAAGTCTTGGGTGGTGCAGGCGAACGGGAACTGGTGCGGGCCGGAGATGATCGGTCCGGTGACCGGATAGTTGGTGAGCTTGAGCTCCGCCTCGGCGACGCCGTGGCGCTTGCTGTCTGCCTCCAGCCGGTTGTCGCCCAGGCGCATGCCGCCGACGACGCCGGTGAGCGTTTTCGCGCCGTGGTTGGCGACGAGCGCGCCGGTGACGTTTCGCCCGTTCAGCTCGACGCGCACGTCGCTGAGGCGCACGTCCTTCTTCTTCACGGTGACGCGCACCAGCGCGTCGCCGCCGGACACCAGGTGGGGCTTGCTGGAGAGGACCTCGATGCGGAACGCGCTCGAGCCGCGGTGGCGGCGGTCGCCGTCGTCATCGTCGTCGTCGTGCGCGTAGACCGGACTCACGGCCACCGCGCACAGCAACGCGCACGCGGAAAGGCGCAGATTGGTTTTGCTCATGGTTATTTTCCTTTCTGGGTATCAGTGGACGAGCATAGCCACCGCCGCGAAGGCGGATGTTTCTGGATGCTTCTGAGTTGATCACCGCCGTTCATCAATCGGAGGCGCAGACAAAAAAAGGGAGGCGCGATGCCTCCCTTCCCGGACTACAGACGCTTTACGTCAGCTCGGCATCAATCGTCGTCGTCATCATCGTCGTCGCGATCGCCGCGCCCGCGCGTCGGCCACTCGCGGCAGGTGTAGTTCGCGGCGAGCGCGATGTCCCCGCCCGCGGGGCCGGTGTAGCGCAGCGTCTGCGGGTACGGGCACAGCGGCCGGCTGCGCGTGGTGGGCGCGGTCTTGAAGCTGACGCCAGTCGCGACCACGGCGTCCGGCGCCTTGCGCTCCTCGACCCACGCCATGAGCGGGGTGAGGAAATCGAAGCGGTCCGTCGACGGCCCGCCGCTGCAATGGCCCATGTTGGGCACCATGTAAAGCCGCGCGAAGTCTCGGTGCCGGCTGTGCCTGCCGTGGTCGCGATCCGTAATGCGGTCGTAGAAGTAGGCGGTGTAGGTCCACGGCGGGCCGGAGTCGCTCAGGCCGTGATAGAAGATGATCTTGCCGCCGCGCCGGCGGAAGTCCGAGAGGTCGGTGTCGTCGCGCACGCCGGCGGCGCGCTTGACCACC
>DATBSZ010000037.1:0-6236 GCA_036559525.1 Burkholderiales bacterium
GCGGTGTTCATCGGGCACTTCGCGGTCGCCTTCGCCGCGAAGCGCGCGGCGCCCGAGGTGTCGCTCGGCACGCTGTTCCTCGCGGCGCAGCTCGCCGATCTCGTCTGGCCGACGCTCGTGCTGCTGGGGCTGGAGCGCTTCGAGATCCGACCCGGCATCACCGCGGTCACGCCGCTCGACTTCGTCCACTACCCGTACTCGCACAGCCTCGTAGCGCTGGCAGGATGGGCTTTTGCCCTGGGTTTCCTGTATTACGCATTCAGGAGAGGAGGACGCGGCGCGGCGATCCTCTTCGCAGTCGTGCTCAGTCACTGGCTGCTCGACTTCGCAAGCCACCGCCCCGACATGCCGTTGACCATCGGCGGCGAGGAGCGCTTCGGGCTCGGGCTGTGGCATTCGCGCATGGCAACGCTGGCGGTCGAGGGGCTGCTGTTCGGCACCTGCGTGTGGCTCTACGCGCGCACCACTCGCGCGCTGGACCGCACCGGCCGCTGGTCGTTCGTCGCCTTCGTGGCATTTCTCATAGTCGTGTACGTGGCCGATGTCTTCGGCCCGCCGCCGCCGAGCGTGGCGGCGGTGGCGTGGAGCGCGCAGGCGATCTGGCTACTGGTGGCGTGGGGCTACTGGATCGACCGTCATCGCGCGGCGTCGAGGAACTGAATGAGGCGCGGGGCGGCTGCAGCTTCGGTCTGCGCCTCGGGCAGCGCGTCCCAGTACTGCGATTTCGGCAGGCACTCCTCGAGGTAGCGCGCGGCCGAGGTCGCGTGCGACTCGTCGCGGCCGGGGACGACGAGGGCGGGGATGTCGAGCTTCAGCAGGTCCTCCGGCACGGCGCCCGGCGAGGTGTCGCGGTCGAACAGCGCGTCGCGCATGCCCTTGACGATGCTCGTGTAGACCCCGCGGTTCATGTTCGGGAAGGAAGCGGCGAACGCCGGATCGGCGCGCATCAGCGACGCCCACGGCCCGCCGCGCGAGTCGGCGTTGAAGGGCTTGCCTTCCTGCCGCACCAGGGCCGCCGACGCCGGCAGGCCATGCTCGCGCACGAACGCCACGTGGTCGGTGAAGCGCGCGCGCGACTTGATCCGGTACTTGGCGCCGCCGACCGGCCACCACAGGATCATGCTCTGCGTCGCTTCGGGATACGCGACCGCGAATGCGATCACGCACGAGCAGCCCATGCAGCCGCCGATGAGGTGCGCGCGCTTGATGCCGAGGTGCCCGAGAAGCGCCTTGCCCTGCTCGGCATAGTGCCGCCAGGTAATCTGCTCGACGCGGCCCCCCGAGCGGCCGCACTCGCGGCGGTCGAAGGCGATGCAGCGGTATTTCTTCGGCAGGTGCTCGAGCAGCTTGACGCGCTCGTAGACCCCTTGCGCGCGCCACTTCTCGATGGTGGCGTCGAAGCCCCCGGGCGCGTACATGAGGAGCGGCGGTCCGTCTCCCAGGACTTCGTAGCGCGTGGCGATGCCGTCGAGAACGACGGTACTTGTCATTTATGCGCGCTGCCCTTTGATCTGCCGCGCGGCGCGGACATCCTCGGCGTACGCGGCGAGAGCGTCGTGCGTGAGCTGCGCGACGTTGGCGTACTGGTCGGTGGCTTTCCCCAGGTTGGAAAATCCGTAGCCGATCGCGGCGTGGACCATGCGCAGGCGGCCGTCGAGCCACGGGCCGCCGCCGAGCCCGCCGATCACGGGGATGCTCACCGCGCGCGCCACCGCTTCGCCCGCGACCGGCCCCGAGTGCCGGAAATCGAGAGCCGAAGCGCCCGCGTCCTGCAGCCGCCTCGCGTGGTCGACGAGCATCGCCGGGCCGTCCTTGCCGCCGTGAATCTCGGCGAACACCGGGATCCCGGCGCGCACCACCGCGCGCACCAGGTCGGGCGAGCCGAGCAGCTTCACCATGTCGGCGCCGCAGTCCTTCAGGCGAAGGGCGGACTCGGCGTTCTGCTCGTGCGCCGGAAGATCGACGCTGACGACCGCGCGCTTCACTCCCCGCCGCACCGCCCGGCACACGATGAGCATTTCATCGATGCTGATCTCGTGCGGGGCCTGGCCCCAGAGGTTGACGCCGACGCTGTCGCCCACCGAAACCAGGTCGACGCCCGCGTAATCGGCGATCTGCGCGATCGGGTAGTCCCACGCGACCACGCCGACGATCTTGCGGCCGTTCTGCTTCATCTTCTGGAGATCGGAAATCACGGCCACGGTCAATGCTAGCATTCCGCTGCAATGATCATTGACATCCACGGGCACTACACGACCGAGCCGCAGGCGCTGCTCGCGTTCCGCGACAAGCAGCTCGCCGGCCTGGCCGATCCGATGCGCAAGCCCGCAACGAATGAGCTGGGGATTACGGACGAGCAGCTGATCAAGAGCGTCGAGCCGCAGATGAAGTTGCAGAAGGAGCGCGGGTCGGATCTCACGATCTTCTCGCCGCGCGCCGCGGGCATGGCGCACCACGTCGGCACCGAGGCGACCGGCGTCGAGTGGACGCGGATGTCGAACGACCTCATCCAGCGCATCTGCACGCTGCTGCCGGGGAACTTCGCGCCGGTGGGCCAGCTGCCGCAGCACCCGGGCGTGCCGCCGAAGAACTGCATCCCCGAGCTCGAGCGCCTGGCGGGCCTGGGCTTCGTCGGCGTGAACCTGAATCCCGACCCCGCGGGCGGCTACTGGACCGATCCGCCGCTCACCGACAAGTGGTGGTACCCGCTGTACGAGAAGCTCTGCGAGCTCGAGATGACGGCGATGATCCACGTCACCTCGTCGTGCAACCCGGCGTTCCACTACACCGGCGCGCACTACATCAACGGCGACACCACCGCCTTCATGCAGCTCGTCCAGGGCAACCTGTTCCGGGATTTCCCGGCGCTGCGGTTCGTCATCCCCCACGGCGGCGGCGCGGTGCCGTTCCACTGGGGGAGATATCGCGGCCTCGCGCAGGAGATGAAGAAGCCGCTCCTCAAGGAGCACCTGCTCGGCAACGTGTTCTTCGACAGCTGCGTGTACCACTTGCCGGGCATCGAGCTGATGGCGAAGGTGATCCCGGTCGACAACATTCTGTTCGCCTCCGAGATGCTCGGCGCCGTGAAGGGCGTCGATCCGGAGACCGGCCACAATTACGACGACACGAAGCGCTACTTCGACAAGCTCGACTTGAGCGCTTCCGACAAGCAGAAGATCTTCGAAGGCAACGCGCGGCGGGTCTACCCGCGCCTGAACTCGCTATTGAAAAGAAGGCAAAAGTAGCGATCGCGATCGGCGACCCCGGCGGCATCGGGCCGGAGGTCTCGCTCAAGGCGGCGCTCGACCCCAGAGTCCGCGCGCTGTGCGAGCCGTTCGTCGTCGGAGCGCGGGACGTGCTCGAGGCGCAAGGCCTGCCGCTGCAAAAGGTTCGCGTCATCGAGACCAGGCGGCGCGAGTTCCACGTCGGCGAGATCCATCCCGAGCACGGCCGCGCCGCGCTCGACGCGGCGCGCACCGCGATCGAAGGCGCGCTTGCCGGCGAGTACGCCGCGGTGGTGGCGGCGCCGCACAGCGAGACCGCGATTCACGCCGCCGGCGTCGCCTTCGACGGCTATCCGTCGTTCGTCGCGCGCACTGCTGGCCTCGCGCCCGAGGACGGCATCCTGATGCTCTGCTTCCGGCACGCGGGGCGCGAGGTCCGCATCGCGCATGTCACGCTGCATTCCAGTGTTTCGACTTCATTGAAGCTGATTACGAAAAAGCGGGTGCTGCGAACGATCCGCGCGGTGCACGAGGCGCTGAAGCGGCTCTCCTACCCCAGGCCGAGGATCGCCGTCAGCGGCGTCAACCCGCATGCCGGGGAGGGCGCGCTCTTCGGCGACGAGGAAACGACGGCCGTGACGCCGGCGATCGAGGCGGCGCGCGGCGAAGGAATCGTGGTCGACGGCCCGATCGGCGCCGACACGCTGATCCAGCGCACGGGCTACGACGCGTACGTGGTGATGCTGCACGACCAGGGCCATGTCGCGGCGAAGCTGCTCGCGCCCAACCGCACCGCCGCCCTCACCATCGGCACGCCGGTCCTGTTCTCCTCGGTGGCGCACGGCGCGGCTTTCGACATCGCGGGGCGCAATCGCGCCGATCCCGCAGCGATGGTGGAAGCGATTACACGGTTAGTGACTCGTCGACGTCGCGGCCCGCAGACCGCAAGAAGCTCATAGAAACAACGCTTTAGAGCAGAGCCGGCCACAAAGGTAACGCCAGCCCGACGCGCCTGGCGTTCGCGCCGCGATCTGCGGTGGTCTAACTACTTGTCGCAGCGGGGATTCGCGCCATTGGCACGCGGCTTGCGAGAGCCGTCGACACACAAGTGCTAACTCGAAGCCGGAGCCACCCATGAGACAGAGCCTTCGCCGCGAGCGAACCGTGTTCCTGCTGTTCCTCGGCGCGAGCTTCGTCGCGCTGATGGCCGCGTTGCCGATCGTCACTGCGCAGCAGACCCAGGCGACCCCGAAAAGCGAAGAAATACAGAAGCCCTCGGCAGCGTCCGGCTCGTCCGCTCCCGCTTCTCCAGCCCCTTCCACGAGCGAAGCCCCGAGCTTCGAGCAGGCCGACCGCAACAAGGACGGTTTCGTCGACAAGTCGGAATCGGGCGTGGTCCCGGGCCTGTCGGCCAACTTCGAGCGCGCCGACCGCAGCCGGGACGGCAAGCTCGACCGCGAAGAGTTCGCGAAGGGGCTCCAGATCCTGCAGGTGCGCCGGTAGCCGGGACGAGGATGCCGATGCTCGATCTTCGCCTCGTCAAGACCGCGACCGACGCCGAGACGGCGCGGCGGCTCGCGCGCGAGGCGCTGTGGCTGCGCAGCCTCGGCGGCGTGCGCAGCCTCGAAGGCCAGTTGCCGCGGCTGATCGAGGAAGGCACGGATGCGGCCGGTCGGCCGTACCTCGTGATCGGCATTCGACCCGAGGGCGATCGGCCGGCGGGCGAGATTCGCGCATTTACCGACGAGCACGCGCGCTTCCTTGCCACGCTCGGCAAGGCCCGCTTCCGCGCCGCGGATTTCGAGCACTTCGGCAAGTGCCAGTGGATCCAGCGATCGCTGCCCCCCCATGAGCCCATTCTCCAGGAGGCGTACTACGACTGCGAGAAGGCGCTGCTGTACTGGAACGGCCCGTACGTGCTTTCGCAGGGCGACTTCGCGCCCTGGAACATCCGCGCTTTCGGCTCGCAGCTCTTCGTCTTCGACTGGGGCAGCGCGCACGGCGACGCGAGCCCCCTGGACGACGTGCTGCACTACCTGATGATCCAGCGCCGGCTGAAGACCGTGCCGCTCTTGCGCCGCGCGATGGGCCGCGCGCGCGAGTTCGCGCTCGCCGCCTACCCGGAATGGTCCTGGCGGCCGCCGGTGATCGGCGCGCTCACCCTGGTGTACCTGCTCGGCGTGATCGTGCACCGCGAGGCGAAGCGCAGCGACCCGGTGGTCGACGCGTACTGGAAGCTTCTCGAAAAGCGCTCAGCCTGGATGAAGGAGAACTAAGAAATGTCGGCAGCAGCTACCGCCGCGGGTTACCTCTACGCTTCCGGCCGCTTGCGCGGCCGCACCGCGCGCGAGCAGGAAGAGGGCCCCAAGGAGATCCGCAAGAAACCGCAGAAGCCCGCGCCGCGTTCCCGCGAGAGAATCAGGGTCGCCGTTTATCAACCTGAACCCCGGGTCCAGGAGCAGAAAAAAGTCCCGAAGATCGAGTACCGAACGCGCCGTCGCTGGTCGGCGGAATGAGCGCTCGCTCGGGAGGCTTGTTCGTCGGGCGCCTGCTGGCGGAAAACGGCATCGGCACGCTCGTCGAAGCCCTCGATCTCTATCCCGGCGCCCGCATCGACGTGATCGGCACCGGCCTGGACGAGGGTCGCCTCGCCGGCCATCCGCGCATTCGCGTGCTCGGCCGCGTCGGCCCGGCCGAGGTCCAGGAGCGCATGCGCGCCGCTGCCTACCTCGTGCTGCCAAGCCTCTCCTATGAAGCGCTGCCGCGGCCGGTGGTCGAGGCTTTCGCCAACGCGCTGCCGGTCATCGCGAGCCGCATCGGCCGCCTCGCCGAGATCGTCGAGCCGGGGCGCAGCGGGCTTCTGTTCGAGGCCGGCTCGGCGCGCGACCTGGCGCGGCGCCTGGCGTGGGCGGAGGCATTTCCCGAGAAGATGCGCCAGATGGGGGAGTGCGCCAAGGCAGACTACCAGGCGCATTACCTCGCAGACTGGAGCTATCAGAGACTCTTCGGCGA
>DATBSZ010000038.1:0-3892 GCA_036559525.1 Burkholderiales bacterium
CGCATCGGCGGCGAACTCGAGGTCGGCGTCGGGCAGCACCACGGCGTGGTTCTTCGCCCCGCCGAGCGCCTGCACGCGCTTGCCGTTCTTCGCCGCGGTCTCGTAGATGTATTTCGCGATCGGGGTGGAGCCCACGAACGATATCGCCTTCACTTCGGGGTGGGAAAGCAGGCCGTCCACGGCCACCTTGTCCCCGTGGATCACGTTGAACACGCCGTCGGGCAGGCCGGCTTCCTTGAAGAGCTCCGCCATGCGGATCGAGGCCGAGGGCACCTTTTCCGATGGCTTCAGGATGAAGGTGTTGCCGCAGGCGATGGCCATCGGGAACATCCACAGCGGCACCATCACCGGAAAGTTGAACGGCGTAATCCCGGCGCAGACGCCGACCGGCTGGCGGATGGTGTGCGTGTCGACCTGCGTGCCGACGTCCTGCGAGTACTCGCCCTTCAGGAGCTGCGGGATGCCGCAGGCGAACTCGACCACCTCGATGCCGCGCTGTACCGAGCCCATCGCGTCGGCGAGCGTCTTGCCGTGCTCGTCGGTGACGATTTGCGCCAGCTGGGTTTGATTCTTTTGGAGTAACGACAAAAACTTCTGCATGACCCGGGCGCGGCGCAGCGGGGGCGTGTCGCGCCATTCCGGAAAGGCCGCCGCGGCGGCGCTCACGGCGGCATCGATGAGCTTCGCATCTGCGAAAACCACTTTCCTGCTCACCTGGCCGGTCGCGGGATTGAACACTTCACCGGTCCTGCCTGCGGGCGCGACGGCTTTGCCGTTGATCCAGACAGGGACGGTTTCCAGTTTCAGCTCTGCGGGCTTGTTCATGCGGTGACTCGCTTTCCACCTTTTTCCTTGGCGATCGCCGCGTTGACCCGCGGCATCACTTGCTCGGCCATGAGCTGCAGCGAGCGCTTCTCGAGCTTGGGATCGACCCAGTCCATCGCCGCGATCACCAGCTCGCCGAAATCGCCGGTCTTCTCGCGCAGCTCCAGGATATGGTCGACTACCTTGTTGACCGTGCCGTAGATGCACAGGCGGTCGAGGACGAAGTCGTAGGTGATCTCGGCATCGGGCTGGTCCATCCGCTCCTTGAAGCCCGCGATGCGCCCCGCCCGCAGCAGCTTGGTCTGGATCTGGTTGTAGTAGAAGCGGTAGGGGCTGTTGGAATCGTGCCGGCCGTAGGAAGCCGCAACCTTGTCGTTGTCGGCGACGAAGATGGTGCGCGCGATGCGCCACTCCGCCGGGTCGGCTTTCACGCCTGCCTTCGCCTTGCCCTCGGCGTAGTTGTCCCAGTGGGATTTCAGCCAGTTCGACAGCAGGAAGTTCGCCGACAGCGGATGGAAATCGCGCTCGCCCATGTGCACCACGCCCTTCGAGTACGGCGCCACCACCGTGCCGACGATCTCGGGGCGCGGCTTCTGGTAGGGCCTGGCCATGACGCCGGTGCCGAGCTCGAGGTGCAGCGTCTTTCGCGTGGTCACCTTGTAGCGGTTGCCGGGAAACTCGATGTCGTAAGGCGGATCGCGCTCCCAGATCGCGAGGATCACGTCGATCGCCTCGGCGAACATCTTCATGCGGTCCTGGTCCAGGATGCCGATCGCCTCGGCATCGGAGGCGAGCGTGCCGGGGCTGATGCCGAAGATGAAGCGGCCCTCGGCGAGGTGGTCGAACATCGCGGCCTGCGCCGCGACCTGCACCGGGTGCTGCTGCGCGAGGTTGCAGGTGCCGGTGCCGAGCTTGATCTTCTTCGTCGAGTGGATCAGCGTGGCGAGGAACTGCAGCGAGTTGGTGACGTTCTCGGCCTTGTCGGTCAGGTGCTCGCCGACGAAGGCGTCGTGGAAGCCGAGCTGGTCGGCGAGGATCACGGCCTCGCGGTCCTCGCGCAGCGTCTCGGTGTGGCTGCGGTGCAGCGCGTGCATCGGCATCATGAACATGCCCAGCTTCATCCGGCCGATTCTATACTCGCGCGATGCCCGAGGCTCTCGTTCCGGCGACACTGGCGTTCCAGGAAGGCACGCCGTACTCCGAGGCCTTCCGCGACGTCTACCACAACGTCGACGGCGGCATCGCCAAGAAGCGCCACGTGTTCCTCGCCGGCAACTCGCTGCCCGAGCGCTGGGCCGGGCGCCGGCGCTTCGTCATCCTCGAGACCGGCTTCGGCCTCGGCCTCAACTTCCTGGTGACGCTGCAAGCCTGGCGGCGCGACCCGGCGCGCAGCGAGCGGCTGCATTTCGTCTCGGTCGAGAAGCATCCCTTCGGCCTGGCCGACCTGCAGGCGGCGCACGCGGCGTATCCGGAGGTCCGCGACGAGGCGGCCGAGCTGCACGCGCGCTGGCCCCTGCTCACCCCGGGCATGCATCGCCTCGAGTTCGGCAACGCCGTGCTGACCCTGCTCTTCGCCGACATCAAGGCGCTCCGCGACCTGCGGCTCGCGGCCGACGCGATCTACCTCGACGGCTTTTCGCCGGCCCGGAACGGCGACATGTGGTCGCCCGCGGTGCTGCGCGCGATCTCGCGGCTCGCCGCGCCGGGCGCCACCGCGGCCACCTGGAGCGTCGCCGGCGCGGTGCGCCACGCCCTGGAGGAGACCGGCTTCGCAGTCGAGAAGCGCCCTGGATTCGGCAACAAGAAGGAGATGCTGGTCGCGCGCAACACCCGGCCAGGAAAAGTGCGGGAGGCCCCCACGGAAAGAAGGGCGGTCGTCGTGGGCGCCGGGCTCGCCGGCGCCGCGGTGTGCGAGCGCCTGTGCGCGCGCGGCTGGGAGGTGGAGCTCTACGAGCGGCATGCCGAGCCGGCGCAGGAGGCTTCGGGCAACCATGCCGGGACGTTCCACCCGATCGTGACTCCGGACGACAGTATCTTCGCTCGACTGACACGCGCTAGCTTTCTTTTTTCCAATTCTTATTGGAAAAGTTTTTCAGGCATTCGCTGGGATCCTTGCGGGGTTCTCCAGCTTGCCCGCGACGACAGGGAGGAAGCGTCGCAGCGCGCCTCGGTCGCGGCGCTCGCGCTGCCGCCCGGGTATGCGCAGTACGTCACGCGCGAGGAGGCGTCGGCACACGCGGGCGTGCCGGTCGGGGCGCCTGGGCTTTGGTTCCCCGAAGGCGGCTGGATCCAGCCGCGCTCGCTGGTGCAGGCGCAGCTCGAGGCTTGCGGCAATCGCTTGAAAACTTTTTTCAGGAAGAGCCTCTCGCAGCTGCCCGACGTGCCGGCGGTGATCCTCGCGAACTCGGCGGAGGCGCCGAAGCTGCAGGACGTCCCGCACCTGCGCATGCGGCGCGTGCGCGGCCAGGTCAGCCACCTGGCGGCCGACGCGATAGATGCGCCGCACGTCGTGGTGCTGCGCGGCGGGATGATCCTGCCACCGGTGGGCGGCCTCTGCGTGGTGGGCGCGTCGTTCGATGTCGACGACCCTGATCCCGCGCCGCGCGCGGAAAGCGATGCCGGCAACCTGGAAAGGCTCGGAAGAATCATTCCGGGGATTGGCACGCCTCCTGTGGTGCAAAACCGCGTTGCATTTCGCGCAGTGACGCCCGATCGGCTGCCGGTGGTCGGGAAGCTCGGCGAAGGCGTCTACGGCGCGTTCGCGTTCGGCTCGCGCGGGCTGATCTGGGCGGCGCTGGCCGCCGAGATCATCGCCTGCGAGCTCGAAGGAGAGCCGCTGCCGATCGAGGGAAAGCTGGCGGATGCAATGCATCCGCAAAGGTTTGCTAAGCGCGCAGCGCGCTTTGTTTAGCCGCGCAGAATCGCCGGGCTGGCGTCCTTGACGTCCCTGAGGCCGCAGAGTCCCATGGTGACGTCGAGCTCGGCGCGGATGATCTCGAGCGCGCGCGTCACGCCCGCCTCGCCCAGCGCGCCCAGGCCGTAGGCGTAGGCGCGCCCGATCATCGTC
>DATBSZ010000039.1:0-12359 GCA_036559525.1 Burkholderiales bacterium
CGACCGCGCGCCTGGAGCTCGCTCGGGCGTGCGCCCGGCTTCATCTCGGAGACCAGCGCTTCGGCGACCTGCGCGGTGGCGCGCAGGTTGCGGCGGCCCTCCGCTTGCGGCTCGCCGCCGACCACCCAGGTCTTGCCGCCGTCCCAGCAGTAGAGGTCGAGCGTACCGTGGCAGTCGAACATCACGTGCATGCCGGCCTCCACCTCGAAGTCCTCGAGCCCGGTCTGCAGCGTCAGTGCGGCTTCCGCGCCGCGAGGATGGCCCCACACCATTGCGCCCGGATCGCGCACGAAGCCGCCGAGGTCGATGGCCGCCAAATGGTAGGCGCGGTTCAGTTCGCGCCAGCGCATGCCCTTGCGCCACGACTTGACCGTGCGCTCGATCGCGGCTCGGTTGAGCGCGGTGGCGCGACGCAGGAGTTCGAGCTCGGTGGGCGTCTTCACGGCGCGGGCGTACATGAGCACGTCGTACGCCTCGCCGCCATTTGCGTCCTCAGCGACCTTGCCGTGCTCAAGGCCGAGGTCGGCGAGAGCGCCGCGCAGCGCGGATGCCTTGTCGAACGCATAGCGGCTGCGAGCCGCGCGCACCCACTCCAACTGCTTTGCTTCTTGAGGGATGAACCGCTCGATGTCCTCGCGCTGCGGCGCCCGGTCGATCGGCATCATCACCGCGCGGAACGGTCGTATGTCGCGCACCCAGCTCGGCTGGGCGAGAAAGGTCGCGAGGTAATAGTCGGCGATCACGAGGATCGGGTGCTCGGGCGCATGGCGCGACAGCACGAGCGCGTAGGGACGCGGCTCGTCCGCCTTGTGCGCGATGCCGTTGAAGCCGCTGAGGTAAAAGACGTTGAGCGGCGTGGAGGCCACGATGCCGTCCAGCCCGCGCGCTGCCATCCCGGCCAGCAGGCGCTCGAAGTTGCAGAAGCGCTCGGGGAGCGGTTTTCTATCGAGTATCACTGCAACGCCCGCTTCAGCCGGGCAACGCCGTCCGCCAGCTTCTCTTCCGAGGCGGCGAAGCACCAGCGCACGAAGCCTTCGCCTTCCGGGCCGAACGCCGAGCCGGGCGCGAGGCCGAGGCCGGTTTCGCGCACCAGCTTCTTGCAGAACGCGAGACTGTCCGTGACTCCGTCCACCTTGAAGAACGTGTACATCGTCCCGGTCGGCACCGCGACTTCGATTTGCGGGATTTCCTTCAGCTCCGAAACCAGGAAATCTCTGGCCTTCCTGAACCGATAGCGCGTGCGCGCGATCACCGGTTCGCCCTCCTTTACCGCCGCGATGCCGGCGCGCTGTACGAAGACCGGCGCGCAGGAGGTGTTGTACTCGATGAGCTTGCCGAGATCCGCGGTGAGGCCGGGCGGCACCACCAGCCATCCCAGCCGCCAGCCGGTCATCAGCCAGGACTTGGAGAACGTGTTGGCGCTGATGAGGCGATCTTCCGTTTCACTGATGTTGAGAAGAGAAGGGGCAACGCCTTCGTCACCGTAGTACAGGCGCTCGTAGGCATCGTCGGCGAAGATCCAGATCCCGTGGCGCCGGCAATGCTCCAGGATCGCCTTCAGCTCGGCGGCGCTCACCGTCCAGCCGGTCGGGTTGTTCGGCGAGTTGAGGTACAGGGCGCGGGTTTTCGCCGTGAGTGCGCCGAGGAGACGGTCCAGGTCCAGCTTCCAGCCCGAAGGCGAAAACTGCAGTGCGACCGTCTCCACGGTCGCGCCCAGGATCTTGGGGATCTCCTGGAGGTTGGGCCACAGCGGCACCACCTGCACCACGCGGTCGCCCGGGTCGACGAGGAGCTGCGAGGCGACCATCAGCGCGTTCACGCCCGCGCTCGTTACAGCGATCTGCTGAAAATCGACCGGCCTGTGCAGCTTCGAAACATACGCGGCGAGCGCTTCGCGCAGCTCCGGGATGCCGAGGTTGTGGGTATAGAACAGCTCGCCCGCGCCGATCGAATCGGTGCCCGCCTTGCGGATGAAGTCGGGCGTCGGCTCGTCGGGCTCGCCGACCCAGAACGGCAGCACGTTCGGGTTGCCGAGGCCTTCGTTGTAGAGTTCGCGGATCTTCGAGGCGGTCAGCGCGCGAACCGCGGCGCGCGCCGTCAACGGGGATTCGGATTTCATGAGCCGCCCCATTTTAGACTGGTCTCTCATAGCAGCCGTCTGCACGATGGTGGCGTGGGGCATGAATTTCGCCTTCGTCAAGTACGTGCTCGACTACCTCGGGGTCGGCGCGTTCATGTTCCTGCGTTTCACTATCCTGCCGCTGCTCGGGCTGGTGCTGCTGGTGCTCGTGTTCCGGCACCGGATCCGGCACACCTGGCCGCGGCGCGCCGACCTGCCGCGCTTCGTCCTGTGCGCGCTCATCGGCCACGTGCTCCACATCAGCGCCGTGATGTACGGCATGAACCTGTCGACCGCGTTCTCGTCGTCGCTCGTGCTGACCTGCCAGCCGCTCTTCACGCTCGCCATCCTTGCCTGGCTCGGCACCGAGCGCCTGCGCAGGCAGCAGATCGCAGGCACCCTCATCGCGTTCGCGGGGATCGCGCTCTTCCTCGCCGACAAGTTCGCCGCCGGCTTCTCACGCGCCGGCCTGGGCGACCTGACGCTCCTCATCGCGGGCGCCGCGTTCTCCGCCTACACGGTGCTGTCGCGACCCCTGGTCGACCGCTACGGCCCGCTGATCGTGCTCTCGTACACGCTGCTGTTCTCGATGCCGGTGATGCTCGCGGTCACCTGGCCGTTCTTCGCCGAGCTGAAGGCCGTGCACCTCGGCCCGATGGTCTGGGCGGCGATTTTCTGGGCGCTGGTGGTGTGCTCCTTCTGCGGCTGGCTGGTGTGGACCTGGGTCAACAGCGTGCGCGGCGTCGCGCGCAGCGCGCCTTTCATGTACCTCATGCCGCCGGTGGCGGGGGTGATGGCGTGGCTCACGCTCGGTGAGACGTTTACCTGGCTGAAAATCGCCGGCGCCGCGATCACCATGGCAGGCGTCGCCTGGGCGCAGTTCGGCGGCCGGCCACCGCCCAAGGAAGCCGGACAACCCGACTCCGGATGAAGATCCCGCGCACGGTCTGGGCGCTCGGCGCGGTGTCGCTGCTGATGGACCTGTCGTCCGAGCTGGTGCACAGCCTGCTGCCGCTCTTCATGGTCACGGTGCTCGGCGCGAGCATGCTGACGGTGGGCGTGGTCGAGGGCATCGCCGAGGCGACCGCGTCGATCGTGAAGCTGTTCTCCGGCGCGATCTCGGATCGCTTCGGGCGCAGGAAGCCGATCATGGTAATCGGCTACGGCCTCGCCGCGATTTCCAAGCCGCTCTTTCCGCTCGCCGCGTCGGTGCCGCTGGTGCTCGCCGCGCGCTTCATGGATCGGATCGGCAAGGGGATCCGAGGCGCCCCGCGTGATGCGCTGATCGCCGACGTCACGCCCGAAGGCATGCGCGGCGCCGCCTACGGCCTGCGTCAGGCGCTCGACACCGTGGGCGCGGTGCTCGGCCCGCTCGCCGCGATCGGGCTCATGCTTCTCCTCGCGAGCGACGTGCGCAGTGTGCTGTGGTGGGCGATCGTCCCCGCGTTTCTGTCGGTGGTCGTACTGATCGTTTTCGTGAAAGAACCCGAAGGCGCGGTACGGCCGCTCGAGCGATTTTCCTTGCAATCCTTCAATCGACTTGGAGTTCAGACATGGGCGATCGTGGCCCTCGGTGCGGTGCTTACGCTGGCGCGGTTCTCGGAAGCGTTCCTCGTGCTGCGCGCCCAGGACCTCGGGGTCGCGCTCGCCCTCGTGCCGATCGTGCTCGTGGCAATGAACGTCGCGTACACCGCGGTCTCCTACCCGGCGGGCCTCGCCGCCGACCACGGGCATCGCAAGGCGCTGCTCCTTTGGGGATTGCTCGCGCTGATTGCGGCCGACCTGGTGATCGCCGCGACGGCGTCGGTGCCTCTACTTTTCCTGGGAATCGTGCTGTGGGGCGTGCACATGGGCCTGACGCAAGGCCTGCTCTCCACGCTGGTCGCCGCCGCCGCCCCCCACAATCTGCGCGGCACGGCGTTCGGCGTGTTCCACCTCGCGTCCGGGGTCGCGATGCTGCTCGCAAGCGTGATCGCCGGCGCCCTGTGGGATGGCTATGGCGCCGCGGCGACGTTCTATGCCGGTGCTGGTTTTACGGGGTTCGCACTCCTTGGCCTTCTCCTAGTTCGCCCCCAGACAGCGACGAAATAGCTCGGCGGCGGTCCGCACGCCAAGCTTCTGCATGATGCGCGCGCGGTGGAACTCCACCGTCTTCAGGCTGATCGAGAGCTCTTCGGCGATCTGGCGGTTGGGCTTGCCCTCGAGCACGCGCTCGAGCACCGCGCGCTGGCGCGCGCTCAGCGCTGCGAGCGGCGCTTTCTCCGGCTCGTGCCTTTCGGTCTCTTCATCGTAGTCCTCGAGCGCGCCCAGCACCTGCCCGAGCAGGTGGTCGTCGTCGAACGGCTTCTCGATGAAGTCGTAGGCGCCCTTCTTCATCGCCTCCACCGCCATCGGGATGTCGCCGTGGCCGGTGATGAAGATCACCGGCGCGCGCACGCCGCGCCCGAGGAGCTCCTCGTGGAGATCGGTCCCGGTCATCCCGGGCATGCGGATGTCGAGCAGCACGCAGCAGCGCCGCTCGAGGTTCGCCCGCTCCAGGAACGCGGAGGCCGAGGAAAAGGTTTCCACCTGCAGGTCGGCGGTGCGGAAAAGCAGCGACACGGCGTTGCGGACCGCATCGTCGTCGTCCACCACGTACACCACGCGCCCGGGCATCATCTCGGCAGCGTGAACGCGAAGCGCGCGCCGCGCCCGTTGTGGTCCAGGCGAATCTGTCCGCCGTGAGCCTCGACCACGGAACGGCAGATGGAGAGTCCGAGGCCCAGGCCGCCGCGCTTGGTGGTGACGAAGGCGTCGAACAGGCGCTCACGCACCTCCGGCAGCACCCCCTCTCCGAGGTCGGACACCGCCAGCGTGCCGCTGCCGTCGAGCTCGACGCGCGTGGCGACCGTGATGCGGCGGCGCTCCGGCGCGAGCTCCTGCACCGCCTCGACGGCATTGCGGACCAGATTGAGCGCTGCCTGCTCGATCAGCAGGCGGTCGGCGCGCACCACCGGCGGTCGCGCCGACAGCGCGCGCTCGAACGACACGCCGGCATCGCGCGCCCCGGGCTCGGCGAGCTCGAGCACCGCGGCGACCAGCTCGTTCAGGTCCTGCTCGGCGAGCGCCGGGCCCGGGTGGCGCAGCAGGCCGCGCAGGCGCTGGATGATGCGTCCGGCGCGCTTTGCCTGGTCGCGGCAGATGTGCATCGCCTGCAGGAGCTGCTCGGGGTCCGGGTTGCCCGACTGCAGCATGCGCATGCAGCTATGGTTGTAGGTGGCGATCGCGGCGAGCGGCTGGTTCAGCTCGTGCGCCACCGCCGAGGCGAACTCGCCGAGCGCGATCAGGCGCGCGGTGCGGTGCGCGGCGTCGCGGTGCTTGGCGATCAGCTCCCGCGCGCGGCGTTCCTCGGTGACATCGGACAGAATGCAAAGCGACGCCTTGCGCCCGTTGATCCAAGAGAGCGGATGCGCGCGCAGCACGTACCAGCGGTCGTTGGCCGCATCGTGAAACTCGCCCTCCGCCTCGAGCTCAGGCGGCGTTGTAAAAATTTCAAGGTAGCGGCGATTGCCGTAGAGGAACGAGCCGCCGTCGATCTCCTGCACATAGACCGGAAATGGCAGCGCCTCGACCAGGGCCGAGAGCAGCGCCATGGCGGTCTCGTCGATGGCAAGCATGAGAACGAGCTTACTAGGGTTTGCCCCAGTTGTTGCCGCGCGGGCGGTTGTTTAGCCTGCACTTCAGGGTGGGAGATCCTGACAACAGGCTGAGCAGAGCGCTCGAGGGATTCGACCTGCTGCTCGCCGCCGCCACCGCGCTGGTGCGCGCAAAATCCGCCCGGCCCGCGCTGCTCGACGCCTACGACGACGCTTCGGATCGCCTGATGGAAGGCCTGCGCGGCAACGGCGTCCCCGGGCACGAGCTGCAGGCGGTGCACAAGGCGCTCGCGCGCCTGCGCCTCGCTTTCGAACAGACGCCCCCTAGCTGAAGAAGCCGCGGAACGCCGCGAGCGCGCGGTCGATTCCCGCGGCGTCGACATCGAGATGCGTCACCAGCCGCATCGGCGCGCGCGGCAGCACGAGGATGCCGCTCTTCTTCATGTGCGCTTCCAGCGGCTGCGCTTTTTCCGGCGGAATCTTCACCAGCACCATGTTGGTGTTGTGCTGGACCTCGAGCTTGAGCTCGCGCAGCCCGCGCGCGAGCTTCTCGGCGTTCGCGTGATCGTCCGCCAGGCGCTCGACGTTGTTCTCCAGCGCGTAGAGCCCGGCGGCGGCGATCACGCCCGCCTGCCGCATGCCGCCGCCGAGGATTTTTCTGGCTCTCTTGGCTTTCTCGATGAGAGGCTTGTTTCCCAGCAGCACTGTGCCCGCGGGCGCGCCGAGGCCCTTTGACAGGCAGGAGGAAACGGAGTCGAAGCCGGCGCACAGGTCCTTCACCTTCATCCTGAGCTGCGTGGCCGCGTTGAAGACGCGCGCGCCGTCGAGGTGGACTGAAAGATTTTTCCGTTTTGCCAGCTCGATCGCGTCCTGCAGGTATTTTCGCGGCAACACCCGGCCGGTGATCGTGTTCTCGAGCGCCAGCAGGCGCGTTCTGGCGAAATGCGGGTCGTCGGGCTTGATTGCGGCTTCCACCTCGGCGAGGTCGAGCGTGCCATCGGGGCGGTTCGGGATCGCCTGCGGCTGGATCGAGCCGAGCACGGAGAGGCCGCCCGCCTCGTAGCGGTAGCTGTGCGCTTCCATACCGAGGATCACCTCGTCGCCGCGCTGGCAATGGCTCATCAGCGCGGCGAGGTTGGATTGCGTTCCCGACGGGAAGAGCAGCGCCGATTCGAAGCCGAAGATCTCCGCGGCGCGCGCCTGCAGCTGGTTGACGGTAGGGTCGTCGCCGAAGACGTCGTCGCCAAGCTCGGCGTCGTTCATCGCCTTGCGCATTCCCGGCGACGGGCGCGTGACGGTATCGGAGCGCAGGTCGATCACTGGTTGAACCCCAGTCGTTGCGACAGCTTCGCGCTCAGCTCGCCGAGCGGCGCGCGCAGGTCGCGCAGGCGCTGGTAGGTCATGCGGCTCTTCGGCCCGAGGGTGCAGATGGAGCCGAGCACCTGGCCGGTGTGGCCGAACACCGGCATGGCGATGCAGCGGATGCCCTCGATGTGCTCCTCGTCGTCGACGGCGTAGCCCGCGGAGCGGATGCGGCGCAGCTCGGTCTCGAACGCGGCGCGCGTGACGATGGTCTTCGGCGTGTGGCGCTCGAAGCGGATGCGCGCGAGGAGCCCGGCAAGCTCGGGCGCGGCGAGCCACGGCAGGATCGCTTTCGCGACCGCGGTGCAATGGAGCGGCCGCCGCGCGCCGACGTCCTGCACCACGCGCACCGGGCCGTCGTGCTCGCGCTTCGCGACTACCGTGACGGCGCCGTCGCGGTACACGGAGAAGCTCGAGCCCTCGCCGCTGCGCCGCGTGAGCTCGGCGAGCGAGGTCTGGGCGATCCCCGCGAGCTGCTCCGGCGACCAGGTGCGCCCGGTGATCTGGAACGGCTTGGCCGCGAGCTCGTAGGCGCGCGTGTCGGCGTCCTGGCGCAGGTAGCCGAGGCTCACCAGCGTCTGCAGAAGGTGGTGCGCGGTGCTGCGGTGCAGCCCGGTGCGCCGCGCGGCTTCGGCGAGCGTGGTCTGGACGCCGTTCAGCGCCACCGCTTCGACCAGGCGCAGGCCGCGCTCGAGGGACTGGTGGGTGCGTTGTTTCATACGCTGAGAACGTTGTCGCGAGGGCGTTTCAGGGGCCAGAATACCCGCTCCTCTGGAGGAGGCCAACATGAAGGGGTGGTGGATGCTCACGCGGGCGGCCGCGCGGGCCGTACCGGCCCATGCCCAGCCCAAGCACACCCTGAAGTTCAACCACGGCAAGAAGTAGGTTACCCCCGAGGGACGGATCGCCAGAAAATAGGGTCCGTCCCTATTTTTTCCTCTATTTTTTCCTCTTGAGAGCCCTTTACAAGATCGCCGCGCCGCTAGGATGCGCGCGTGCTCATCAACTGCGTGGCCTACCAGGAAGGCCGCAGGCTCGCCGACATCGAGCTGCGCGAGATCCACGCCCACTTAGCGCAGCCCGGTACGTTCGTGTGGGTGGGGCTGCGCGACCCGACGCAGGCCGAGCTCGCCACGATGCAGGAGCAGTTCGACCTGCACGACCTCGCGGTCGAGGATGCGGGCCACGGCCACCCCGCCGTAGCCCGCCCCAAGGTCGAGGAGTACGGCGATGCGCTGTTCGTGGTGATGAACGCCGTAGAGCTATCGCCCACCGACGAGATCAAGCTGGGCGAGGTCGGCGTGTTCGTCGGGCGGAACTATGTGCTGTCGGTGCGCAGGCGCAGCGACCGCGGCTTCCAGGAAGTGCGCGCGCGTGCGGAGCGCGAGCCCGATCTCCTGCGCCACGGCCCGGGTTACGTGCTCTACGCCCTGATGGACGCCGTGGTCGACCGTTACTTCCCGCTGCTCGACGCGATCGAGGTGGAGCTCGAAGCCATCGAGGAGCGCCTGTTTACGCCCGGCGCCTCGCCGCGCGAGAACATCGAGTCGCTCTATTACGTGAAGCAGCGGCTCACCACCATCAAGCACGCCGCCGGCCCGCTGCTCGAGAGCACGGCGCGGCTGTTCGGCGGCCGCGTGCCGCCCGTCTGCGCCGGCCTCGGCGAATACTTCCGCGACGTCCACGACCACCTGGTGCGCATCAACCAGTCGATCGACGCCGCGCGCGAGACCGTCGGCACCGCGATCCAGGTGGCGCTCGCCATGGTCGCCACCGGGCAGGGCGAGATCGTGCGCCGGCTCGCCGCCTACGCCGCGCTGGTGGCCGTGCCGACGATGATCGTCGGGGTCTACGGCATGAACTTCGCGCACATGCCTGAGCTGAAGTGGACGTTCGGCTATCCGCTGGTGCTGGGTGCCATCGCCGCCATCGACGCGTTCGTCTTCTATCGCTTCCGCAAGGCCGGCTGGCTTTAGCAGGGAGCCGGCCGCTAGATCTCCACGCGCGTTCCCAGCTCGACCACGCAGTTGGTCGGGATGTTGAGGTAGTCGGTGATGTTGCCGGCGTTGCGCGCCATCGCTGCGAAAAGGCGATCGCGCCAGGACGCCATGGGCACGATCTTCTCGCGCGAGAGAAAGAACGAGGTTTCCATCATGTCGAATTCGAGGCCGAGGGCTCCGCAGAGCTCGAGCGCGCGCAGCAGGTCGAGGCGGTTCATGAAGCCGTAGCGCACGCCCACGCGCCAGCAATTGTTCCTCAGGCGCTCGCACAGCACCCGCTCCTCGAACGGCACCCATGGCACGTCGCGGAACTCGACCGTGAGGAACACCACGCGCTCGTGCAGGGTGCGGTAGTGCTTGAGGCTGTGTAGCAGCGCGTGCGGCGTGACGTCCGGCGTCGCGGTCAGGTATACCGCGGTGCCCGTCACGCGGTGAGGCGGCTCGGCAAACAGGCTCTTGAGGAAGGGCTCGAGCGGCACCGACGACTCCTGCAGGTGTGCGAGGAGCCGCTCGCGGCCGCGGCGCCAGGTGGTCATGACCAGGAACACGCCGCTGGCGATGACGAGCGGGAACCAGCCGCCGTCGTTGATCTTGAGCAGCGTGGCGGAGAAGAACGCGAGGTCGATGACGAGGAAAAATCCGGTCGCGAACAGGCACAGCCACAGCGGATAGCGCCAGGCGTAGCGGATGACGAAGAAGGTTAGCAGCGTGTCGACCAGCATCGTGCCGGTGACCGCGACGCCGTACGCGCCGGCGAGCTCGGACGACGAGCCAAACCCGACCACCGCGCCGATCACCACCACGCACAGGACCCAGTTCACGCTCGGGATATAGATCTGGCCGATCTCGCGCGCCGAGGTGTGCACGATCGTCATCCGCGGCAGGAAGCCGAGCTGGACCGCCTGGCGCGTGATCGAAAAGGCTCCGCTGATCACCGCCTGGGAGGCGATCACCGTGGCCGCGGTGGCGAGCGCCACCATCGGGTAAAGCGCCCATCCGGGCAGGAGCAGGTAGAACGGGTTGGACACCGCCGCTGGCTCGGTCATCAGCAGCGCGCCCTGGCCAAAATAGTTGAGCACCAGCGCGGGCGCGACCAGGCCGAACCAGGCGATGCGCACCGGCCGCCGGCCGAAGTGGCCCATGTCGGCGTAGAGCGCCTCCGCGCCGGTCACCACCAGCACCACGGCGCCGAGCACCACGAACGACTCGACCGCGTGCGTCATCACGAAGCGCAGGGCGTGCAGCGGGTTCAGCGCGGCAAGCACCGCCGGCTCGCGGGCGATGCCGTGAATTCCGGCGGCAGCGATCGCCAGAAACCAGAGCAGGGTCACCGGCCCGAACAGCGTGCCGACCGCCTCGCTGCCGCGGGACTGGAGCGCGAACAGCGCCGCCAGCACGCCGACCGCGATGGGCACGACGAAGGGCTTGAGCGCCCCGGTGCCCACCTCGAGGCCCTCCACTGCCGACAGCACCGAGATCGCCGGCGTCAGGACCGCGTCGCCGTAGAAGAGCGATGCCCCGAACACGCCGATGATGAGAAGCGGCAGGCGCCAGTGCGGCTGGGCCCGGATCGCCTGCGTGGCGAGCGCGATCAGCGCCATGATGCCGCCCTCGCCGCGGTTGTCGGCGCGCATGATGAGCATCACGTACTTGAGCGAGACGACGGTCATCAGCGACCAGAACATCAGCGACAGGCCGGCGAGGATGTTCTCGTGCGTGAGCGCGATGCCGTGCTCGGCGGAGAAGGTCTCCTTCACCGCGTAGAGCGGGCTGGTGCCGATGTCGCCGAACACCACGCCCAGCGCGATGAGGGTCAGGGCGGGCGTCGATTGGCGCGCGGGCATCGGGAGCGAAGCCTACGGCAGCGGGCGGCACCGTGATCGTGTCGCGGTCAGTTTTTACGGCGTCTTAACGCGGGCGTTTGCTAGAGTGAGCGCATGAAGTGGCCTGGATACGCGTGGGCCGCGGGCGCCACCGTCGCATCGACGCTGGTGGCGCTCGGCCTCGACGCGTACTTCCATGTCGTGAACGTGGCGCTGGTCTACGTGCTCGCCGTGGTGCTGGTGGCGCTGCGCTTCAGCCGCGGCCCGATGGTCGCGGTCTCGGTGCTCAACGTGGTCGCGTTCAACTTCTTCTTCATCCCGCCGCGCGGTACCTTCCACGTCGACGACCCGCAGTACCTGCTGACCTTCGCCATGATGCTCGGCGTTGGCCTGATCGTCTCGGGCCTCACCGAGCGCGTGCGCGCACGGGCGCAGGCGCAGGCCGCGCTCGAGGTCGAGGCCGAGACCGAGCGCGTGCGCAGCGCCCTGCTCGCCTCGATCTCGCACGACCTGCGCACGCCGCTCGCAGTGATCACCGGATCCTCGTCGACGCTGGCGGAGCGCGGCGAGCGCCTCGGCGCCGAGGAACGCGCCGCGCTCGCGCAGAGCATCTTCCAGCAGGCGCGCGACATGTCGGAGCTCGTTACCAAGGTGCTGCAGATGACGCGCCTGGAGAGCGGCGCGATCAAGCTCGAGCGCGGCTGGGACTCGCTGCCGGAGATCGCCGGCGCGGTACTGCGCCGCCTGCACGACCGCCTGGCAACGCATCTGATGATGGTCGACTTGCCCGACGACCTGCCGCTGGTGCGCGTCGACGCCAGCCTGATCGAGCAGGTGCTGGCGAACCTGCTCGAGAATGCTGCGCGCCACACGCCGCCGCGTACCCTCATCCGCCTGCGCGCCCAGGTCGCCGGCGGCGAGATGGTGGTCTCGGTGGAAGACTTCGGCCCCGGCCTGCCGGAGAGCGACCTCGAGCGCATCTTCAAGAAGTTCCACAAAGGCGCCGGCCTCGGCCTTGCGATCTGCCGCGCCATCGTCGAGCTGCATAAGGGCCGCATCTGGGCCGAGCGCCTGCCCGGCGTCGGCACCGCGTTCCGCTTCACGCTTCCCCTCGAGACGCCGCCGCCCATGCCGGTCGAAGCGTTCGCGAGATGAATCCCACCATTCTCGTCGTGGAGGACGAACCCGAGATCCGGCAGTTCCTGCGCACCTCGCTGAAAGCCGAGGGCTACCGCGTGGTCGAGTCGCCGAACGGTCGGCGCGGCTCGCTCGACGCCGGCATGCACAAGCCCGACCTCGCGATCGTCGACCTGGGGCTGCCCGACTTCGACGGCATCGAGGTGATCCGCCGCATCCGCGAATGGTCGCCGATGCCGATCATCGTGCTGTCGGCGCGCATCCAGGAGCGCTCCAAGATCGA
>DATBSZ010000040.1:0-14094 GCA_036559525.1 Burkholderiales bacterium
ACCCATGGCGTAACCCTATTCGGTGCAGGTTACGCACGACCATGGTGCGGCGCGCTAGATCATGGGTCGAAGTTCCTAATCACCTCGCCCGAACCGCACTGTCGCCGAATATATTTCGCGCCGTCGAAGGCCTGTAGTCCGTTGACCCAGACGCCGTGCACGCCGCGCGGCTTGCGGATCATGCGCGTGCCGCCGCCCGGGAGGTCCGCCACGCGCTCGAGGTTGCCGACCCCGACGGCCGCGGGGTCGAACAGCAGCAGGTCCGCGGCATAGCCTCGCGCGATCAGGCCGCGCCGCGGAATTCTGTACTTGCGTGCCGGGTCGCTGGTCAGGCGGCGTACGCCTTCCTCGAGCGTGAACGCCCGGTTCTCGCGCACCCAGTGCGCGAGGAAGTGCAGCCCGAAGCCGGCGTCGCAGAAATAGATGAGGTGCGCGCCGGCGTCCGACAGCGCGATCACCCCGGCCGGGTGCCGCAGCAGCGGCGCCACCGCGTCATCGTCGTTCTGGAACAGCTTCGCCACGAGCTGCGTGCCGAGGGGCAGATCGAAGACGTAGTCGAGCGGATCGGCGGCGAGCTGCGTCACCGGCATCCCATCCTTCTCCACCTGGGACCAGTCGCCGTAGAAAAGAATGCCCGGCTTCGGATTGCGCAGGTTTTCTCTGAGTCGATCTCTAAACGTCTTTTCCTGGTAAATCGCAGCCCGTTCCGCCGGCGCCGCGGCCTTCACGCGGTCGAAGGCGTCGTGCGAATACAGGATGTACGGGTCGCGCAGGGTGAAGTCGAACGAGAGCGGCTGGCAGTTCGCGTGGATGTACACCTCGCGGCCGCGAGCCAGCGCGGCCGCGCAGCGCTCGTAGTACTCCATCGCCCGCCCGGGCTGCGCCTTGTTGTGCATGGTAAGCACCGTCACCATGAACGCCGGCCGTCCGGTCTCGGCGGCGATCGCCTCCAGGTAGTCGGGCGTGGCGCGCGAGCCCGCCGCCACGACGAACACGCCTTTACCTTCGTCTTTTAACACCCCCACGAGTTGCGCCAGCTCTTCGTCGGATGCGATCGTGGAAGGCATCGGGCGACCGCCCCAGCCGCTGTGGTTCGGCGAGAACGACGAAGCGAATCCCGCTGCACCTGCGCGCATCGCTTCGCGTACCTGGCTTTTCATTCGCTCCAGTTGCTCAGACGACGGGCTTTTTCGTACCGAAGCCTCCTCCCCCATCACCGCGGTGCGGATCGTGGAATGCTGCGCCAGCACTCCAACGTTTGCGTAAGGGCCGATGCGCTCGAGCGCGTCGAGGTACTCCCCGAAAGTCTCGAACTGCCAGCGAGTGCCCGCAAGGAGCGCCTCGAGGTCCATGCCCTCGACCACCGAGAGATTGCGCAACACCGTCTCGCGCAGCGGCGCCGGACAGGGCGCGATGCCGAAACCGCAGTTGCCCATGATCGCGGTGGTGACGCCGAGCGACACCGACGGCGACAGGGTCGGATCCCAGGTGACCTGCGCGTCGTAGTGCGTGTGCACGTCGACGATTCCCGGCATCAGGGAGAGGCCGGCGCAGTCGACTGTTTGCCTCGAGGAGGACCTGATCGCGCCAACTTCGGCGATACGGCCCTGGCTTACGCCGACGTCAGCCTGATGCGCGGGCTTCCCGCTGCCGTCGACGATTGACGCGCCGCGAAACAAAAGGTCGAGCATTTCAGCAAGCTACCAGATATGATTTTTGGCAACCACGGGAGGAGTCAATGAAAAAAATCTTTGTCGTCGGTTTCATGTTCACCGCGTCCCAGGTTTTCGCGCAGGCCGGGTTTCCTCCTCCTCCGCCCAAAGTCAGCCCGGCCACCGGCGTGATCGACATGCACGTGCACTCGCACCCGGATGTCTTCGGCCGCAACATGGACGACATCGACGTCGCGCAGCTCGCGAAATCCAAGGGCATGCGTGGCATCCTGCTGAAAAACCACGTTGCCGAGACCGCGAGCCGGGCCGCGCTGGTGATGAAGGTGGTGCCGGGAATCGAGGTCTTTGGCGGCGTCGTCCTCAACAAGGCCGTCGGTGGCATCAATCCCGACGCGGTCGAATGGATGCACCGGGTCTATGGCGGGCGCGGCAAGGTGGTCTGGCTGCCGACCTTCGAGGCCGACCGGCACGTCAAGGTGCTCTCGAAGCCCGACGCGCGCGGCCTGGTGGTCGCCCCCGGCGGCCAGGTGACGCCGGAAATGGAAGCGATCCTGAAGATCGTCGCGCGCGAGAACCTGGTGCTCGCCACCGGCCACGTCCATCCCGAGGAGATCATTGCGGTGGTGCGGCGCGGGCGCGAGCTCGGCGTGAAGAGCATGCTGATCACCCACGGCCTGACCAACGTCCCCGGCCTCACCATGGCGCAGGCGAAGCAGGTCGCGGAAATGGGCGCGGTGATCGAGGTGTGCTTCCTCCAGTTCCTCGCCGGGCCGAACGCCCCGCTCGCCTTCCTCACCCACTGGACGCAGATCAACGCCAAGCACGTCGCCCAGGCGCTGAAGGAGATCGGCGCGAAGAGCCTGGTCATCTCGTCCGACCTCGGCCAGAGCGGCAACATGACGCATCCCGACGGCATCGAGGCCGCTATCGCCGCGATGAAGCGCGAGGGCATCTCCGACGGCGACATCGACGTCATGATGCGCAAGAACCCTGCGCGTCTGCTGGGACTGGCGGACTGAGGTTTTTCGCCCTTCTCCTGACGTTAGCCGCGCCGGCCACGCTGGCGTCGCTCTGCGCGGCATGGTGGACAGCGCCCGGCTGATCCGCGAGGCCGAGGACGCCGCGCTGGGCGTCGCAGGCGTCGCGGCGGTCGACAATCACCTGATCTCGGCCGACCTCTTCGAGCACGACTGAAAAAGAATCGGGGCCAGACCCTGCGGTCTGACCCCGATTTTTGATCCCTTTTCTTACTGCAAGAAAATCTTTACCGCTGCACGAAATCGTCGCGGCGGTTCTCCCCCCACGACTTCTCGTCATGCCCGGTAACGCGGGGCTTTTCCTCGCCCCAGCTCACGGCCTCGATCTGCTCGGGCTTTGCGCCGAGCAGCACCAGCAGCTTGGTTACCGACTCCGCGCGGCGCTGTCCGAGCGCCACGTTGTACTCGCGGCTGCCGCGCTCGTCGGCGTTGCCTTCGATCACCAGGCGCGCCTGCGGGTTGGCCTTCAGCCAGCGCGCGTGGCTCTCGACCAGCGTGCGGTACTCGGGCTTCACGTCGTATTGGTCGTATTCGAAATACACGCTGTACTTGAGGTCGGGGCGCGTGCCGGGTTTGGTGCCGGTAAAGCCCGTGCCCATGCGTGCCGGGGGTTGTGCCGTGCCGGGTGTGACGCCGCCCGACGTGCTGGCGCTCGCGGAGGGCGTGGCGCCGGGGGTGCTGCTGCTGCTGTCCTGCGATTCGGTCGTGGCGCAACCGTAAAGGCCGGCGACCACTGCGAGCATTGCGATTGAAGCGAGTTTCATGGGTATCCTCCCAGTTCGAGTTGTGCGCGAAGGATAATCCAAAAACCCGTGTTGCGTCAGTGAGGTATGTCTCAACGGGCCCGGTAGGCGGCGATCTTCCCCTCAAGGTGGCCGGTCTCGGCGCAGGGGATGAGGCAGATCTTCCTCAGGATCTCGAGGTGCTCCTGGGCCTTGGGGAGGTTGCCGATCATGAGGTAGGCCTCCCCGAGGTATTCGTGCGCCCCGCGGTGCCGGGGGTTGAGCTGCAGTGCCCGCGAGTAGTGCTTGAACGCGAGCGGCAGCTCCCCGGCGTTGCGGTACGCGTACCCGAGGTAGTTCTGGATCTCGGCGTTGCGCGTGTCGCGCAGGGCTGCGGACGACAGCAGCCGGATGGCGGTCTTCCAGTCCTTTGCCTCGATGGCGGCCACGCCCTGGGTGTACTCAGGGTCGGAGCCGCCCTCCTCGGGTTCGCCGGGTTCGGCCAGCGCGCAGCCGACCCCGGCGAACAGGAGCATCAGCAGAAACCTCACTGCCGCGCGGCGAGCCACTCCTTCACCTCGCGCAGCTCGGCTCGGTCGCTGTCGGCTTCCTTTGTAAGGCGCGCCAGGTTCTGGTAGTAGCCGGCCGCCTTCTTCGGCGCCCCAGCCGCCTCGGCGGCCTTGGCCGCTCCGTAATAGCCGCGCAAGCGGTTCGGCGCCGCCTTCATCGATGCTTCGTATTCCTTGAGCGCCGCGCCCGGCTGGCCGTGCTCGCGCAGCATGTCGGCGAGTTGCTCGCGCATCGGGTAGAGCCGGTTCTCCATCGCCACGTGCTTCTCGCTCGAATCCTCGAGGTCCGCGGCCGCGCGCATGAACTTGAGCGCCTCGTCCTTGTTGCCCTGAGCATTGGCGAGCCAGGCCTGGGCGGAAAGGATCTGGATTTCCACCTGCTCCGCCCAATAGGCCTGCTTTGCTTTTTCAATCTGCTCGCGCAGGCCTTTCAGCTTTTCGATGTCCGCCTGCGCCGCGGCCGCGTCGCCGCTGCGCGCCGCACCCATGGCGCGCGCGTAGTGCGTGATCGCCTCGGCGGCCGGGAATGGCGAGCCGAGCGGCTGCAGCGCGGCGGCGCCTTTCCAGTCCTGACGCTCCAGGAAGTAGCGCGCGGGCACGGCGGCGCGGGCCATCTGCCCGGCGTGGATCGGTCCGAGCACTTTCTTGATCTGCGCCGTTTCCTCGATCAGCTGCCGCGCCTTGCCGTCCTGCCCGAGCTGGAGATGCGCGTACTGCATGAAGTCGTTCGCGTGCGGCACGCCGACCAGCACGCCGTCGAGCTTCGCCTCGGCGGCGTACTCGCGCGACACCACGTTCGACTTGAGGTTCGCCTCGATCGAATCTTTCCACATGCCCACCATCGTGTAGATGTGCGAGGGCATGTGCTGCGCGTGCGGCGCGGAGGGCGCGATCTTCGCGTACTTGTTGGCTGCTGGAATACCCTTCCTGGCAAGCGGCGCGAAGTCGTAGCTGTGGATCAGGTAATGCGCGATCCCGGGATGGTCGGGATACTTCTTGTCGAGCGGCTCGAGGATCTTGATCGCCTGCTGGAGCGGCGCCATGTTCTTGTGGTCGAAGACCTCGTTCAGCGCGAGCGCGTGGAAAACCTTCGCCTCGACGTCATTCGGGTACTTCTTGACCAGCGCCGCCATCGCCTTTTCGTAGTTGGCGGTGCGCGTGTCCTGATCTACGGCTTCGTAGTTCTTGTAGAACTCCTTGATCGCCGCGAGCCAGTCGCGCTCGCGCTGCGTCTTCGCGCCGATCGCCTCGCCCTTCTCGACCGCCTCGAGCCCGCGTTTCAGGGTCGCCGCATCCCACGGCCCGACCAGCGGGTTGGGACGGATCGACACCGCGAGGCCCCAATAGGCGATCGCGCAGCCCGGGTCGGTCTGCGGGATCGCCGAGAACACCTTGACGGTTTCCGGGAACCAGAACGAGTGCAGCATGCCGAGCGCGCGCTCGAACTCCTTCTGCGCCTGCGGCGTGCAGGAAGTCTTGAACAGGACCTTGCCGAGCTTCTCGCTCCCGACCTTGTCGTGCGCAAGCGCTCCGGTGGCGGTGAATGCGAACAGCAATGCAATAAGCGTTTTCATAGACGTCTTCCTTCGGATGGGTGATTCAGTCTACGCCCACGCGCAACGGGTGAGAGAGTGACCGATTCACCTCCCCCGCACTGATAAAATTCGAGGAATTTCAGTTATTTCCGATGGATCGCGCCCCTTCCAGCTCCAACTTTATTCGGCAAATAGTGGATGCCGACCTGGCCGCCGGTACCTACGCCGGGGTGCGCACGCGCTTTCCGCCCGAGCCGAACGGCTACCTGCACTTCGGCCACGTCAAGTCGATCTGCCTCAACTTCGGCCTCGCCGAGCAGTACGGCGGGAGGTGCAACCTGCGCTTCGACGATACCAACCCGGAAAAGGAGGAGCAGGAGTACGTCGATTCCATCAAGGAAGGGGTCAAGTGGCTCGGCTTCGACTGGGGACAGACGGATCTCTACGCCTCGGACTATTTCGGCAAGCTCTACCAGTTCGCCGAAGCGCTCATCGAGGCCGGCCAAGCCTACGTCGACAGCCAGAGCGCCGAGGCGATGAGCGCCGCGCGCGGCACGTTCACCGAGCCCGGCAAGGACTCGCCCTGGCGCAGCCGCAGCGTCGACGAGAACCTCGCGCTGTTTCGCGGCATGCGCGACGGCAAGTACAAGGACGGGGCGCACGCGCTGCGCGCGAAGATCGACATGCGCTCCCCGAACCTCAACCTGCGCGACCCGGTGATGTACCGCATCCGCCACGCGCACCATCACCGCACCGGCGACAAGTGGTGCATCTATCCCACCTACGACTGGGCGCACGGCCTATCGGACTGCCTGGAGCAAATAACCCATTCGCTGTGCACGCTCGAGTTCGAGGACCATCGCCCGCTTTACGACTGGTTCAACGAGCGGGTCGCCGAGGCGGGGCTGATCCAGAAACCCTTGTCGAAGCAGATCGAGTTCGCGCGCCTGAATCTCACATATGTAGTACTCAGCAAGAGAAGACTCATACAGCTCGTCGAGCAGAAAATCGTCGACGGCTGGGACGATCCGCGCATGCCTACCCTCGCCGGCGCGCGCCGCCGCGGCTACACGCCGGAGGGATTCCGCATGTTCGCCGAGCGCATCGGCGTGTCGAAGGCGCACCAGGTGATCGAGTTCGGCATCCTCGAGGAGTCCATGCGCGAGCACCTGAACGACGTCGCGCCGCGGCGCATGGCGGTGCTCGACCCGGTGAAGCTCGTGATCGACGACTATCCCGAAGGCAAGGAAGAGCTGATGGACCTGCCCAGCCACCCGCAGAAGCCCGAGTGGGGCAAGCGCCAGGTCCCGTTCTCGCGAGAGCTCTGGATCGAGCGCGAGGATTTTCAGGAGAAACCCGTAAAGGGCTATTTCCGGCTGTTCCCCGGAAACGAAGTCCGCCTGCGCTATGGCTACGTGGTCAAGTGCATCGGCATGAAAGACGGCGTCGTGCACTGCACGCACCATCCGGATTCGCGCTCAGGCTCCCCCGGCGCGGACAAGTACAAGGTGAAGGGCAACATCCACTGGGTGAGCGCGAAGCATGCGCATGCGGTGAAAGTGCGCCTGTACGACCGGCTGTTCAGAGTCGCCGAGCCCGGCAAGGACCGCGATTTCCTTCAGGACCTCAATCCCGACTCTCGCAAGACCGTGGATGCGCAGGTCGAGCCCAGCTTGCGGGACAGGTCTAAGCGGCAGGCTTACCAGTTCGAGCGCCACGGCTACTTCATCGCCGACTACGACGGGGTCACGTTCAACCGCACGGTGACGCTGCGCGATTCCTGGAAGGCGTAGAGAACCAGAGGTACGACTGCTACGCCGGGAAAACCACCCGGTCCGGTTTCGCAGTCGTACCCCTGGAGGGGAGTCAAAGGGACTTCAGGTACTCCATCAGGTCGACCTTTTCCGGGTCGGTGAGCTGCAGCTTGAAGTGCCGGTCGTAGTGCTCGAGCACTTCGGCGAGCGTGGCGAAGCGGCCGTCGTGGTAGAAGCCGCCCTTCTGGTGCGTCCACAACCCGGCAAGCGGCGCGGTGCGGTACATCCGCGTCGGCGAGCGGTCGGCCTGGAAAGCGTCGATGCCCATCTCCTTCGGCGAATGCAGCGAGTGCCCCGGCTCGGTGAAAAGCGGCGGCACATGGCAGCTCGAGCATTTCGCCTTCGCATTGAACAGCGCTTCGCCGCGCTTCGCGCCCGCGGCGTCGAAGGTGCCGGCAGCCGGCCTCGGCGCCGGGATCGAGCTCTGGTAGAAGTGCAGCGCCGCGAGCTTCGGGGTGACCTGATCGGGGGCCTTGCGCGTTTCGGCCGAGCGGCTCTTCGCCGCGACCGGATACTGCTTCTTGTCGCTCAAACGCTTGTCGATGAACGTCCCGTTGCCGTGCATCTGGGTAGTGCCGACGTAAGCATTCCAGTACGGAACCGAGCCGAACCCGGTCCAGGTATTCAGGCTCACCCCGGCGAGGCCGAACGCCGGGGGAATAAGCGTTCCCGCCTGGCCGCCATCGGGCCGGAAGGCCTTGCCGTCCTTGTCGAGCAGCGCGTCATAGCGGCCCGGTCCCCAGCTCGCGAGCACCTTCTTCACCGTCGCCTCGTCCACTTTCAGGAGCTCGGTGAAAGGCTTGAGGTTGGGCGCGAGCGAGACGATCGCGCCTACGTTCAGGTCGCGGTTGGCCCAGCCATCGAGGCGCTTGCCGATGCCGGGCGCAAAGGAATCGTCGACGGTGGAATGACACAGCGAGCACTGCACGCCCATGGAGCGCAGACGCCCGTTGTCGAAGATTCCCGTGACGCCGACCACGGCATTCACCTTGAGCAGCGCGAGCGTGGTCGCGGGGTCTTCGAGATCGACCTTGCCTGCCTTGATTTGCGCCACGAGCTCCGACGGCAGCGCGTCGG
Source organism: Burkholderiales bacterium (assembly GCA_036559525.1). Lineage (GTDB taxonomy): Bacteria > Pseudomonadota > Gammaproteobacteria > Burkholderiales > SG8-39 > SCGC-AG-212-J23. The sequence continues at coordinate 8,428 of DATBSZ010000040.1, forward strand.
CGTCGACTTTGAGCCCGACCGAAAGCGCGGCCTTAGGGCTCAGGCCGCCGCCGACGCCGCCGTTCTTCGCGCCGGCGATGGCCCGGTGGAGCTGCAGGGCGTCGCCCCAGAACGACTCCGAGCCCATGGTATCGAAGCGGAAGATGCGTCGGCCTTCGTCCAGCAGGCGCTGCGCGTGCGCGCTGATCTGCTTGTCGTTCTCCGAGAGCTGCTGTTGTCCGAAGACGACGCCGATGACGCTGGCGAGCGCAGCGAAAGCGAGACCGGCCGGGCGAAGTTTCATGGCAATGCTCCGCAGAGAATTCACTTGCCCATTAGATGGAGCCCGCGCGCTCCCCGTTTCCGGCACCGTCGCAAATTCGGGGTCAGGGTGCGAATTCGTTTTTACGTACGTGAAAACTGAATTCGCACCCTGACCCCGAATTCAGTTGCAGCGGTAGGTTTCCTTGGGGGTGCAGCCCTGCCCGCGCTCGTCGGGACACGGAACGAACACGTCCCGGGTGCAAAGCGTCGCAGGCTCCTTCGTGCCCTTGCGCAGGTCGACGCGCGAAAAGCACCCAACGCATGGCGGCTTCATAATAGCGCTATGAGCAAGCCAGACCCGAAGTGGAAGCTCGATGGCGTGCGCGTGGTGCACTCGAACGAGCTCGACATCAACACGCCGCAGACCCCCGGCATGAACCGCGCAGCGGCGATTACCCGCGCGCGCGCCGGTGCAGAGAAGCTTTGGGCCGGCACGGTGGTGATCCATCCCAAGGCGAAGACCGGCGCGCACCACCACGGAGCGGTCGAAAGCGTCATCTATGTCGTGAGCGGAAAAGCGCGCATGCGCTGGGGCGAAAAGCTCGAGTTCGTCGCCGAGGCCGGTCCCGGGGACTTCATCTACGTCCCGCCTTACGTCCCGCACCAGGAGATCAACGCGAGCGACACCGAGCCGCTTTCGTGCGTGCTGTGCCGCAGCGGCCAGGAGCCGGTGGTCGTGAATCTTCCGGATCTCCCGGTGGTCGAGAAACCGGAAGAAGTGCACTGGGTGGACAACATCCATCCCGACCCGACGAAAAAACCTGTATAACGGTACCCGCAGGATTTCAAGCAGCACGCGCGTACCGCTCTCATCCGTCCGTTCGTTCCCTCCTTGATCGTCCGCAGGCAACCCGCCTTCTACTAACTGATTCAAGGAAACAGACATGAGTACCGGTACCGTAAAGTGGTTCAACGACGCGAAGGGTTTCGGCTTCATCACCCCCGACGACGGCAGCAAGGATCTTTTCGTTCATTTCTCCGCCATCCAGGCAAGCGGCTTCAAGACGCTGAAGGAGAACGACAAGGTCCAATACGAGGTCGAGCAGAGCCCCAAGGGCCCGCGCGCCACGAATATCAAGCAGGTGTAACGCGCCGTCAGGCGCAACAAAGGCCCGGGCTTCCCGGGCTTTTTTATTTCCCTAAGGCCAGAGCTTGACGCGCGGTATGCGGCTCGCGGTCAGCGCGCCGAGCACCGCGACGCCGGCGGCGACGAGGAAGGCACGATGAAAAGCCTCCACCACATCGACGTGCGGCATCAGCGCGAACACTACCGCGCCGAATAGCGCCGCTCCCGTCGCGCCCCCGGTCGAGCGCGCGAGCCCCATGAGCGCCATCGCAGCGCCCAGGCGCGCGCGGCCCGCGACGGTCTGCACGACCACCTGGTTGATCGGCATTACAACGCCCAGGCCGAGCCCGGTCAGGAAGCCGAGCGCGATGACGAGCCCCTGATCGTCCGGCAGCAAACCCAGGAGAAGCAGCGCCACCGCCGCGAGCGACATGCCGCCGACCGGGATCCAGTGCGCCTCTCCGGTGCGGCCGAGGAGCTTGGACGCGGCGAGCGCGGCGGTGACCATGCCGGCGGTCACCGGGAGCAGCAGCAGGCCGGAGAGCAGCGGGCTCACGCGGTGGCCGAGCTGCAGGTAGATGGGCAGGAAGAAGATCACCGCGAACAGGCTAGCGGCGAACAGCGCCGTCAGCGTCGCGGACAGCCCGACCGTACGGTTGCGCAGCAGGTCGACCGGCAGGAACGGCGCAGCCTGCCGTGACTCATGCCAGGCGAGCGCGGCGATGCTCACGAGCGCGAGCGCGGCGAGGGCCAGGCTCCAGGTCGAGCCCCAGGCGAAGCGGTGCCCGACGGAAGTCAGCCAGTAAAGCGTGCTGACCGCGGCGACGGCGAACAGCAGCTGCCCGGGCACGTCGCGTCCGCTCGCGGCTTCAGGATGGCGCTCGCCCGCGGGCAGGCGCGAGAGGCGCCACGCCGCAAACGCGGCGAACGGCAGGTTCGCGAAGAACAGCCACCGCCAGCTCGTGTGCGAGACCACCAGGCCGCCGAGCACCGGGCCGCCGATGCTCGCGGTGGTGAACACGAGCGCGAAATAGCCCTGGAAGCGGATGCGCTCGCGCGGCGGCACGAGCTCGCCGATCAGCGCCTGCGACAGCGTCATCAGCCCTCCCCCGCCCAATCCCTGCAGCACGCGCGCGGCGACGAGCTGCGGCAGCGTCTGCGCCAGGCCGCACGCCGCCGAGCCGAGCGCGAACACGCCGAGCGCGGCGAGCAGCACGTTGCGCCGGCCGTGGCGGTCGCCGAGGCGCCCGTACAGCGGGACGATGGTCGCCGAGGCAAGGAGATAGCCGACCACGATCCACGAGCTGTCGCGCAGGTCGCCGAGCGAGCCGGCAATGGCCGGCGTCGCCGTGGCAAGCAGCGTCTGGTCTACCGCCGCCATGAACATCGGCAGGAACACGGCAGCGAACAGATTCAGGAACTCGGCCCGGGAGACCGTCGTCTTCGGGTCGGCGCCCATTTCTTACTTCGGAGTCTGGGCTCCCACCGTAAGTCGGCGCATGCGGCGGCGCTGGCCGTGGTAGTCGTTCACCGCGCTGTGTTGCGTGCAGCGGTTGTCCCATACCGTCAGCGTCCCGGGCGACCAGCGCACGCGGCAGGTGAACTCGGGCCGGACCTGGTGCGCCTGCAGGAAGTCGATGAGCGGCCGGCTCTCCTCCTCGCCCATGTCGCGAAAGCGGATCGTGTGGCTGCGGGAGAGATAGAGCGCCTTGCGGCCGGTGTCGGGATGCGTGCGCGCCACCGGGTGCTCGGCCTCGTAGCCGTCGGCGTGCTCGATGTCCTGCACCTTCATGCCGCCGATGGTGCTGTGCATCTTGCGGCGCCCGCCGGTCACCTTGAGGCTCGCGCTGTTGACGCCGACGAGCTGGTCCACCATTGCGCGCATGCCTTCCGACAGCGCGTCGTAGGCGGCATAGGTGCTCGTGAAGAGCGTGTCGCCGCCGCGCGCCGGCGTCTCGAGCGCATAGAGCAGCGTCGCGAGCGGCGGCTGCGGCAGGTACGTAGTGTCGGAATGCCAGTTGCCGCCGAAGTTGACGGTCTCGCTCTCCTCCTTCACCACCTCGAAGATGAAAGGGAAGCCTTCGATCCCGGTGACGAAGGGGTAGTAGCACGGCTCGCCGAAGCGCGCGCCGATGCGCATGAGGTCGGCGGGCTCGAGCTGCTGATCGCGAATCGCCAGGACCGAGTACTTCAGGAACGCGTCATGAATCGCTTCCCACGTCCCGTCGTCCTTCAGGTCGACGCCCCGGATCTCGGCCCCGAGCGCCCCGGCCAAGGGCTCGATTATCATCGGGTAACTATATGACAAAACGCATCGCTATCGTCGGCGCGGGCGCGCTCGGCGGGTACGTCGGCGGCACGCTCGCGCACCTCGGGCACGACGTCACGCTGATCGACCCGTGGCCGGAGCATGTCGAGATCGTCCGCAAGCGCGGCCTGGAGCTGGACGGCGTCACCCCCGAAGAGAAGTTCGTCGCCCGGCCGAAGATCCTCCACCTCACCGAAGTCCAGGGGCTGGCGAAAACGCCGTTCGACGTCGCGATGGTGGCGATGAAGTCCTACGACACGCTCTGGGCCACGGCGCTGATCGCGCCCTACCTCTCGGAGCAGGGCTTCGTGGTCTCGCTGCAGAACTGCATGAACGAGGAGACGATCGCCGGCGTGGTCGGCTGGGGGCGCACGGTAGGCGCGGTGGCTTCGCTCATCTCGGTCGATCTGTACGAGGCCGGGCGAATCCGCCGCACCATCGCCAAGGGCGGCGACAAGTACACCATCTTCCGCATCGGCGAGCCGCATGGGCGAATCACGCCGCGCATCGAGCAACTGGTCGAATGGTTCCGCGGCATCGACAGCGCCAAAGCGACGACCAACCTCTGGGGCGAGCGCTGGTCGAAGCTGGTGCAGAACTCGATGGGCAACGGCGTCACTGCGGCCACGGGCATGACCTCCCCCGCTTGCCTCGGCGACGCCAAGATCCGCCGCTTCCAGATCGCGCTCGCCGGCGAGGCGATCCGCGTCGGGCAGGCGCTCGGCTACACGCTCGAGAAGGTGCGCGCCGTGGAGCCGGAGAAGTTCGCGCGTGCGAACGAAGGCGATGCGCAGGCGATGGCCGAAGTCGAGGCGGCGCTCATCCCCAAGGCCGGCGCCAACCCGCGCGGCGACATCCAGCGTCCCTCGATGGCGCAGGACATCCTCAAGGGCCGGCGCACCGAGATCGAAGCGATGAACGGCTACATCGCGCGCAAGGGCGCAGAGGCCGGCGTGCCGGCGCCGAGCCATGCGAAGCTCGCCGCGATCGTCACTCGGATCGAGCGTGGTGAAGTCAAGCCGTCGCCGTCTTTGTTAGCTTGAGGCGAAGCCCCACGGGAAACATGGTGAACGCGAGGTGCTCCTGCGCCTCGCGCCCGTCGGGCGTCGTCACCTGCTCGATGTCGAAGCCGCCGAGCAGCATCGCCATAACCATCTTCATCTCGAGGATCGCGAGGTAGCGTCCTGGGCACAGGCGCGGCCCGGCGCCGAAGGGCATCGAGACGCGCTTCGGCGAGCTGGCTGAAGCGCCGGTGAGCCAGCGTCCCGGGTCGAATGCGCCCGCGTCGGGAAAGCGCCGCTCGTCGGTCGCGCCGGCGCGCATCAGGCACATGATCAGCGTTTCCTTCGGCACCTCGATGTCCGTGACGACCGTGTCGCGCGTCGGCTGCAGCATGATGATCGGCGCCACGGGCTTCAGCCGCATGGTCTCGTTGATGCAGGCATCGATGAACGGCAGCGCTGTGACCTCCTCGTACTTCTCCAGGTCTTTCGAGCCGACCTCCTCGCAGGCCCGCCGCAGCGCGTCGGGATGGCGGTGGAGGAGGTAGATCATCCACGCCAGCGTGTTCGCGGTGGTGTCCTCACCGGCGAGCAGCATGGTCAGCACGTTGCCGGCGACGTCGGTGTCGCTGAGCCCGCTGCCCGGATTGTCGCGCGCAGCGATCATCGCCTCGATGAGGTTGGTCGGCTGCTCGCGCAGCTTCGGATTCGCTTCCATGCGGCTGCGTGCCTGGGAGATGAAATCGCCCACCGCGCGATGCAGCGCCTCCAGGTGCCTGTCCAGCTTCCGGTCCCTGAACCATTCCCAGTACGGCACCGGCGCCATCAGGCGCTTGAAAAGCGACGGGAAGATCTTGTCGAGGTGGGTCTGGATCACGTCCTCGTCGGATTCGAGCGTGTTGATGTCGGCGCCGAAGGCGAGCCCGGCGGTAACGTCGACCGTGTAGCGCATCAGGTCAGCCTGCAGATCGATGTCCAGGCGGGCCGCC
>DATBSZ010000041.1:0-16071 GCA_036559525.1 Burkholderiales bacterium
GCCTTCAGCCTGTTTACCGACTCCGTGCGCGACGCGCTCGATCCGAGGCTGCAATGAGCGTGCTCTCGGTGCGGGACCTGCGAGTCGATTTCGGCACGCTTCAGGCTGTGAAGGGCATCAGCTTCGAGATCCCGGAGCACAGCACGGTGGCGCTGGTCGGGGAGTCCGGCAGCGGGAAGTCGGTCACTGCGCTTTCCATCGTCGGCCTGCTCCCCCGCAACGCGGCCCGGAGCGGCGAGATCTCCTACGGCGGAAAGAACCTCCTGCGGGCCTCGGCGCGCGAGCTGCGCGCGCTGCGCGGCGCCGAGATCTCGATGATCTTCCAGGAGCCGATGAGCTCGCTGAACCCGGTGTTCAGCGTCGGTTTCCAGATCGGCGAGGTGCTGCGCGCGCACCGAGGCCTTTCGCGGCGCGAGGCACGAGCGGCTTCGTTGCAGTTGCTCGAGGAGGTCAGTCTTTCAAATCCAAGGACCAAGCTCGATGCCTATCCGCACCAGCTCTCCGGCGGCGAGCAGCAGCGGGTGATGATCGCCATGGCGATCGCCTGCGAGCCCAAGCTCCTGATTGCCGACGAGCCCACCAGCGCGCTCGACGTCACCGTGCAGAAGCAGATCCTCGAGCTGATCGCAGAGCTGCAGCGCCGGCGCCGCATGTCGGTGCTTTTCATTACCCATGATTTGTCTCTGGTCCACATCATTGCCGCGCACGTAATCGTCATGCGCGAAGGCGAGATCCGCGAGCAGGGGGACGTGGCGCAGGTCTTCGGCGCGCCGCGCGACGACTACACGCGCGTGCTGCTCGCCGCCCGGCCCCGCCTGGACGCGCCGTCCCCGGCGAGGTCCGGGGAGGAAACCGTGGTCTTCGAGGCCCGCGGCCTGGCGAAAGACTTCGGCAAGGTCAAGGCCGTCAAGGGCGCGAGCTTCCGCGTTGCCCGGGGGAGGACGCTCGGCCTGGTCGGCGAGTCGGGCTCGGGCAAGACCACCCTCGGGTTGCTCGTCGCACGGCTGCATCGGGCCTCGGGCGGCTCGGGGTTGCTCCACGGGCAGGACGCTGTTGCGGTTCCTCCCAAGGTCTTCAAGCGCGCGGTCCAGATCGTGTTCCAGAATCCCTATGCTTCGCTCAATCCCCGCTTCAGCGCCGGCGAGATCCTCATGGAGCCCATGCGCATCCACGGCATCGGCGCCGGCGAGGCCGAGCGCCGCGGCCTGGCCGCGGAATTGCTTGCGAGGGTCGGGCTGCCGTCCAGTGCGCTCTTCAAGTACCCTCACGAGTTCTCCGACGACCAGCGCCAACGGATCGCGATCGCGCGGTCGCTGACGCTCAAGCCGCAGCTCCTGATCTGCGACGAGGCGGTTTCGGCGCTGGATGTATCGATCCAGGCGCAGCTTTTGAACCTGCTGCGGGACCTGCAGGACGAATACGCAATGAGCTATCTCTTCATCTCGCACGATCTCGCCGTGGTGAAGTCCATGGCCGACGAGGTCATGGTGATGAAGGACGGCGAGATCGTCGAGATGGCCGGCGCCGAGCAGCTCTATTCCGACCCGAAGCACCCCTATACGCGTACGCTTCTCGCTTCGGTCCCGCAATGAAACTCGTCGTTGTGGCGGTGCTGTTGATGAACTGCGAGGCGTGGGCCGCCCACGCCTATTCGCAATTCGGCGACATCAAGTATCCGGCCGGGTTCAGCCATTTCGAGTGGGTGAATCCGGACGCGCCCAAAGGCGGCGACATCGATCTGGTGGCACCGCTGCGCATCACGAACTTCGACAAGTACAACCCCTACACCCTGAAAGGGACGGCGCCGCCTGGAATAGGGCTGGTGTTCGAAAGCCTGCTGACCGGCACGATGGACGAGCCGACCACCGCCTACGGCCTTCTCGCCGAGGATGTCGAGGTCGCGGCCGACGGCCTGTCCGCGACCTTCCGCCTCGACCCGGCGGCGCGCTTCCACGACGGCACGCCGGTCACGGCGGCGGACGTCAAGCACAGCTTCGACATGCTGATGAGCAAGCAGGCGGCGCCCCAGTACCGCGTGGTGTTCAGCGAGGTGAAGCAGGCGGTGGTCGCAGGGCCGCGCACCGTGCGGTTCGATTTCAAGAGCGTCAATGCCGAGCTGCCGCTGATGGTCGGCGGGCTGCCGGTGTTCAGCCGCGCCTGGGGGGCCGGCAAGCCCTTCGACCAGGTGGTGATGGACATGCCGATCACCAGCGGGCCGTACAGGATCGGGCGGCTCAACTTCGGCCGCGACATCACCTACCAGCGCGACCCGAACTACTGGGCGCGCGACCTGAACGTGCGGCGCGGACGCTACAACTTCGACCGCATCACCTACAAGATCTACAAGGACAACACCGCGCAGACCGAGGCCTTCAAGGCGGGGGAGTTCGACTACCTGCGCACGTTCTCGGCGCGCGAATGGGCCCGGACCTATGTCGGCAAGAAGTTCGACTCGGGCGAGCTGATCAAGGCCGAGCTGCCGTTCAAGAACGCCGGCGACTTCCAGGGCTTCCTCATCAACACGCGGCGCGAGAAGTTCAAGGACCCGCGGGTGCGCGAGGCGCTCACGCTCGCCTTCGACTTCGAGTGGATGAACCGGCAAATGATGTACAACTCGTACACGAGGGTGCGCGGGTTCTTCAACAACAGCGACTTCGAAGCGAAGGGGCTGCCGGGGCCCGACGAGCTGAAGGTTCTCCTTCCGCTGAAAAAGCACTTGCCGGAACGGGTGTTCGCGAAGGAGGTGCCGCTGCCGCCCTCCACCAACCCGCCGGGCAGCCTGCGCGACAACCTGCGCAAGGCGCGCGACCTGCTTGCGGCCGCGGGATGGACCTACCGCGACGGCGCGCTGCGCAACGCCAAGGGCGAAGCGTTCACGCTCGAGTACCTCGACAGCGGGGGCGGTGAGCGCCTGATCGCGCCGTATTTCCAGGCGCTGGCGAAGCTCGGTATCGCGGGGGAGTACCGGCGGGCGGACTTCGCGCTGATCCGCAAGCGCCTCGACGTGTTCGACTTCGACCTCTTCACGGTGCGCGTTCCCGGCAGCGAGGCGCCGGGCGCCGAGCTGCTCGACCGCTACGGCTCGCAATCGGCCGATACCGAGGGCTCGAGCAACCTGATGGGCATCAAGGATCCGGCGATCGACGCGCTGCTGAACCAGGCGATTGCCTCGCACACGCGGCCCGAGCTCATCGCGCGCCTCAGGGCGCTCGACCGCGTGCTGCGCCACGGCCACTTCGTGGTGCCGCAGTTCTACTCGACCAGCTACCGCATCGCGTACCGCTCCGGGAAGTTCGAGCAGCCGAAGGTCATGCCGCAGTACTACCAGGCGGAAGACTGGGTTATTTCGACCTGGTGGAGAAAATAGAAGGAAAACGCCCCGATGTGGTCCTACGTCCTCAGGCGCCTTCTGCTGATGATCCCGACCCTGTTCGGGATCCTGCTCATCACTTTCGTGGTGATCCAGTTCGTGCCCGGCGGCCCGGTCGAGCAGATGGTGGCGCAGTTCCAGGGCTTCGAGGCGGGAGGCGAAGGCGGCCCGGGCCCTGGGGCGGCCGAGGGTGGTTACCGAGGCAGGCAGGGCGTGGACGCAGTGCGCGTCGAGGAGATCAAGAAGCTCTACGGCTTCGACAAGCCGGCGCCCGAGCGCTTCGCGCAGATGATCGGCCAGTTCGCGCGCTTCGACCTGGGCAAGAGCTTCTTCCACAACAAGGACGTCTGGCAGCTCGTGCTCGAGAAGCTGCCAGTGTCGATCAGCCTGGGGATATGGACTTTCCTCCTGGTGTACCTGATCTCGGTGCCGCTCGGCATCGCCAAGGCGGTGCGCGCCGGCACGCCGTTCGACACCGCCACCACCTTCGTCATTCTCGTGGGCTACGCCATCCCGAGCTTCGTGATGGGCGTGGTTCTGCTCGTGTTCTTCGCCGGCGGCTCGTTCGTGCAGTGGTTCCCGCTGCGCGGCATTACCTCCCTGAACTGGCACGAGCTGAGCATTCCAGGAAAGATCCTCGACTACTTCTGGCATATCGCGCTGCCGGTCACGGCGATGGTCCTCGGCGGGTTCGCGGTGATCACCATCCTCACCAAGAACTCGGTTCTGGAGGAGATCCGCAAGCAGTACGTCCTGACCGCGCGCGCCAAGGGCGTGGACGAGCGCCGCGTGCTGTGGCGGCACGTATTCCGCAACGCGATGATCCCGATCATGACCGGCTTCCCGGCGGCGTTCGTCGGTGCGTTCTTCAGCGGCTCGCTGCTGATCGAGACGCTGTTCTCCCTTGACGGGCTGGGGCTCCTTTCCTACGAGTCGGTGATCCGCCGCGATTACCCCGTGGTGTTCGGCAGCCTCTTCCTCTTCACCATCATCGGCCTTCTCACGACGTTGCTGCGGGACCTGAGCTACCTCTGGGTCGATCCGCGTGTGAAGTTCTTCGACTGAGCATGTCGACGCCTTCCATCGCGATCGATTTTCCCGGGGAGAAGGTGGTCCACGCGAGTCCCGGACGCCGGGCTTGGCGGCGCTTCCGCGCCAACCGTCTGGGGTATTTTAGTTTGGTCATTTTCGCGGTTCTCTTCGGCCTGAGCCTGCTCGCCGAGGTCCTCTCGAACGACAAGCCGCTGGTCGCGCGCTACGAGGGAAGCTGGTACTTCCCGGTGCTGCAGACGCTGCCGGAGACGACCTTCGGCGGCGATTTCGCCACGCCCACCGACTATCTCGATCCGCAGATCCAGGAGAACATGTCGCGCGGCGACAACTTCGCGCTTTTCCCGCTCAACCGCTACCACCACAGCACGATCAACTATTTCGCTTCCGAGCCGAGCCCGGCGCGGCCGAGCCGCGAGAACGTGCTGGGCAGCGACGACCGGGGCCGCGACCTGCTGGCACGGCTGCTGTACGGCTTCCGGCTGTCGGTGGTGTTCGCGCTCATGGTGACAGTGGTGGTTTCCCTGGTCGGGATCCTGTACGGCGCGATCCAGGGGTATTTCGCGGGATGGACCGACATCGCCATGGAGCGCTTCAACGAGATCTGGAGCGCGATGCCCACGCTCTACATGCTGATCATCTTCTCGTCGCTGTTCTCGGCGAGCTTCGGCCTGCTGGTGGTGCTGCTCAGCGTGTTCGGCTGGCTCGGCATCGCGGCGTACGTGCGTGCCGAGTTCCTGCGCAACCGCACGCTCGACTACGTGCGCGCGGCGCGCGCGCTGGGCCAGAGCAACTGGAAGATCATCCGCCGCCACATCCTGCCGAACAGCCTAACGCCGGTGGTGACGCTCGTGCCTTTCGAGATGGCGGCGGCGATCGGCGCGCTCACCAGCCTGGACTTCCTCGGCCTGGGCGTGCCGCCGGGGACGCCCAGCCTCGGCGAGCTGCTCAACCAGGGGAAGAACAACCTCGACGCCTGGTGGATCTCGCTCTCCACCTTCGGCGTGCTGATGGTGATGCTGCTGCTCCTCATCCTGATCGGCGACGCGCTGCGCGATGCGCTCGATCCGAGGAAGGTGCTCAAGGAGGACGAGGCATGAGCCTCCTCGAAGTCCGCGACCTCAGCATCGACTTCGGCTCGCGCCGGGTGGTGCACAACGTGTCCTTCAACCTCGATGCGGGCGAAAAGCTCGCGCTGGTGGGGGAATCGGCTTCCGGGAAGACGGTGACCGCGCTGTCCACGCTTCGGCTGATCGAGAACGCGCGCTTGAACGGGGAGATCTTTTTCGGCGGCAAGGACGTGCTTCGCATGTCCTCACCTGAATTGCATCAATTGCGCGGCCGGGACATCGCGGTGATCTTCCAGGAGCCGATGACCGCGCTGAACCCGATCTACACGGTCGGCGCCCAGATCGTCGAATCGCTGGTGCTGCACACCGGGCTGCGCGGCGCCGCGGCGTGGGCCGAGGCGGTGGAAGCGATGCGGCGGGTGGGCATCGACGAGCCCGAGCGCCGCGCGCACAGCTACCCGCACCAACTCTCGGGCGGCCAGCGCCAGCGCGCCATGATCGCCATGGCGCTCGCGTGCAATCCGAAGCTCCTGATTGCGGATGAGCCCACCACCGCGCTCGACGTCACGATCCGGCTGCAGATCCTCGAGCTGCTGGAGCGGCTGCGCGCCGAGGCGGGCATGGCGCTGCTCCTCATCACGCACGACCTGAACCTGGTGCGGCGGTTCGCCGACCGGGTCGCCGTAATGGAGAAGGGGGTGCTGGTGGAGCAGGGCCCCACCGCTCAAGTGATCCAGCGGCCCCAGCACCCCTATACCCAGAAGCTCGTGAACAGCCGGCCGGGCCGCGAAGTCGGCAATCCGGGCAGCGGGACGGTTGTAACCGCAAGAGACGTGCATGTGCACTACCCGACGCGGCTGCCCGGCATCCGCGGCTGGTTCAAGAGCGGGCGGTTCACCGCGGTCGAGTCGGTCGATTTCGACCTCGCGCCCGGTGAGACGCTCGGCATCATCGGCGAATCGGGCTCGGGCAAGACGACCCTTGCGCTTGCCGTTCTCGGCCTGATGGCCGCGCAGGGCGACATTCGCATAGGGAAGAAGCGCTGGGCGGAGCGTGCGGAGCGACGCAGCATGCGCAAGGAGATTCAGGTCGTTTTTCAGGACCCGCTGTCGTCGCTGTCGCCGCGACGGACGGTGGAGCAGATCGTCGGCGAGGGCCTCGAGATCCACGAGCCCGGGCTCGACGCGGCGGCAAGGCGCGAGCGCATCCTGCGGGCGCTGTACGACGTCGGCCTCACCGAGGGCGGGCAGGCCGAGCTGCTGCTCGCGCGCTATCCCCATGAATTCTCGGGCGGGCAGCGCCAGCGCATCGCCATCGCCCGAGCGCTCATCGTTAACCCGAAGGTGGTGGTGCTCGACGAGCCCACCAGCGCACTCGATGTCACGATCCAGAAGCAGGTACTCGAGCTTCTATCGTCTCTGCAAAGAAAATACGAACTGAGCTACATCCTGGTCACCCACGACATCGACGTAGTGCGCGCCATGGCGCACCGCGTGATGGTGATGAAGGACAGCAAGATCGTGGAGAGCGGGCCGCTCGAGCAAGTGCTCGAAAGGTCGCAGTCCGACTACACGCGCCGGCTGGTCGAAGCCGGGTACGCCTAAGTCGTTTGTGAATTCGGGGACGGAGCCCTAACTCCACGGCTGGCGCAGCTTTCGGAGTTAGGGCTCCGTCCCCGAATTCAAGTCGTCCGCTTCTTGGGTTTCGCCTTTGGGCGCGGCTTGCTCTTGGGCGCGGCGGCGCGCACCTCGACCGCGAGCTTCCGCCCGGCCGTCGCCTGGCTGACGCCGTTCCAGCGCTTGAGGTCCTCGACCGAGACTCGGTGGTGCCTTGCGATCGAGGCCAGGGTTTCACCGGACTTCACGGTATGGAAGATCTTGCGCGTCGTCACCGGGATTGGCGGCGCGTACATGATCGGCAGCGTGCGCGTCCCGGCCGCGGCGGCGCTGTCGTTGGTCGGCACGACGAGAAGGCGCGGCACCGCCTTGGTGCGCGGCGGGATGCCGTTCACCTCCTTCAACTGCGCGACCGCCATGCGGTGCTTCTTGGCGATCGATTCGAAGGTTTCGCCCGGCTTGGGGTGATAGGTTTTCCAGGACACCAGCGAGTCATCGCCCAAGGCGCTCAGGTTCTCGTGGAACACGTCGACCTTGTCCGCCGGCAGCACGATGCGCGGCGTGACCGAGGCGCGGATGTAGGGCCGGCTGAAGCCCGGATTGAGGGCGATGAACTCCTCGACCGGCATCTCGGCGAGGCGCGCGGCGAGCTGCACGTCGATGTCGCGCAGCTTGGTGACGGTCGCGAAATAGGGCTGATTGGGAATCGGCCCGATGTCGATGCCGAAGGGCTCGGGATTGTTGACGATGTTCTTCAGCGCCTGGAGCTTGGGGACGTAGTGGCGCGTCTCCGCCGGCATCGGCAGGCTCGCGTAGTCGGTCGGCTTGCCCGCGGCCTGGTTCTTGGCGATAGCGCGCGCCACGGCGTTCTCGCCCCAGTTGTACGAGGCGAGCGCGAGCTGCCAGTCGCCGTGCATCTCGTAGAGCTTGGTGAGGTAGTCGAGCGCGGCATTGGTCGACTGGACGATGTCGCGGCGGCCGTCGTACCACCAGTTTTGCTCGAGCTCGAAGCGCGTGCCGGTGCCGGGGATGAACTGCCAGATCCCCGAGGCATGCGCGCGCGAGTACGCCATCGGATTGAACGCGCTTTCCACCATCGGCAGCAGCGCGATCTCGGTGGGCAGGCCGCGCTTCTCGATCTCCTCGACGATGTGATAGAGATACAGGCGGCTGCGGTCGAAGATGCGCTGCAGATAGTCGGGCCGTGACGCGTAGTACCGGACCTTCTCCCGCACCAGCGCGTTGTCGAGGTCGGGCATGGCGAAGCCGTGGCGAATGCGCTGCCACACGTCGTCGATCGGCGCGGTGCGGTCGATGCTCGGCAGCGCGCGCGCCCGATCCCTGATTTCGAGCCGTTCGGCTTCGAACACCAGCGGCGGGAGGGGCTTTGCTGCCGGGGCTGCGCGGGCAGGTGGTGCTTCGCTGGTCGCTGCAGGAATCGGATCGGGAGCAGATTCCAAAGACGGCTCGGGCGCCTGCGGTTCCATGGCGCACGCACTCAGCAGCAGCGCTGCCAGGGTCGGGCGAAGAAGCTTCACCCGCTTACCTTATATAGATTTTCTGTCCGACCTGCAGGAAGCGGCCGACGTTGTTGCCGCGCTTGAGGGAATCAATGCTGACCCGGTAGCGCTTGGCGATCGAGCCCAGCGTGTCGCCCTGCTTCACGGTATGCACCGCGCGCACCGTGCCCTTGGGCGGGATCGGCGGCGCGTACATCAGCGGCAGATCGGCGAGGGTCGCGCGCGCGTCGCCATTCTTCGGTACGACCAATTCGGCCGGCACGCGCGAGGAACTCGAGTGAATGCCGTTCACGCGCTTGAGCTCGGCAAGGCTCATCTCGAAGCGCTTGGCGATGGCTTCCAGCTTCTCGCCGCGCTCCGGGTGATAGACCTCCCAGGAGACGAGGTCGGCTTCGTCGAGCTGGTCGAGGTTGTCGTAGAACGCCACCAGCTTGTCGGCGGGCAGGATGATGCGCCGGGCCGCCGAGGAGCGGATGAGCGGCCGGCTGAAGCCGGGATTGAGCGCGATGAACTCCTCCATCGGCATCTCGGCCAGCCTCGCCGCGACGTGAACGTCGATGTCCGGGATCTCGTTGATCACCGCGAAATACGGCTGGTTCGGAATCGCGTCGAGGTCGACGCCGAACGCCGAGGGATTGGCGATGATGTTCTCGAGCGCCTGCAGCTTCGGGATGTAGTGCCGCGTCTCCTTCGGCATGCGCAGGCTCGCGTAGTCGGTCTTCTTCTTCGCGGCCTTGTTGCGCGCGATCGCCTTGCGCACGGCGTTCTCGCCCCAGTTGTAGGACGCGAGCGCAAGCTGCCAGTCGCCATACATCTGGTGCAGCTTGGTGAGGTAGTCGAGCGCTGCGTTGGTGGAATCGACGATGTCGCGGCGCCCGTCGTACCACGAGTTCTGCTCGAGCTCGAAGCGCTTGCCGGTGCCGGGGATGAACTGCCAGATGCCCGAGGCGTGCGCGCGCGAATAGGCCATCGGATTGAACGCGCTTTCCACCATCGGCAGCAGCGCGAGCTCGGTCGGCATCCCGCGCTTCTCGATCTCTTCGACGATGTGGTAGAGGTAGAGCTTGCTGCGCTCCAGGATCCGCTGCAGGTACTCCGGGCGCGCGGCGTATTGCTTGGTCTTTTGCCGCACCAGCGGGCTCTGCAGGTCGGGAATCGCGAATCCCTTGCGGATGCGCAGCCACAGGTCGGTCGGTTCCTTCGCGCGGTCGATGCCGACGATCTCGGGCGGCGGCTCGACCACGACGGGCTTGGCGTCGAAAGGCTTGGGCTTCGTGACGACCGGCTTCGGTTCCGGCTTCTTCGTCTCGGGCGCGACCGCGATCGGAAGTGGCGGCGGCGCAGGCACGGCGACCGGCTCCGGCGCCGGCTCAGGGACGGGCGGGGCGTCTTGCACCGTCGCGCAGGCCGCGAGCAGCAGGACCAAGGCCGGAAGGACGAGCTTTTTCAAGAGCGGTTTTTCCACTCGCGAATCGCGGCAAATACCCGCACAGGATCAGAAACGCGCGTACCGAGGTATTTGTTGACCGATTCCAGCACCGCGGGCTCGGTGCAACGCAGGAAGGGGTTGGTGGCCTTTTCCTCGCGCATCGTGCTCGGCAGGGTGGGCTTGCCCGCTTCCTGCAGCCGGCGGTCGCGGGCCTCGCGGGCCGCGAGCGCGGCGTTCTGCGGCTCGACGCCCTTCGCGAAACGGATGTTGGCGAGCGTGTATTCGTGCCCGCAATACACCTTGGTCTCGTCGGGCAGCGCGCGCAGTTTTCCAAGCGAGGCATACATCTGCTCGGCGGTGCCTTCGAACACGCGCCCGCAGCCGCAGGCAAAGAGCGTGTCGCCGCAGAAGATCGCGCCTGCCCCATAATAGGCAATATGCGCGCGCGTATGGCCGGGAATGTCGAGCACCGAGAAGGAGACGCCGAGCGCGGGAATCGTCACCGTGTCACCCTCGGAGACGGGCTGGGTGAGCGTGGGAATCGGCTCGTTCTTCGGCCCATAGACGGGGACGCGGTATTTTTCCAGGAGTTGCGCCACGCCGCCGACGTGGTCGGGATGGTGATGCGTGGCGAGGATCGCGGCGAGGCCGAGCTTCTCGCGCGCGAGATAGTCGAGCACCGGCCCGGCTTCGCCGGGGTCGACCACTGCAGCGTGCGTCGCGTTGCGCAGCGTCCAGACATAGTTGTCCTTGAACGCCTTGACTGGAACGACTTCGAGCATGCGTCAACCCTTCGTCCAAAACGGGGCGCTGAAGTATAACGGCGGTCGTTCATCGCTTTCTGGGTGGCTCTCTACCCCCCAGGGAGCGTACGTGCTCGATTGGGAGCTCGCCCAGTTTGACAGCGCTGTTGATGACGTGTTCGGTTTCAGGGCAGTACAGGTCGGCCTACCGGAAGTCGATTTTTTGCGACAGAACCGCATTAATTACCGGTTCAGCCTTGCGCTGGAGCCGGGGGCGGCGCTGGCCGCCGATCCGCTGCAGCTCCCGCTCGCCTCGCAAAGTGTGGATTTAGTCGCACTGCCGCACGTGCTGGAAGGGCATCACAATCCGCACGACGTGCTGCGCGAGGTCGAGCGCGTGCTGATGCCGGAGGGCCAGATCGTGATCTCCGGCTTCAACACGGCCTCGCTCTGGCGCGTGCGCCAGGCGTTCACGTTCCACCGCAACGGCGCCCCCTGGGACGCGAAATTCATCGGTCTCTTTCGCCTGCGCGAATGGCTGCGGGTGCTCGGCTTCGAGCTGAACGGCGGCAAGCTCGGCTGCTATGCGCCGCCCTTCAGCGACCAGGCCTGGCTGCAGCGCTTCGCCTTCATGGAAAAAGCCGGCGCGCGCTGGTGGCCGGTGACCGGGGGGGTTTACGTCGTCCGCGCGGTGAAGCGGGTGCACGGCATGCGCATCGTCACGCCGGCGTGGCGCCGGGAACGCGCGCGCCGGCGACAGCTCGCGCCGGTGTCGCAGAGGAGCCACAAGCATCACCATGAGTGATCCCGCCGGTGAGGCCGTGGTGGAGATCTGGAGCGACGGGGCGTGCCGCGGCAATCCGGGTCCGGGCGGCTGGGGTGTCTTGCTGCGCTCCAACGGGGCGGAAAAGGAGCTGTACGGCGGCGAGGCCGATACCACGAACAACCGCATGGAGCTGATGGCGGCGATTCGCGCCCTCGAGGCCTTGAAACGCCCGAGCAAGGTCAAGCTCCACACGGATTCGACTTACGTGATGAAGGGCATCACCACCTGGATCCACGACTGGAAGAAAAAAGGCTGGCGCACCGCGGACAAGAAGGCGGTGAAGAACGAGGACCTGTGGCGGCAGCTCGAGGCGGTGGCCGCGAAGCACGAGGTCGAATGGCACTGGGTGAAGGGGCATGCCGGCCACCCCGAGAACGAATGGGCGGACAGGCTGGCGAACAAGGGAATTCCGGGTGCGGCAGATCGTCCTTGACACGGAAACCACCGGGCTGAATCCGAAGCTCGGCGACCGCATCATCGAGATCGGCTGCGTCGAGCTCCTCAGCCGGCGCCTGAGCGAGCGCGAGTTCCACGCCTACCTCAACCCGGAGCGCGAGGTCGAGCTCGGGGCGACGCGAGTGCACGGCCTGACGCGCGAGGACCTCGCCGCCAAGCCGAAGTTCGGCGAGATCGCGCGCGAGTTCCTCGACTACATCCGCGGCGCGGAGGTGATCATCCACAACGCGGACTTCGACGTCGAGTTCCTCAACATGGAGCTCGAGCGGGCGGGCCTGGGCCGGGTGCAGGACCACGTCGCGGCGATCACCGACACGCTGCTCTCGGCCAAGGAGCTGCATCCCGGCAAGAAGAACTCGCTCGACGCGCTGTGCGAGCGCTACTTCGTCGACAACTCGAGGCGCACCCTGCACGGCGCGCTCGCCGACGCGCGGCTGCTCGCCGAGTGCTACCTCGCCATGACTCGCGGCCAGGAGAGCCTGATGATGGACCTCGAGGCCCCGGCCGCGGCGGCCGCGGCGGCGGCGGGGCTGATCCTCGACGTGTCGAAGCTGATCGTGCAGCGCGCCTTGCCCGACGAGCTTGCCACGCACGAGCAATACCTCGACGCCATGGAAAAAGATGCCAAGCGCGCCGCGGTGTGGCGCCGGCTGGTCAGCTAGGCGGCGGAGGCGCGCGGCAGCCATTCGGCTCCCGCGACTGCCCGGCGCACGCCTGGAAGCGTGAGGTCGTAGTTGAAGAGGTAAACCGTGTTCCCGCCGCGAAAATCTTCGAGCTGCTGCGTCTCCAGCACGTGCTCGAATGAGCGTGCGAGCTGCGGCTGATGCGAGTGCGTCGCCTTGATGAAGAGCTCGAAGCTGTAGCGTCCCGGGCGCAGCTCGAGCGGCCTGGCGCGGTTCTTCTCCGCGTGGTCGAAGAGCACGAACTTGGCGGCCGTGCGCTTGCCCTCGAGCGCGAAGCTGGTAAAGGGCTCGATCGTATTGCCCTCTTCGAGCATGCGCTTCGCCTGGATGAACCGCTGCATGTCCACCTCGGCCACCGGGCTCAGGAGCAGCGACTGGTCGCTGCGCCCGTCGAGCGTCAGGCGGATCGCGATCCACTCGATGATGCCGTCGGCATGGCCCGTGTTGTTGAACTGCAGCGGCAGGAGGAGCCGCACCCGGCCGCCGCTGATCGCGGCGCGCGGCAGGATGACGTCGCCGCCCAGCACCTCGGGGCAGAACTCCAGCATCTTCGCCTTGACGAGAGCCAGGTATGCCATCGCGAATGCCGGCAAAGCCAGCGCAAGCGCCAGCCACGCGGCGAGTTCGGGGCGAGCGAACAGCAACACGGCCAGCAAACCGGCGGCGACCACGCCCAGCACCGCCAGCCGCAGCAGGCGGTAAGACTTGTTGAGCAGAGCTGCCCAGCGCATCAGGAGATTCGACGCGTTGACGCATGAATCTTCTACCCATGGCCTGCGACACCCGGCCTATGGCGGCGGCCGAGGCTATACTTTGCGCCATGTTTCCAAAGGCAAATGCCTACGAGCGCGACCTCGACAAGAACGCGGCGAATTACGCCCCGCTGACGCCGATCTCCTTCTTGGAGCGCGCCGCCTACGTGTACCCGGACAAGGTTTCCGTGGTCCACGGCAAGGAGCGCTACACGTGGAAGGAAACGTATGCTCGCTGCCGCCGGCTGGCCTCTGCGCTGGCGAAGCGCGGGATCGGCGCCGGCGACACCGTCGCCGTCATGCTGCCGAACATCCCGGCGATGTATGAGGCCCATTTCGGCGTGCCGATGTGCGGCGCGGTTCTCAACACTCTGAACACCCGCCTTGACGCCGAAGCGATCGGCTTCATGCTCGAGCACGGCGAAGCGAAGCTCCTGCTGGCGGACGCGGAATTCGCCCCGGTCCTCGAAAAAGCCATCAAGGGAAGAAACATCACGGTCATCGACGTCGAAGACCCCGAGTTCAGCGGCGGCAAGCGGCTCGGAAAGACGACTTACGAGGAGCTGCTAGAGGAGGGCGACCCCGATTTCGCCTGGCGCTGGCCCGAGGACGAGTGGGAGGCGATCTCGCTCAACTACACCTCGGGGACGACCGGCAATCCGAAGGGCGTGGTGTACCACCACCGCGGCGCCTACCTGAACGGCGTCGGCAACATCCTGGTCTGGGGCATGCCGCACCATGCGATATACCTGTGGACGTTGCCGATGTTCCACTGCAACGGCTGGTGCTTTCCCTGGACCATGGCCGCGAACGCCGGGACCAGCATCTGTCTGCGGCGGGTGGAAGCGGGGCCGATTTTCGATCTCATCAAGAAACACCGGGTGACCCACTACTGCGGCGCGCCCGTCGTCCACCAGCTGCTCATCAACGCCCCCGAGGAGATGAAGCGCGGCATCGAGCACCAGGTGAACGGCCTGGTCGCCGCCGCGGCGCCCCCCGCGGCGATGATCGAAGGCATGCAGAAGATCGGCTTCAACATCACCCACGTCTACGGCCTGACCGAGGTGTACGGACCCGCCACGGTGTGCGCGAAGCACCCGGAGTGGGAGCGGCTGCCGCTCGCCGACCAGGTGCGCCTGAACGGCCGGCAAGGCGTGCGCTACCACGTCGAGGAAGGCCTGACGGTGATGGATCCCGAGACCATGCAGCCGGTCCCGCCCGACGGCGAGACCATGGGCGAGATCATGTTCCGCGGCAACATCACCATGAAGGGCTACCTCAAAAACCCCAAGGCGACGCGCGACGCGTTCGCCGGCGGCTGGTTCCATTCCGGCGACCTCGCCGTGATGCAGCCCGACGGCTACATCAAGATCAAGGACCGCTCCAAGGACATCATCATCTCCGGCGGCGAGAACATCTCGTCGCTCGAGGTCGAGGACGTGCTCTACCGCCACCCCGCGGTGATGGCCGCCGCCGTGGTGGCGCGGCCCGACCCGAAGTGGGGAGAAACGCCGTGTGCCTTCGTGGAGCTCAAGCCTGGGGTTGCCGTTTCAGAAACTGAAATAATCGAGTTCTGCCGCGGCCAGCTCGCGAAGTTCAAGGCGCCGCGCGCGGTGGTATTCGGCGAGCTTCCCAAGACCTCGACGGGTAAGATCCAGAAATTCGTTCTCAGAGAGAAGGCCAAGTCCACCGCCGCCATTGACACATGAGCGCCGTCCCCCAAGCTGAGCAGCCGATTCTCCTGCGCGAAGACCGCGACGGGATCTGCACGCTCACCATGAACCGGCCGCAGCAGCTGAACCTGCTGACCCGCGACATGCTTTCCGCTCTTCAGGATGCCTTTGATTCCTTGAAAAGTGATAAGCAAACCCGGGTCGTCGTGCTCGCCGGGACCGGCAAAGGCTTCTGCGCCGGGCACGACCTGAAGGAGATCAAGGCGCTGAAAGAGCTGCCGAAGATCGAGGCGCTGTTCGGGCAATGCAGCCGGATGATGCAGACGATTCCGCTGCTGCCGCAGCCGGTGATCGCCCGCGTGCAGGGCGCGGCGGCGGCGGCGGGCTGCCAGCTCGTCGCGCAGTGCGACCTCGCAATCGCGTCGGACGCAGCCAAGTTCGTCACCAGCGGCGTCACCTGGGGATTTTTCTGTTCGACCCCAGGCGTCGCCGTCGGCCGCAACCTGCAGCGCAAGCATGCGATGGAAATGCTCCTGACCGGCGAGCCGATCAGCGCGACTCGGGCAATGGAGTGGGGCCTGGTGAACAAGGTCGTGCCCTTGGATCAGCTCGATCATGCAGTAATGGATCTTGCAAAAACGCTTGCTTCCAAACCCCCGGCGACCGTCGCCGCGGGCAAGCGCGCTTTCTACCAGCAGATGGACCTTGGCCTGGAACAGGCCTACGCGCTCGCTTCGAGGGTCATCTCCGCAAGCTTCGCGCACGAGGAAGGCCGCGCCGGCATGGACGCCTTCATCGACAAGCGACCTCCGCCGAAGCACTAGGTGCGCCACGCTGCGCATGCCCGTTGCGTCGCGGCCCTGCTGGCTGCCGCGATCCTTTG
>DATBSZ010000042.1:0-5955 GCA_036559525.1 Burkholderiales bacterium
AGAGCCCCGGCGCTTCGATGACGCGCGACGAGAAGCTGCGCATCGCGCGCGCGCTGGAGCGCATGAAGGTCGACGTGATCGAGGCCGGCTTCCCGGCCTCGTCGAACGGCGATTTCGAGGCGGTGCGCGCGATCGCCAACACGATCAAGGACTCCACGGTGTGCGGGCTGTGCCGCGCCAACGACCGGGACATCCAGCGCGGCATCGACGCGCTGACGGGCGCGAAGTCGTGGCGCATCCACACCTTCATCGCCACCAGCGCGCTGCACATGGAGAAGAAGCTGCGCATGACGCCCGAGCAGGTGTTCGAGCAGGCGAAGCTCTCGGTGCGCTTCGCCCGCAAGGCGTGCCCCGACGTCGAGTTCTCCCCCGAGGACGGCTCGCGCTCCGAGCTCGACTTCCTGTGCCGCGTGCTCGAGGCGGTGATCAAGGAGGGGGCGAGCACCATCAACATCCCGGATACCGTCGGCTACGCCGTGCCGCAGCAGTTCGGAGAATTCATCCGCAAGCTGCGCGAGAAGATCCCGAACTCCGACAAGGCGGTGTGGAGCGTGCACTGCCACAACGACCTCGGCATGGCGGTGGCCAACTCGCTCGCCGCGGTGCAGATCGGCGGCGCGCGCCAGATCGAGTGCACCATCAACGGCCTCGGCGAGCGCGCCGGCAACACTTCCCTCGAGGAGGTGGTCATGGCCGTCAAGACGAGATCGGACTTCTTCAACCTCCGGGTTGGGCTCGACACCAGCCAGATCGTGCCGACTTCGCGCCTCGTGTCGCAGATCACGGGCTTCGTAGTGCAGCCGAACAAAGCGGTGGTGGGCGCGAACGCCTTCGCGCACGCCTCGGGAATCCACCAGGACGGCGTGCTGAAGGCGCGCCAGACCTACGAGATCATGCGCGCCGAGGACGTGGGCTGGAGCACCAACAAGATCGTGCTGGGCAAGCTGTCGGGCAGGAACGCGTTCAAGCAGCGCCTGAAGGAGATCGGCATCGAGCTCGACAGCGAGGACGCGTACAACAAGGCGTTCCAGCGCTTCAAGGACCTCGCCGACAAGAAGGCCGACATCTTCGACGAGGACCTGCAGGCGCTGGTGTCGCAGGAGGCCGGGCGCTCGAGCGACGAGCACTGGAAGCTCGTCACCATGAACCAGGCGAGCGGCATGGGAGAACGGCCTTTTGCAAAAGTCACTTTGATGGAGGCGGGCCAGGAGAAAAAAGCGGAATCGCAGGGCGACGGGCCTGTGGACGCCACCTTCAAGGCGATCGAGACCCTGGCGAAGAGCGGCGCCGAGCTGCTCCTCTATTCGGTCAACGCGGTGACGACCGGCACCGAGTCGCAGGGCGAGGTGACGGTACGGCTGGCGAAGGGCGGGCGGGTGGTGAACGGCATCGGCGCCGACACCGACATCGTGGTCGCCTCGGCCAAGGCCTACATCAGCGCGCTGAACAAGCTCGAGAGCAAGATCGAAAGGCTGAACCCCCAGCACCAATTGTGAGAAGCCTCGCGCTCGCTGCGCTCCTTCTGGCGCTCCCCGCCCACGCCCAGATGTACAAGTGCGTCGACGAGCGCGGCGTCACGCATTACACCGACAAGCCGCGCCCGGACTGCAAGGGCGGCAAGGTCGACATCCGGCCGATCCCGCCGGTCTCGGGCGAGACCGCGGCGCCGCCGAGCAGCTTCGCGGCGCAGGACGCCGAGTTCAGGCGCCGCCAGATCGAGGGCGCGCAGGCGGAGGAAAAAGAAAAGGCCGCGCTCGACCAGCGCTGCGCCCGGCTGCGCCGGGAGCTCGACTTTCTGTCCCACGGCGGGCGCATCTCGAACGTGGATGCCCAGGGGAGGCGGGTCTATGTCGACGACGCCACCCGGGCTTCGCGCCTCGCGCAGGTCAAGGACCAGCTGCGCCTCTGCCCTTGATGCGGCGCTCATGGCTGTTCGTTCCGGGCGCCGATAGGGGCGCGCACGCGGCCGCCGCTCGCAGCGGGGCCGACGTCATCATTCTGGAGCTCGAGGACTTCACGCCGCCGGAGCTTCGCGCGAAGGCGCGCGCGCTCGCCGGCGAAGCATTCACGAAATGGAGAAAAGCCGGCGCGATCGCGGCCGTTCGCGTCAACCCGCTCGAGACCTGCGGCCGCGACGATCTGCGGGTCGTGATGCTGGCGCGCCCGGACGTGGTCATGATGTCCAAGGTGGTGTCGGCCGACCAAGTGCGGTCGCTGGCGGAGCTCGCGCCCGAGGCCGAGCTCGTGCCCAACGTCGAAACCGCTGCCGGCCTCCTGAACGCCTTCCACATCGGCAAGGCGAGCCCGCGCGTGACCGCGATGCTGGTGGCGAGCGAGGACATGGTCGCCGACCTCGGCACCGCGCGCAGCCGGGGCGGCGGGGAGCTCGCCTACGTGCGCGCGCGCTTCCTGGTCGAGTGCCGCGCGGCCGGAGTCGAAGCGATCGATTGCCCCTACACTTTCAGCGACGCCAAGGGCGCGGCCGCCGACGCGCGCACCGCGAAGCGGCTCGGCTACCGCATGAAGAGCCTGGTCGACCCTTCGCACGCCCGCGCCATCAACGCCGTTTTCACGCCGAACGAGAAGGAATTGGCCAAGGCTAGGAAAATCGTCGCCGCCTTCGAAAGAGCGCGCGCCGAGGGCAAGGAGCGCGTCAAAGTCGACGGCGCGCTGATCGAAGTGCCGATCTACGCGGCCGCCAAGCGCCTGCTAGGCGGGTAGCCCGGCTTTCAGCAGGGCGTCACGATGGTGCGCGAGGTCGGCTTCGCGCTTGTAGTGCAGCGTCGGCACGTAGTCCTTCTGCACGCTGAAATCGGGCTTGCGCCTTAGCGCCGCCTGCGCGTGCTCGGCAGCGCGTGCGGGCTCGCCCGCCTGCGCGAGGCAAGCGGCGAGGAACGCAAGGTGAAAGGCATCGGCCTCGGCGATGCGCGACAGCGCCTCGGCGGCCTCGGGGTAGCGCCGCGCCGCGAACAGCGCGCGCGCCAGATGCAGCCAGAAGCGCGGCGGATGGTACGGGTTGAGGCGCATGGCCTTGCGGATCCACTCGATGCCTTCCTCGGCCTGGCCGAGCCAGGTCAGGATCTCGCCCTGCTGCACCACGATCAGGTCGTCGTTGGGATTGAGCTCGAGCGCGCGCTGCTGGTGGTAGCTCGAGCGCTCGTAGTCGCGCTGGCGCAGCTTCAGGGCGGCGAAGATGCGGTGCACGTCGCTGTCGTTGTCGTCGAGCTCGCGCGCGATATTGAGCTCCCGCTCGATGGCCACCAGGGCTTGCGCCAGGTCGAGCCAGCCGTAGGTCGCCGCCTGGCCGACGATGCAGGCCTTCCACGCATGCCCGTGCGCGTACTTTGGGTCCAGGTCGATGGCGCGCTCGATCAGCTCCATCGCGCGCGCGTTGTCCTCGCGCGTCGCGCGGTGGTGCAGGACCTTGGCGGTGGAGACGCACTCATAGGCAGCCATGTTCCCGGTCGGCTTGCGCGCCGCGCGGTCGTGCATCGCCGCCTCGACGCGGCCGGGCAGCACCGCCACGATGGCGTTCGTAACCTCGTCTTGCAGGGCGAAGATGTCGTCGAGGTCGCGGTCGTAGCGCTCCGCCCAGAGGTGCCGGTCGGATTCGGCGTCGATCAGCTGCACGGTCACCCGCACCCGCTTGCCTGCCTTGCGCACGCTGCCCTCGACGACGTATTGCACGCCGAGCTCGCGCGCCACCTTCCGCACTTCGACCGCCTGGCCCTTGTACTTGAAGGAGGTGTTGCGCGAGATGACGAACAGGCCGTGGAAGCGCGACAGATCGGTCAGGATGTCCTCGGTCAGGCCGTCGGCGAAGAATTCCTGCTCGGCTTCGCCGCTCATGTTGGTGAAGGGAAGCACGATGATCGAGGGCTTGGCCGCCTGTGAGGGCGCCGCCGCCCGCGCCGGCGCCGGGCCATTCGGCCGCACGCGGTACACGCGCACCGGCGCGGCGATGTTCTTGAGCGCATGCTCGCCGAGGTCCTCGAAAGCGAGGTCGAGCTTGCGCAGCACCTCGTCGTAGATCTTGGCCGAGACGCAGATCCCGCCCGGCTCGGCGAGCGCCTCGATGCGCGCGGCGACGTTCACCCCGTCGCCGTAGAGCCGCCCGTCCTCGATCACCACGTCGCCGAGGTTCACGCCGATGCGGAACGCGAGGCGCCGGTTCTCCGGCAGCGCGCCGTTGCACGCGCCGAGCTGCGCCTGCATGGCGCTCGCCGCCTCCACCGCGCTCACCGCGCTCGCGAACTCGGCGAGGATGTTGTCGCCGGGCATGTCGACCACGCGCCCGCCGTGCCGCGCGATCACGCCGCTGACCAGCTCGCGGCAGGTGGCGAGGATGCGCACGGTGCCGACCTCGTCCTCGCTCATCAGGCGGCTGTAGCCCGCCGCGTCGGCGCTAAGGATTGCCGCGAGCTTGCGTTGCACGCGCGTAGCTTACCGCAGCGGCGAAGAACACGAGGCTCAGCACTGCTTCAATCAATCCGAGGGCTTGAGAACTTCCCCTCTCGGACCACGCGCGCGTTATGCCCTCGGCGAAATAGGCGAGGATCAGCATGCTCGACCACTGATAGGTGTAGCGCTTTCCCTTGAGGATTCCGCTCAACGGGAGAACGAGCGGAAGCGCCTTGAGCGCGAGCAGCGATCCGCCGGGTCGCAGCGGCGCCAGCCACAGCTCCCACGCCAGGCACAGGACGACCAGCGCGCCGAGCGCGGCCGCCGCGACTACTTGGGAGGCGCGCGCCACCAGGACGGCTTCTTCGCAGCCTCGGGGTCGTCGGGATCCGCCTTCATCATGCGGTCGGCGGCCGCCACGCACTCGTCGCAGATGAGGGCCTTCGCGCCGGCGACCAGTCGCTTCACCTGATCCTGGTGCTTGCCGCAGAAGGAGCAGCGCAGTTGCTGCGGCACTATTCGATCACCCGATCGGCGCGCACCAGGATCGACGCCGGAATCTTGACGCCGAGCGCGTTCGCGCTCCTGCGGTTGATCACCAGCTCGAACTGGGTCGGCTGCTCGATCGGCATCTCCGCAGGCCGAGCACCCTTGAGCACGCGGTCCACGTAGTGCGCGCCGCGGCGGAACATCGCTTCCGCCTTCGGGCCATACGCGACCAGGCCGCCGGCGTCGGCCTCGTCGGCGACTTCGTGCATGGTTGGAATGCGCCGCTCTGCCGCAAGCGCCAGAATGCGCCGCCGGTTCGCCGTAATGAACGGGCTGGCGATGACCAGAACCGCATCGACCTTGCTGGCCGCCATCTCGCGAAAGGCGCTCTCCACCTCGGCGCCGTTCTTGGCAGTGAAGCGCAGCATCGTCACTCCGACCGCCGGCGCGGCCGCCTGCAGATCCGCGAAGATCCGGTCATAGAAGCCGTGATCCACCTGCGTCTCCGCGTGCAGCATGGCGACGCGTTGCAGCTTCGGCAGCACCTCCGTCAGGAGCTCCAGCCGCTTGACCGCCAGGTCGGGCGAAAGGAGCTGCTGTCCCGTGACGTTGCCGCCGGGCCGCGCCAGCGTCGCGGCCAGGCGCATGCCGACGAGGTCGCCGCCCATGCCGACGACGATCGGCACGCTTGCGCTCGCGTTGCGCAGCGCGATGGCGTTCGTCCCGCTCACCGTGAAAACCACGTCGGGCTTCCATGCCATCAGCGCCGCAGCCTCCTGGCGCGGCCGATCCAGGTGTCCATCCGTATGGCGCCATTCGATCACCAGGTTTTCTCCCTCCCGGTAGCCGAGGCTGCGCAACTCCTGCAGGAACGCAATGTAGATGGCGCTCTTGGCAAGCGCCGGACGGGGGTTCACGGTCAGCATGCCGAGGCGCCAGGTCTTTGCAGGCTGCGCCTGCGCCATGAGCGGTCCGAACAGCGCGAGGATCAGGCTGGCGCAAAAAAGGACGCGCGCATTGGTCATCGCTCTTGGTATCCACTGCAACACGCTGTTGCGTCTTGCG
>DATBSZ010000043.1:0-16400 GCA_036559525.1 Burkholderiales bacterium
TGCGTCAACCCGACCATGCTGACGGGCCTCAAGGAGCGGCTGCAGGCGATCGACGCGGAGACCAGAGCGACGTTCATCGTCATCGAGCACAACATGGAGTTCGTCATGTCGCTGTGCCGGCGCATCCTGGTGCTGGCCGAAGGACGGATCATCGCCGAGGGCACGCCCGAGGCCGTGCGCAGCAACCCCCAGGTGATCGAGGCGTACCTTGGCCACTGAGACGCGCGACGACGGCTGCATCCTGGTGGTCGACGGCCTCGTCGCCGGCTATGGCAACATGACCATCCTCAACGAGACGTCGGCCCGCATACGCCGCGGCGCCGTCACCACCGTGATCGGGCCGAACGGCGCCGGCAAGTCGACGCTGTTCAACGTGCTGGCGGGCGTGATCGAGCCGGACTCCGGCAGCGTCGCTTTCGAAGGCCGCAGCCTGCTCGGCTTGCGCCCGGACCAGCGCGCGCGCGCGGGACTCGTGCGCACCTTCCAGATTTCGCGCGAGCTGCGCGGGCTTACAGTGCTCGAGAACGTGCTGCTCGCAAGTCCCGGCCAGAGCGGCGACGCGGCGTGGCGCTGCTTCGCGACGCCGCGCCGCGTGCGCGCGGAGCAGGAAGCGGCGATCGCTCGCGCGCGCAAATTGCTCGAGCAGGTGGACCTGTGGCCGCTGGCGAACGAGCCCGCCGGCAATCTGTCGGGCGGCCAGAAGAAGCTGCTCGAGATTTCGCGCGCGCTGATGCAGGAGCCCGAGATCATCCTGCTCGACGAGCCCGCGGCCGGGGTCAGCCCGCTGATGATCAAGGTGCTCGGCGAGACGATCCTGAGGCTGCGCGCGCAGGGCATCACGTTCGCGATCATCGAGCACGACATGGACGTGATCGCCGAGCTGTGCGAGCCGATCTACGTGCTCGCCGAGGGCCGCACGCTGACCCACGGCACGTTCCGCGAAGTGGCCTCCAACCGGGAAGTCATGCAGGCGTACCTGGGCAAGGTCGCATGAGCGCGGTGCTGTCGGTCGCCGGGCTGCACGCCGGCTACGGCGCCGGGGACATCCTGAAAGGGATCGACGTATCGCTGGACGAAGGCCGCATTCTCACCATCATCGGGCCGAACGGCTCCGGCAAGTCGACCCTGGTGAAGACGCTTGCCGGCCTGCTCCCCGCGCGCCAGGGCGACGTGCGGCTCGCCGGCGAGCGCGTGAACGAGCTGTCGCCGCCGAAACGGGTGCGGCGCGGTCTCGCCTACGTGCCACAGGAGTACAACGTGTTTCGCAACCTCACGGTGCTGGAGAACCTGCGCATCGCGCACGAGTTCATGGGCGGCGGCGCGGGCGCGCCGCTGCCGGAGGAGATGGCGGCGCTGTTCCCGGAGCTGCCGTCGCGCTATCCGGCGCTTGCCGGAAACCTGAGCGGCGGCCAGCGCCAGATGCTCGCTTTCGCCTGCGCGCTCACGGTTCGTCCGAAGGTGCTGATGCTGGACGAGCCTTCCGCGGGGCTTTCGCCCCTGCTCACCGTCGAGATCTTCCGCACGGTGAAGAACGTGAATGCGATGGGCGTGAGCGTGCTGATGGTCGAGCAGAACGCGATCGAGGCGCTGCGCATCTCGGACGCCTGCGTGGTGCTGGCCGGCGGGCGCGTGCGCCTTGCCGCGCCGGCGGCCGAGGTGCTCGGCATGAAGGACCTGCAGCGCCTGTACCTCGGCGACGCGCAGCAGGCCAATGGGCAACCAGCGGGGAGAGCGGCGGCCTGATGCTGCAGACCGCGTTCAACGGCCTGGTCACCGGCGTCATCATGACGCTGCCGGCGCTCGCCGTGACGCTGCTGTTCGGCGTGCTCAAGTTCCCGAATTTCGCCGTCGGCGCGATGATGACGGTGGCCGCCTACATGGTGTTTGCGCTGAACGCGCAGCTCGGCTGGCCGCTGGCGCCGGCGACCGCGGTGGTCGCGGTCGCCTTCGGCGGCCTGTGCATCGCCATCGACCAGCTCACCTTCAAGCCGCTGCGCGGTCGCGGCGGCATCACGCTGATGGTCGCCTCGCTCGGCCTGGGTTTCGTCCTCGAGAACATCGCGCGCTTCGCCTACGGCAACACGGCGCGCAGCTTCGCCATCGAGCTGGCGCGACCGTTCCGTTTCCTCGACGTGCGCATGAACCGCGAGCAGATGATCACGCTCGCGCTATCGGCGCTGGCGATGACGCTGATGTGGCTGCTGCTCACGCGCACGCCGGTCGGCCGCGCCATGCGCGCGGTCGCGGACAATCCGCAGCTCGCGCTGGTGCGCGGCATAGACAGCGAGCGCATCATCCGCTGGACCTGGTTCATTACCGGCATCCTGCTCGCGGTGGGCGGCGTGCTGATCGGCATGGACCGCGCGCTGGAGCCGCCGATGGGCTCCAACTACGTGGTCGGCGTGTTCGGCGCCGCGATCCTCGGCGGACTGGGCAGCGCGCTCGGCGCCTTTGCCGGCGCGATGATCATCGGCGTGGTGAGCGAGCTGTCGACATTGGTCATGCCGCCCAACTACCGCATCGGCATCCCGCTCGCGGCGATCGCGCTCGTCCTGGTGTTCAGGCCGCAGGGCCTGTTCGGGCAACCCTATATACGAAAATGAGCCGAAAATGATTTCGTTCCTGGTCCTGCTCGGCATCGTGGTCTGCTTCTCGGCGATCCTTGCGCTGGCGCTCAACTTCCAGTGGGGCCTCGGCGGCATGGTGAATTTCGGCCTCGCCGGCTTCTACACGCTCGGCGCCTACAGCTGCGCGCTGCTGATTCTCAACGGCGGCGCGAACACGCTGGCGGCGACGCTGGGCGCGATGGCGATCGTTGCCGCGGCCTGCGCCGCCACGGCGCTCGTCACGCTTCGCGTGACCGAGGAGGATTACTTCGCCATCGTCACGCTTGGGGTCGGCGAGATGCTGCGCCTCGTAGCGCTGAACGAGGACTGGCTGACCAAGGGCGCGCTCGGCCTGACGGGCATTCCGCGTCCGCTCGGCGACGTCATCCCGGCGGACGTGTACGTTTACTTCCTCCTCGGCCTGTCGATCGCGCTGCTGCTCGGCACGCTGTGGGTGCTCAATGTCCTCGCGCGTTCGCCCTTCGGCCGCGTGGTGCGCGCGCTGCGCGAGGACGACGTCGTCGCCGCCACCCTGGGAAAGAACGTTCTCTGGGCGCGGGTGCGCATTTTCGCGATCGGCGGCGCGTTCATCGGGCTGGCAGGATCGATGCATGCTTTCTACTACCAGTACATCGACCCGACGCAGTTCACCAACATCGTCATCGCCTACGCCTTCATGGCGGTCATCGCGGGCGGGCGCGGCGCGCACGCCGGGGCGATCTGGGGCGCAGCCGCGGTCATGGTGCTGCTGGAAGGCTCCCGCTTCCTGAAGGATGTGATCCCGGTGCTCGACTCCGACCGGCTTGCCGCCATCCGCATCATCATCATCGGCGTCGGCCTGATCCTGCTGCTGATCTACCGGCCGCAGGGCTTCATGCGCGAGTACCGCCTGCAGGTGGAATTGAAGTAGTCTCGATCTCTAGAGTACGCGGAGAAACCGCTTACAAATTCGGAGGAGACAGATGAACAAGACCCGTCGTGACGTAATCAAGTCCATCGGCGCCGCCACGGCGTCCAGCATCGCCGCCCCGTACCTCAACCTCGCGCACGCGCAGGGCGCGCCGATTCCGATCGGCGTCGGGCTGCCGCTCACCGGCAACGCCGGCGCCTACGGGCCCGACATGGGCGAAGCGGCCAAGCGCACGGCGGCGAAGATCAACGCCGCCGGCGGCATCCTCGGCGGCAGGAAGCTGGAGCTCTTCATCGAGGACTCCGAATCGAGCGCTTCGGTCGCCGCCAACCTGACGCAGAAATTCATCAACGTGCACAAGTGCCAGTCCTGCATCGGCTACTGGGGAACGCCGGAGGGCATGTCCTCGCGCCCGATCGTGGTGCAGAACAAGGTCGTGCTGATGGTCTCGAGCGCGGCCAACGCCATTACCGAGGGTGACACCCAGGGCTACGTCTGGCGCTTCCAGATGAAGGCGACCGACTGGGGCATCGTCATCGGCCGTGCCGCGGTACGCCAGGGCTTCAAGACGGTCGGCATCCTCGGCCTGCAGAACGCCTTCGTGCTGCCGATCATGAAGGTGTTCGAGGAGCAGATGAAGGCCGCGGGCCGCCAGGTGGTCGATTCGCTGATCTACAACCCGGAGCAGCCCTCCTACCGGGCCGAGGTCGAGCGCATCTTCGGCAAGAAGCCCGAGGCGGTGTACTGCTTCGGCCTGCTGCCCGACTTCGTCTCCATCATGAAGGAGGTGTACCGCGGCGGCTTCGACAGCAAGGTGGTGGCGCTTTCGATCATGGCCGACGCCGAGGGCAAGTTCGTGCAGGCGGTGGGCAACCAGGTCGCCGAGGGAATCCGCCACTTCCAGCCGATGCCCGACGTCTCCGCGTCCGGCTACAAGAAATTCCTCCAGTTGATGGGCGCGCCCGCCGACCGCGTGTTCCTGTTCCCGCCGAACACGCACGACCAGCTCGCCATCACCGCGCTGGCGATGGAGCGCGCGAAAAGCCCGATGGCGGTGGACTGGTCGAAGCAGATCATCACGGTCGGCAACGGCCCGGGGCCGGAGGTGGACGACGTGGTCGAAGCCCTCAAGCTCGTGCGCGCGGGCAAGCCGGTCAACTTCCAGGGGGCGGGCTCGACCTGCGATTTCACGCCGAACGGCGACCAGCTCGGCCGCGGCATGGGCCAATGGATCATCAAGGGCGGCAAGAGCGTGTTCGTCGAGTACGCGAAGCCCTGAGCGTGCTGGCGGGCCTGCGGGTATTGGAATTCGGCCAGATCGCCGCAGGGCCTTTTGCGGGATCCCTGCTGGCGGATCTCGGCGCGGACGTGGTCAAGGTCGAGAAGCCCGACGGCGGCGACGACATGCGGCGCTGGCCGCCGGTCAGCGACGGCTATAGTGAGAATTTCGCCTCCATCAATCGCAATAAGCGCAGCATCGCGGTCGATCTGAAGGATGCAGCGCAGGTCGGCCGGCTCAAGCGCCTGTGCGGCAAGGCCGACGCCATCATCGAGAACTATCGCCCCGGCGTGCTCGAGCGCCTCGGGCTGGGCTAC
Source organism: Burkholderiales bacterium (assembly GCA_036559525.1). Lineage (GTDB taxonomy): Bacteria > Pseudomonadota > Gammaproteobacteria > Burkholderiales > SG8-39 > SCGC-AG-212-J23. The sequence goes on from DATBSZ010000043.1 coordinate 5,113, forward strand.
GAGGCGCTGCGCGCCGCTTCACCCCGCCTCGTCTACTGTTCGATCAACGGCTACGGTCATGCCGGACCCTACGCTGGCAAAGGCGCGTTCGACGCTACCATCCAGGGCATCAGCGGCGTCATGAGCGTCACCGGAGAGCCAGGGGGCCCACCGGTGAAATGCGGCGTGCCGTTGGGCGACTTCGGCGCGGGACTGTACGGCGCGTTCTGCATCACTTCGGCGATCCTGCGCGCGCGCGAGACGGGCGAGGGCGCGTTTATCGACTGCTCGATGCTCGCCGGGCTTCTCGGCATGGCGGCGCTGCAGACCAGCGAGTACTTCGGCACCGGAAGGTCGCCGCAGCGGCTCGGCTCCGCGCACCCGCGCGCCGCGCCCTACCAGGGTTTCCAGGCGAGCGACGCGCCGTTCATGATCGCCGCCGGCAACGACAAGCTCTGGATGGCAGTCTGCGACGCCATCGGCGTGCCGCAGCTCAAGACCGACCCGAGATTCGAGACCAATGCCCTGCGCGCGAAAAACCAGAAGCGGCTCAGCGAAATCCTGCAGCGCGAGTTCTCGAAGCGCAGCAAAGCCGAGTGGCTGGAAGAGCTCGACCGGCGCGGCGTTCCTTGCGCGCCGATCAACACCTATGCCGAGGTTCTGGACGACCCGCATGTCCGGGCCACCCGCCTGGTGCGCGACATGACGCTGCCCAACGGCCGCAAGACCAGGACCATCGCTTTTCCGATGAAGATCAGCGGCTACGAATTCAGCGTGTACCGCGATCCGCCGCTGCTGGGCGAGCACAACGACGAGGTTTTCGGCGAGTGGCTAGAGTAAGGGACGTCGGCCCGGAAGAACTGCCGCCGCAGGTGCGCGAGGTCTACGAACGCTTCGCGGGCGGCTACGGCGCCTTCCGCGACCAGGTTGGCGTGTTCGCGCACGTTCCCTCATCGGTCGCGCACCTGATGGCAATGCTGCTCGAGCTGCGCGAGCAGAAGAACGTGCCTTACCGCTATGTCGAGCTCGCGGTCGTCGCGGTGTCGAAGCTGAACGAGTGCCACTACTGCGTCGGCCAGCACAAGCCGCTGCTCGCGATCGAGGGAATCTCGCCCGGCGGCGCGGAAAGGGTCCTCGACTACGGAACCAACCCCGAGCTCGACGAGGTGGACCGGTTGGTGGTCGAGTATTCGATCGCCGTGACGAACGCGCCGCAGCGGATCCACGACGAAATATTCGAAAGGCTGCGTCGGCATTTCAGCGAGGCGCAGATCGTCGAGCTGACGCTGCGCATCGCGCTGTGCGGATTCTTCAACCGATTCAACGACGCCCTGCAGATCGAGCGAGAGCCCCATGATCACTAAAGGCATCCATCAGCTGGTCGCCGAGGCGGAAAAGCGCTCGAAGGGAATTTCGGTCGAGGAGGCGAAGAAGCGCGTGGGCGACGCGAACACCGTGTTCGTGGACATCCGAGACGTGCGGGAGCTCGAGCGCGAGGGGATGATTCCGGGCGCGTTTCACGCACCGCGCGGCATGCTGGAGTTCTGGGTGGATCCGGAGAGCCCGTACTACAAGCCGGTTTTCACCGACGACAAGACGTTCATCCTCTACTGCCAGGCCGACTGGAGAGGAGTACTCGCGGCTGCAACCCTGGCGGAGATGGGGATGACCAACGTGCTGCACCTGAACGGCGGGTTCGGCGAGTGGCGCAAGGCCGGCGGGCCGACCGGGCCGAAGCCGGAGAAGAAGAAGTAAGAATCCGGGTCCGAGAGCGACGCTATTTTTGCCTTGGGGGAAAGTTGCTCAGGATTCCCTCAACCGCATTCTTCAGATCGCCCGAAGAGGCGTCGGTCCTGATCACCCCCGTGGCCGCCCCCCGCCAAATCACCCCACTGTTGTCGGCGCGGGAAACCGACAGGGTCAGCCCGCGGAGCTCATAGACATAGCTGCCCTCATAACGCATCGAAACGATGAAGTCTGACTTGTCCGCGCTCGAAACAAACCCTTTGGTCTGCAGCACACGATCCGCCAGGAATCGGACGTTGCTTTCCAGCAGCGGGTCCCCCCAATAGTGTGGCCTGGCTTCGGTCCACCGGTAGGTCTTCAACTCCGCGAAGCTGAATTGGGGTTCGTACGAGTAGGCGAAGGACGAGCCGCCGAGGGAATTGGCGCAGCCGCCAACGAACACCACGGCCAGAACGGCGGCCACCCAAGCCTTGAAACGCAGACCAGTCTTCATGGAAGCTCCCAACCGGGAATTCAGGCCCGAACGCTAGCAGAGAATGGGTCATGCACCAAGGACGTGAAGGGATCAGGACCCTTTTTCTCGTAATATCGCCGGATGGCCGACCGGCGCCTCCAGGTATTCCACGCGGTAGCGAAGCACCTCTCCTTCACCAAGGCTGCCGAGACGCTGTTCATGACCCAGCCGGCGGTCACTTTCCAGATCAAGCAGCTCGAAGAGCACCTGAGCACGCGCCTGTTCGACCGCGCGCAGGGCCGGATCATCCTCACGCCCGCGGGGCAGGTCGCGCTCGAGTATGCCGAGCGCATCCTCGCGCTCTCCGCCGAGCTCGACACGCGGCTCAAGGAAATGGGCGGCCACGCCGCCGGCCCGCTCCTCATCGGGGCGAGCATGACCATCGGCGAATACGTGCTGCCGCAGCTGATCGGCAAGTTCAAGGCGCAGTTTCCCGCGGTGGTGCCGGCGCTCTTCGTCGGCAATTCCGAGGCGGTGCAGGAGCGCGTCGACGAGCGCACGCTCGACCTCGGCTTCATCGAGGGCGACTCGCACCTCGGCTCGCTGCACAGCGAGCTGTGCTGCGAGGACGAGCTGCAGGTGGTGTGCGCGCCGTCGCACCCGCTGGCGCGCGAAGGCTTCGCGCTGCCCTCCGCGCTCACGCAGCACCCCTATATCAACCGCGAGCCCGGCTCCGGCACGCGCGCGGTGATCGACCGCTATCTGCAGAAGGCGGGTGTCGCGCCCGAGTCCCTCAACGTGGTGGTCGAGCTCGGCAGCCCCGAAGCGATCAAGGGCCTGGTCGAAACCGGCCTGGGCTTCGCCATCATGTCGCGCGCCATCGTTGCGAAGGAGCTGCAGCTTCGCCTGCTGGCGCAGATTCCCCTGCAGCCGCGGCTGATCCGCAATTTTTCCGTGGTGTACCCGAAAGAGCGCTTCCACTCGAAGCTGGTGGCGGCATTCCTCGCGTTCGCAAAAGAGCAGCTCGCAGCCGCTCAGCGCCTCGCCGCGTAGTACTCCCGCAGGATCGCCAGCACTTCCGGCCGCGAGAATTCCGGCGGCACCTCAGCGCCTTCCTCGAGCCACTTGCGCAGCTGCGTTCCGGACACCTGCAGCTGGTCCTTCACGCCGTGCGGGCAGGTGCGACCCGAAGCCATGCCGTGGCAGCGGTAGCACCAGAAGGTCAGGTCGATCTTGAGCGGACGCGTCTCGAGCGACCCGGCGGGGATCTCGTCGAAGATGCGGTGCGCGTCGAACGGCCCGTAGTAGCTCCCGACCCCGGCGTGGTCGCGCCCCACGAGCAGGTGCGAGCAGCCGTAGTTCTGGCGGAAGAGGGCGTGCAGCAGCGCCTCGCGCGGGCCGGCATAGCGCATGTCGAGCGGATAGCCGGCCTGCACCACGGTGCCCGGGCGGAAGTAGTTTTCGATGAGCGCGGCGATCGCCCGGGTGCGCACGTCGGCCGGAATGTCGCCCGCCTTGAGGTTGCCGAGCAGCGAATGCACCAACACGCCGTCGCACACCTCGATCGCGACCTTGGCGAGATATTCGTGCGCGCGCTGCATCGGGTTGCGCGTCTGGAACGCCGCGACGCGCGACCAGCCGAGGCGCGTGAATTCGGCGCGCGTCTCTGCCGGCGTCATGAAGAGCGTGCCGTACTTCGCCTTGAACCCGCCGTCGGACAGCACCTTCACCGGGCCGGCGAGATTGAACTCGGGCTGCGCCATCACCATCGCGACGCCGGGATGCGCGGGATCCGTCGTGCGGAATACCGAGCTGCACTCCTGGTTCTTGTCGATCTTGTAAGTTTCAACGACCTTCATCGTTGCGAGCGGAGCGCCGCCGTCAGGGTCGGTGAGCGCAATTTCGCTTCCGCCGGGAAAGCTTTCTTGCGAAGACAAGGTGATCGGGATCGGCCAGAACAGCCCTGAAGCGGTGCGGTAGCGCTCGCACACGCCTTCCCAGTCGGCGCGCGTCATGAAGCCGTCGAGCGGCGTGAAGCCGCCGATGCCGAGCATCACGAGGTCGCCTTTCTCGCGCGAGCTGATGCGCAACGCCGGCAGCGTGCGCGCGCGAGCGGTCTCGGCGGCGAGCGCTTTCCCCGTCAGCGCGAGCGGCTTGAGGCCACCTCCTCCGTGCGGCGTGACCAGGGGCACGAAGTTATTTTCGGGAGCCGCCGCGGAACAGGCAAAACCGCTGTACTGATCCGGCGATAAGGCTCCCTGATAGCTACTTGCGCAGCTGAATGAAGCGCAGCTGGCTCTGCACCAGATCCGGCACCACGACGGTCATGCTGCCGCCCGCGCCCGGGATCACGGTGAAGTCGGCCGGGCCCTTGAAGCCGTCGGCGAGCTTGCGGACGCCGCCTTTCTCGCTCCAGTGCGAGAGCGAGCCGGTATTCCAGTCGGTGTAGAGGAGCGAGCCGTCGGCCATCTCGTAGAGACCGTCGATGCGGCCGATCGGGCCCGAGATCTGCCTGACCTGGCCGCTGACGCCGAGCGCGTACAGGCCCTTCGGCTTGTCGGGGGCGAGGAAGCCGCCGAAGAGCAGCATGCCGACCTTGGTCGGGTAGACGCCGTTCGGGTTGTGGCCCAGGCCTGCGAGGACTTCGGTCACTTTCGGATCCTTGGCATTCAGGAAATCGGCGGGCTCCACCTTCACCAGCTTGTCGTTGCGGTTGTCGCTGATGTAGAGCGCGTTGCCCATGACCGCCGGGTCGTTGGCGAAGCCGACGCCGGGCAGGGCGAGCTTGCGGCCCTTTTTCGTCTTCAGATCGAAAATCCACACCACGTCGATGTCGGTAACCCACAGGCGCTCGCCGCGGATCCAGATGCCTTTCGGCTTGTGAAGCGGCTCGCCACCCTGCGCCGGGACCCACTTCTGCTCGAGCACCTTGCCGTCCAGGCCGACCTTGCTGATGTAGCCCAAGCCGTCCTTCTCCGCCGGGGCGAGCTTTTGCCCGCCGAAGTTGCCCACATAGAGCGCCTTGCCCTTCGCGTCGTACGCGACCGACTCGGGAAAGACGAAGCCGCCGACCGCCTGGTCGGACGAGACGCGCCATTGCGCAAGCGCGGGTTGAGAAATAAGACCTAAGAGAACGATCGCGAAGCGGAGCTTCATGGGCCACCTCCCTGAGGATGCGCGCACTCTATCGTGAAAAATGTACAGGGGGCTTGACGTCCGGCGGTGCCGTGCTTACAACGATAGGAGGTTCAGCAGGCTTGGGGAGGCCTTATGCGGACCGTCGCCCTCACGATCGCTCTTGCCGGCGCCTTGCACGCCGGAGTTTCGCTGGCGCAACGGCGCCCGGCAACGGAAGCCGAAGCGATGTCCTACATCACCTCGGCGTTCATCTCGCAGGCCGACCCTGCTGCCATGAGTCCCGGCGTCGCGCTCGGCCCCGAGCTCGAGAAGGCGCTCGGCCTGCAGCCCGGCACCGACCGGGTGAAGGTCTACCAGGCGGTGGTCCCGCTCGCCGACGATCCGCGGCTCGAGGTGCGGCGCGCCGCGCCGGCCGATGTCGCCGACTACGGCGCGCGCCGCGGCTTCGACCCCGCGTCGCCGCATCCCCTTTTCACCGTGCAGACGGCAAAGGTGAAGCTCCTGGTCCAGTATGACCTGAAGGCGTTCAACATCGTGTTCGTCGGCCAGCTCGGCATGCCTGATCCTGATCCGGTCGTGGTGGCGAAGGCCGACCCGGCGGCGCCGGCGCCCAGCCAGCCCGCGCTCGTCAATTTCGCCTGGACGGCGGAGTTCTCCTACGGCAGCGCCGAGCTCACTCCCGAAGCGCGCGCCAGGCTCGACGGCGAGATCGTGCCGAAGCTCATCGCGTCGAAGGAAATCCGCTACCTCAACGTCTACGGGCACAGCGACCGCACGGGCTCCGCCGAGTACAACCGCCGGCTGTCGGAGAAGCGCGCCGAGGCGGTGCGCGACTACCTCGTCTCGAAGGGCGTCGACCCGGACAAGATTGAGGTGTTCGGCTATGGCCAGACGCTGCCGGTGAAATCCTGCCGCGACGAGAAGGAGCGCGCGCTGATCGAGTGCCTCGCGCCGAACCGCCGCATCGTGGTGGAGATCCAGGCTACGCCGTAGCCCTGCAGTTATGGCGTGGCCCATCGGCGGGAGCGGCCCACCGCCTCGCGCCAGCGCGTCATCCTGGCCTCACTGTCGGAGGCGCTCATCCGCGGCTCGAAGCGGCGCTCGGCTTTCCAGTGCGACGCGAGCTCGTCGCGCGACTTCCACAGGTCGACCGTGAGGCCGGCAAGGTAGGCTGCGCCGAGCGCGGTGGTCTCGAGCACTTTCGGGCGCACCACCGGAACGCCGAGCAGGTCGGCCTGGAACTGCATCAGCAGGTCGTTCGCCGCGGCGCCGCCATCGACGCGCAGCTCGCTCAATTTTTCCCCGGCATCCTTTTGCATGGCCTCGAGCAATTCCGCGCTCTGGAATGCAATCGACTCGAGCGCGGCCCGGGCGATGTGCGCTTTGGTGGTTCCTCTCGTCAACCCGACGATCGTGCCTCGCGCGTCCGGGTCCCAGTAGGGTGCACCGAGACCGGTGAATGCGGGGACGACATAGACGTCACCGCTATCCAAGACGCTGGCGGCCAGCTTTTCGATTTCAGCAGAAGAGGAAAAGAACTCGAGGCCGTCTCGCAACCACTGCACCACCGCGCCGCCGATGAACACGCTGCCTTCCAGCGCGAATTCCTTGCCGCGGGTCTGCGCGCACGCCGTCGAGATGAGCCCGTGAGACGACTGCACGACCTTGTCGCCGGTGTGCAGCAGCATGAAGCAGCCGGTGCCGTAGGTGTTCTTCGCCATGCCGGCGCGGTGGCAGGCCTGGCCGAACAGCGCCGCCTGCTGGTCGCCGGCGACGCCGCCGATGACCAGCGGCTCGCCGAGGACGCCCGCCGGCAGCATGCCGAACGCGTGCGCCGACGGATGCACGTCCGGCAGGATCGCGCGCGGCACGTCGAGGAGCCGCAGCAGTTCCGGATCCCAGTCGTTCATGTGGATGTTGAAGAGCATTGTGCGCGAGGCGTTGGAGACGTCGGTGACGTGGGTGCGGTTGCCGGTGAGATGCCACGTGAGCCAGGTGTCGACCGTGCCGAACGCGAGCTCACCGAGCTCGGCGCGCTTGCGCGCGCCCGGAACGTTGTCGAGGAGCCACGCGATCTTGGTGCCGCTGAAGTACGGATCGATCACGAGACCCGTGCGCTCGCGCACCAGGCCCTCCGCGCCGATCTGCTTCAGCTCCGCGCACTGCGGCGCGGTGCGGCGATCCTGCCAGACAATCGCATTCGCGATCGGCTCGCCGGTCTGGCGGTCCCACACGATGGTGGTCTCGCGCTGGTTGGTGATGCCGACCGCCATCAGGTTTTTCAGAGGAATACCGGATTGGCTTACTGCCTGCCGTGCCGTTTCCCTTTGGGTGGAGAAAATCTCCTTCGGGTCGTGCTCGACCCAGCCGGGCTGCGGAAAGATCTGGCGGAATTCGCGCTGCGCGGTCGAAACCGGGCGGCCTTCCTCGTCGAACAGGATCGCGCGAGAGCTGGTCGTGCCTTGGTCGAGAGCGAGGATGGTGCGCACCGGGTGATTCTACTTTTTCCGATAAAATCCGCGCCTTATGCCGCTGCCGGTCACCGACGTCGAGCGCGAGCTGCGCCACACGCGCCGCGTGCGCTTCGAAGGCTACAAGCGCGCCGACGGGCTGTGGGACCTCGAGGCGCACCTCACCGACATCAAGAGCCACGACAACCCGATGAAGACCGGCGTGCGCCGCGCCGGGCAGCCGATCCACGAGATGTGGATCCGCCTCACCATCGACCGGCACCTGACCATCCTCGATGCGTCCGCGAGCTCCGACGCGGTGCCTTATCCCGGCGGCTGCGAGACCATCGCGCCCGCCTACAAGCGCCTGATCGGCTTGAATCTCGTTCGCGACTTCCGCAGGGCGGTGAAGAAGCATTTCGGCGACGTGAAGGGGTGCACCCACCTCACCGAGATGCTGGCCGGCTTTCCCACCGCGGCGATCCAGACCTTCGCCGGCGAGATGCCCGAAGAGCGCACCGACGGCCGCAAGCCATTCCAGCTCGACCAGTGCCACGCGCTCGACACCGCCGGCGAAACGGTGAAGAAGTGGTATCCGAAGTGGTATAGCGGAAAAAGCGGCAAGGAGAAAGCGCCGGCATAGATGAAAATCCACGAGTACCAAGGCAAAGAAATCTTCCGCAAGTACGGCCTCCCCACGCCGCGCGGCTTCCCCGCCTTCAGCGTGGACGAAGCGGTCGAGGCGGCGAAGAAGCTCGGCGGCAAGGTCTGGGTGGTGAAAGCGCAGATCCACGCCGGCGGCCGCGGCAAGGGCGGCGGCGTCAAGGTGGCGAAGTCGCTGGAGGAGGTTCGCAAGCTTTCCTCTTCCATCCTGGGGATGCAATTGAAAACCCATCAGACCGGCCCCGGCGGCCAGAAGGTGCGGCGCCTGCTGGTCGAGGAGGGCGCCGACATCAAGAAGGAGCTCTACGTCGGCATGGTGGTGGACCGCGGCACGCAGAAGGTCGCGCTGATGGCGTCCTCCGAAGGCGGCATGGACATCGAGGAAGTCGCGGCGAAGACGCCCGAGAAAATCCACAAGGTGTTCATCGACCCGGCGCAGGGCCTCTCCGACGCCGACGCCGACGAGATCGCGCTCGCCATCGGCATTCCGCAGTCCGCGCTGGGGCAGGGGCGCGCGATCTTCAAGGCGCTCTACAAGTGCTTCGACGAAACGGACGCCTCACTGGCGGAGATAAACCCCTTAATAGTGACAAATTCAAATCAGGTCGTCGCCCTCGATTCCAAGCTCAACTTCGACGACAACGCGCTTTTCCGCCATCCCGAAATCGCGGCGCTCCGGGACCTGGACGAGGAGGACCCGTTCGAGATCGAGGCGTCGAAGTACGAGCTGAACTACATCTCGCTCGACGGCAACATCGCCTGCATGGTGAACGGCGCCGGCCTCGCCATGGCGACGATGGATACCATCAAGCTGTTCGGCGGCTCGCCGGCCAACTTCCTCGACGTCGGCGGCAGCGCCACCGCCGAGCGGGTGACGGCGGCGTTCAAGATCATGCTGTCGAACAAGAAGGTGAAGGCCATCCTGGTGAACATTTTCGGCGGCATCATGAAATGCGACACCATCGCCGCCGGCGTCGTCGCGGCTGCGCGCGAAGTGAAGCTCTCGGTGCCGCTGGTGGTGCGCATGAAAGGCACCAACGAGGATCTCGGGAAGAAAATCCTCAAGGACTCCGGCCTGCCGATCATCTCGGCGGACAACATGGCCGATGCGGCGAAGAAGGTGGTTGCCGCGGTGAAGGGCAAGAAGACCAAGCCTGCGAAGAAGAAAGTCATGCTCAGGAAAACGAAAAAGGCTGCCGCAAAGAGGAAGTCAAAGAAGAAGGGAAAGAAGAAATGAGCGCCGTCTTGCTTTGCCCCCCTGACAAGGGGGGTGGCGAGGGAGTTTCTCGCGAGCCGGGGGGTTGCCTTTCGAAAAACCAAACCCCCCGTTCGCCTTCGGCTCACGAGCTTTTCCCCCTCCCAGGGGGTGTCAGGGGGTCGAACCAGAACCTATGAGCATCCTGATCGACAAGAACACGCGCGTGATGACCCAGGGCATCACCGGCAAGACCGGGATGTTCCACACCCAGACGAGCCGCGCCTACGCCAACGGAAAAGCGTGCTTCGTCGCCGGCGTCAATCCGAAGAAGGCGGGCGAGAACTTCGAGGGCATTCCGATCTTTGGTTCTGTTCTTGAAGCCAGAAAAACTACAGGGGCAACCGTATCGGTGATCTACGTGCCGCCGCCCTTCGCCGCGGCGGCGATCGAGGAGGCGGTCGACGCGGACCTCGATCTCGTGATCTGCATCACCGAGGGAATACCGGTGCGCGACATGATCCGCACCAAGGACCGCATGAAGGGCAGGCGCACGCTGCTGGTCGGGCCGAACTGCCCGGGCGTGATCACGCCCGACGAGATCAAGATCGGCATCATGCCCGGCCACATCCACAAGAAGGGTCCGATCGGGGTCGTGTCGCGCTCGGGAACGCTGACCTACGAGGCGGTCGGGCAGCTCAGCGAGCTCGGCCTGGGCCAGTCGAGCTGCGTCGGCATCGGCGGGGATCCTGTCAACGGGGTGAAGCACATAGACGTTCTTCGGATGTTCAACGAGGACCCCAAGACCGAGGCCGTCATCATGGTCGGCGAGATCGGCGGCTCGGACGAGGAAAACGCGGCGCAATGGGTGAAGAAGAACATGAAAAAGCCGGTGGTGGGGTTCATCGCCGGGATCACCGCGCCGCCGGGCAAGCGCATGGGCCATGCCGGGGCGATCATCTCCGGTGGCAAGGGCACGGCGCAGGAGAAGCTGGCGGTGATGGAAGCGTGCGGCATCAAGGTGACGCGCAACCCCGCGGAGATGGGAAAGACGCTGAAGTCCGTCCTGAGATAGAGCGATTCATACCCTAGCAACCCGGCACTCGGTGGTCGCCACGCTGCCCTACGCGGCGACGATCTTTCTTTCGTCGTTCCTGCTGTTCCTGGTGCAGCCGATCATCGCCAAGCAGATCCTGCCGTGGTTCGGCGGCTCGGCGGGCGTGTGGACGACGTGCCTGGTCTTCTTCCAGAGCGTGCTGCTCGCGGGCTACGCCTATGCGGACTGGACGACGCGGCTCGGCGCCCGCCGCCAGGCAATGTTGCACGTCGCGCTGCTCGCGGCCTCGCTTCTCTGCCTGCCGATCCTCGCCTCGACTGGCTGGAAGCCGCAGGGCGACGAGCAGCCGATCCTGCGCATCCTGCTCCTGCTCGGCGCGACGATCGGGCTGCCGTACTTCCTGCTCTCGACCACCACGCCGCTCCTCCAGGCGTGGTATTGGCGCCGCTTCCGCTCGGTGGTGCCCTATCGCCTGTTCGCGCTTTCGAACCTCGCGTCGCTTCTCGCGCTGCTCGGCTTTCCGGTGCTGTTCGAGCCGGCGTTCGACCTGACCAGCCTGGGCTGGGGATGGTCGTTCCTGTTCGCCGGGTTCGCGATTCTCTGCGC
>DATBSZ010000044.1:0-8945 GCA_036559525.1 Burkholderiales bacterium
CGGCGCGGCCGCGGCGGAAATCGATGTCGCGCACCGCGTGCTTGACGTCGGCCTTGCCCTCGGCGAAATGCGCCACTCCGGCCGGCGGCGTGGCGGCGATCGCCGGCTCGGCGAGCGTGATCACCAGCGTGTTGCCTTCGAGCGCGGCTTCGTGGCCCACCGCGCGGCGCAGGTTGAGCACCAGGCGCGTGCGCTCGGCGCCCTGCACCACGTTCATGCTGCGCAGGTCGCCCTGGCCGATGTCCTGGCTGGAGCGGCCGAGCGCGTTGGCGGTGTTCGGAAAATCGAAGGCGATGCGCGCGGGGGTCGCGACCGAGAAGTTCGGCGGCACGCTCTTCAGCGGCTCCTTGGTGGTGACGCGCACCACCGTCTTGCCCCCCTGCTGGCTGACCTCGAAGGCGTCGATGGTGTTTTGCGCCCAGGCCTGCGTGGCGAAGAGCGCAAGGCCCGCCAGGCCGACGAGCCAGGCCGAAGTGCGGTGAGTGGTGCGGGGAGTGGCTTTGGTATTCATCGTTTTGCCTCCACCAGTTGCAGCGAGCTGATGCGCTCCACCCAGTCGCCGGTCGAGTCCTGGACCAGCTCCTTCAAGCTGATCTGCGCCTCGTCGATCGCCGTGATGACGCCGAAATTCTGGCCCATGTAATTGCCCTTCTTCACCCGGTACAGGTTGGGGCCGGCCTTCACCAGGGCGAAGGTTTCCTTGTTCTGGGTGATGGTGCCGAGCATCTGGATCGACTCGAGCGGGAAGGCTTCGAGCGGCTCGGGCGGGCGCTTCTTCTGCTCCTCGATGAGCGCGACCGAGGCGCCCGTGGCGCGGCCGGCCGACGCCACTTCGATGCGCTCGGTGCGGAACGGGTCGACCTGGCCCTCGGCGGTATACGGCACCGGCTCGTAGGGCTTGACCTGCGGCAGCGGCTCGACGCGCCCGCGCAGGTCTTTGGTGAGCTGGTGCAGCTCCTCCTTGAGGTCGCTGTGCTCGTCGCCGCCGCAGGCGGCGAGCGCGAGCGCCGCGGCGAGCATCACCAGGCGTACGCCCGCGCTCACTTCTTCGCGCCTTTCTGGGTCGCCGCCTTGCGCTGCGCCGCGATCTCGTCGTCGTCGAGGTAGCGGAAGGTGCGCGCGATCGCGTCCATCGTCAGGTTGCCGTCCCTGCCGGCGACGATGTTCACGTCCTTGAGCGTGACGATGCGGGAGAGCTGGCCGACGTCGCTCGCGAACGCGCCCATGTCATGGTAGGTGCCGGTCACCTTCACGTCGATCGGCAGCTCGGCGTAGAACTCGCGCCGCATTTCGGCCGCGGCGGGCTTGAACAGCTCGAACTGCAGGCCGCGGCCGAGGCCGGCCTGGTTGATGTCGACCAGCAGCGCGTCCATCTGCGACTTGTTGGGCAGCTGCTTCAGCAGCGCGCCGAACTGGGTGTCGATCTCGCGCAGCTGCTGGCGGTGCAGGTCGAGGTTGATCGCCTGCTTCTTCTTGCCGACGTACTCTTCCTTGAGCTTCGCCTCCTTCTGCTGGCCGGCCTCGAGCTCCTCGATCTGCCCCTGGTTGAAGACGAAGAATCCGGCAACCGGCACGCCGACCAGGACTGCGAGCAGCACCACGACCTTGGGCGCTGCGCCCCAAGTGCCTGCGTCCTTCCAGTTGGTTCGCTTGAACTCGTCGGCGATCGCGTTGAAGTTGAGCGCCATGGCCTTATCCCTTCTTCGCCGCCGCCGGCGGCGCCGACTTCGCGCCCTCCTTCGGCGGCTCGGCGCGCTTCAGGTTCAGGTACATGTTGAATTCGGAGACGCGCCGCTTGTCGACGTTGGCCGCCTTGACCTCGACCAGCACCGGCTGCGTCAGCCACGGCGAGGCTTCGATGTTGCGCATCAGCGTCGACACGCGCGCGTTCGACTGCGCGTAGCCCACGACGTGCACCTTCGCCCCGGCCTGCTTCATCGATTTCAGGTACACGCCCTCGGGCATCTGGCGCACCATCTGCTCGAGCAGGTGCACGGTCTGGGCGCGGTCGGCCTGCAGCGTCTCGATGATCTGCTTGCGCGCGAGCAGCGCCTGGATCTGGTTGCGCAGCTCGTTGATGTCGGCGATGTCCTTGTCGAGCTTCTTGATCTCGTTGGCGAGGAAGGTGTTGCGGTCGGTCTGCACCTCGATCTGGCGGGCGTAGAACTGATAGATCAGGAAGGCGACCAGGATGCCGAGGCCGACGGTCATCCCGGAGACCGTCATGAAATGCTGCCGCGCGCGCTTGCGCCGCTCGGCGCGGTGCGGCAGCAGGTTGATGCGCGCGTTCATACCGGGTCGAACCTCCTCATCGCCAGGCCGCAGGCGACGATCAGAGAAGGGGCGTCCACCATCAGCCGCTTGAGCTGGACCTTCGGCGACGCCTGCATCAGCGAGAACGGGTTGGCGACGCTCGTCGGCACCTGGGCGCGCGTGTGCACCACCTCGTCGAGCCCGGGGATCACCGCCGAGCCGCCGGCGAGCAGGATATGGTCGACCGCGTGGTACTGGGTCGAGGTAAAGAAGAACTGCAGCGCGCGCTGCACTTCCATCGACAGGTTTTCCATGAAAGGCTTCATGACCTCGGCTTCGAAGTCGTCGGGCAGGCCGCCCGAGCGCTTGGCGTTCTCCGCCTCCTCCGGGGTCATACCGTAGCGGCTGACGATGTCCTGGGTGAGCTGGTTGCCGCCGAACGCCTGCTCGCGCGTATATACGGACTGGTCGTTGCGCAGCACCGTCACCTGCATCACGTTGGCGCCGACGTCGACCACGGCGATGTTCTGGTCCCTGCCCCCGCCGGGCAGGCCTTGCACCACGAGCGAAAGCGCAGTCTGCTGGGCAAAGGACTCGACGTCCATCACCAGCGCCTTGAGGCCGGCGGAATCGGCGACCGCAATCCGGTCCTCGACCTTTTCCTTTCGCGTCGCCGCGATCAGGACTTCCTGCTCCTCGGGATTGGTCGCCGACGGGCCGAGGATCTGGAAATCCAGGTTGACTTCCTCGAGCGCGAACGGGATGTACTGGTTGGCCTCGCTCTCGACCTGCACCTCGAGCTCTTCCTCGCGCAAGGTGGCCGGGACAATGATCTTCTTGCTGATGACGGCGCCGCTCGGCACCGCCATCGCGACGTGCTTGGTGCGGGTGCCCATGCGGCCGTGGGCGCGCTTGACCGACTCGGTCACCGCCTCGAGGTTGTTGATGTTGCCGTCGACCACGGAGTCGCGCGGCAGCGGCTCGATGGCGTAGCGCTCGACGCGATAGCCGCTCTTGCCGCCATCGACGAGCTCGAGCATCTTCACCGATGAAGAGCTGATGTCCAGCCCGAACAGCGGTGGCGCCTTCGCTGTGAAGAGGTCGAATGCCATTTGGTCCTTCCCCGGTATTTCCCTTTTCGCGTCGGCTCTTAGGCGCGATTCGCAGAAACCGCCTTAAATGCTAGCAACAAGTCCCACGGCTGTCTACTTAACTTTCCACAGGGGGTAAGGGGGTATTATCCCGGCGGTCCGGTCACCCCTTGCAACAACGCCCGTCCCGACCCGTTCTGAGCCACAAGAACATGTGGATCCGGTTTGTCGCCTTCCCCCTCGCCGTCCTGGCCGGATTGGCTGTAGCCGCCATCTTGGGTGTGGGCCTGGTGGTGGTCCTTGCCTATCCCCAGCTGCCCTCGCTTGAGGCCCTCACCGCCTACCAGCCCAAGATCCCCCTGCGCATCTACAGCGCCGAAGGGGTTCTGATCGGCGAGTTCGGCGAGGAGCGCCGTTCGTTCATTTCGATCGCCGAGGTGCCGCAGCAGCTCAAGAACGCGGTGATCGCCGCCGAGGACGAGCGCTTCTACGAGCATCCCGGCATCGACTACGTCGGCGTGCTGCGCGCCGCCTGGGCGAACCTGGTCGCCGGCGGCCGGCGCCAGGGGGCGAGCACCATCACGATGCAGGTCGCGCGCAACTTCTTCCTGTCGTCGGAGAAGACCCTGACGCGCAAGCTGTACGAGGCGCTGCTGGCCTTCAAGATCGAGCACAGCCTGTCGAAGGAGCAGATCCTCGAGCTCTACGTCAATCAGATTTTCCTCGGGCAACGCTCCTACGGCTTTGCAGCGGCCTCCCAGGCTTATTACGGCAAGGCCCTCGGCCAGCTCTCGCTCGCCGAGATCTCGATGCTCGCCGGGCTGCCCAAGGCGCCGTCGATGAACCCGGTTTCCAATCCGCAGCGCGCCAAGCAGCGCCAACAGTACGTGCTGCGCCGCATGACCGAGCTCGGCTATATCGATGCCACGCAGTATGAGGACGCCCTGAAGGCGCCGCTGCGCACCCGGCGGGAGGTCACCGAGTACTCGGTGCATGCCGAGTACGCCGCCGAGATGGTGCGCCAGGCGCTTGCCGAGCACTACCCGGAGGATGTGTATACCCGGGGGTTCCGCGTCTACACCACGATCCGCAAGGCCGATCAGGAAGCCGCGTACGTCGCCCTGCGCGCCGGGGTGATGGAGTACGACCGTCGCGCCGGCTATCGCGGCCCGGAAGGCTACGTCGAGCTTCCGGCCACCCCCGACGACGACGACCTCGAGGACGCGCTCGCCGATCACCCGGACAACGACGACTTGCTCGCCGCGGTGGTCCTCGCCTACGACGGGAAGCAGGTGCAGGCCGGGCTGCGCAGCGGCGAGCGCCTCGCGGTGCAGGGCCAGGGGCTGCAATTCGCCGCCCGTGCGCTCGACGCGAAAGCCGCCCCGCAACGGCGCATCCGCAAGGGCGCCATCATCCGCGTGCAGCGCGAAGGCAAGAACTGGCAGATCGTGCAGCTACCCGAGGTCGAAGCCGCCTTCATCGCGCTCGACCCGCAGGACGGCGCGATCCGGGCGCTCGTCGGCGGCTTCGACTTCAGCCGCAACAAGTTCAACCACGTGACCCAGGCCTGGCGCCAGCCGGGATCGTCGTTCAAGCCGTTCATCTATTCGGCCGCCCTCGAGAAGGGATTCACCGCCGCGACCGTGATCCCGGACGAGCCGGTGGTGCTCGAGGCGGAGCAGACCGGCAGCCAGCGCTGGGAGCCCAAGAACTACGACGGCAAGTTCGAGGGCCCGATGCGCCTGAGGACCGCGCTCGCGAAGTCGAAGAACATGGTGTCGATCCGCATCCTGGATGCGATCGGGCCCCGGTACGCCCAGGAGTACGTCACGCGCTTCGGCTTCGACCCCGAGCGGCACCCGCCTTACCTGACCATGGCGCTCGGCGCGGGATCGGTGACCGCCTGGCAACTGGCGCGCGCCTACTCGGTGTTCGCGAACGGCGGCTTCCTGATCCAGCCGTACTTCATCCACAAGATCGTGGACGACCGCGGCAACGCGCTGGCCCTTGCCGACCCCCGGCGCGCGGGCGACGAGGGCCTGCGCGTGCTCGATCCGCGCAACGCCTTCATCATGGACAACATGATGCAGGACGTCACGCGCTCCGGCACCGCCGCGCGCGCCGCGCGGCTCGGCCGCACCGACCTCGCCGGCAAGACCGGCACCACGAACGAGTTCGTCGATGCCTGGTTCGCCGGCTATCAGCCGGCGCTGGTCGGGGTGTCGTGGGTCGGCTTCGACCAGCCCAAGACGCTCGGAAAGAACCAAACCGGCGGCGTGGTCGCGCTGCCGATCTGGCTCGGCTACATGGAAAGAGTGCTCGGCGATATCCCCGAGATGTCGCGCACCGTCCCCGACGGCGTGGTCGCGGTGCCGACAATGCAGTATCCGGCGCCTGCCGGCGAGGCGAAGACGATTCCGGAATTCTTCTACCGCGAGGCGGTCCCGCCACCCGAAGTCCTGCAGCCGCCGGTACCGGTGCAGCCGCCGCCGGTGCTACCCGAGCCGCAGCCGAACGCGCCGGCCTAGCTGGCTGGAGAGAAGGTCCGAAAGGGCGCCGAAGAGTTCGGCGCCGCTCCGCGTGTCGCGCCAGGCCGTCCCGTCCCACCGGTAATGAAACCCGCCGGAGCGTGCCGCCACCCAGATCTCGCGCGCCGCCGCGTGCCGGTTGACGATGATCTTGCCGCCGTCTTCGAACTCGATCTCGAGGATGCCCCCCTCCTTAAGCTCGAAGTCCAAATCAATCTCCTCGAACGCCCGCTCCAGAGCGTCGAGCACGACAGACGCCTGCGCTGCGAATTCGGCTTCGTCCATGGGGTAACATGAAGATTCTATGCGCTTCCTTGTGCTCGTCGCCGCTTGCGCGCTGGCCGCCGGCTGCGGGCAGAAGGGGCCGCTCTACCTGCGCGACAGCCCGCCGCCGGGTATCAAGCCCGCCAAGCCCAAGGCTTACGAGCCGGTTCCCTATCCGCGCGAGCTGACCGAAGAAGAGAAGTAGGCGCCGTGCCCTTCACCTACCGCAAGGGCGTGCTGTGCGCCGACGAGGTCGCCTTGGACGACATCGCGCGCCGCTTCGGCACGCCCTGCTACGTGTACTCCGCGGCGGCGATCGAAGCCGCCTACGCTGAATTTGCCCAGTCCCTGAAAGGGCGCGACGCGCGGGTCTGCTACTCGGTCAAGGCCAATTCGAACCTCGCGGTGCTGGCGCTTCTCGTCAGTCTGGGCAGCGGCTTCGACATCGTGTCGGGCGGCGAGCTTGCGCGCGTCATCGCCGCCGGCGGCGATCCGCGCAAGACGCTCTTCTCCGGCGTGGGCAAGAGCGAGGCCGAGCTTCGCTTTGCGCTCGAGAGGGGCATCGGCTGCATCAATCTCGAGTCCGAAGCGGAATTGACAAGAGTTAACGCCGTTGCCGAGAAGCTCGGAAAGCGCGCGCCGGTCGCGTTCCGCGTCAACCCGGACGTCGACGCCAGGACCCATCCCTACATCTCGACTGGCCTGCGCGAGACCAAGTTCGGCGTGGCGCACGCCGATGCCGAGCGCCTTTACCGGAAAGCGCAAGCCATGAAGGGCGTGGAGCTCGTCGGGATTGGCTGCCACATCGGCTCGATGCTGCAGGAGAGCGCGCCCTACGTCGCCGCTGTCGAGCGGCTGGTCGCGCTCGTCGACCGGCTGGAGCGCGGCGGCATCCGCCTGACGCACATCGACGTCGGCGGCGGGATCGGCATCCGCTACCGGGACGAGGCTCCACAGCCGCCGGCAGCGTTCGTTGCCGGCACCCTGGCCGCGCTCGGGGAGCGCCCCCACACGGTCGTCCTCGACCCGGGCCGTTCGATCGTCGGTAACGCGGGCGTGCTACTAACGCGCGTCGAATACGTGAAACCGGGGGCAGCGAAGAGCTTCCTCGTGGTCGATGCGGCCATGAACGACCTCATCCGGCCCGCCCTTTACGGAGCGTGGCATGACGTGAAGACCGTGGCGGAATCGGTTCCGGGCAACGCGGTCTACGACGTCGTTGGCCCGGTGTGCGAGAGCGCGGATTTCCTCGCCAAGGACCGCAGCTTGGCCGCAGCCGAGGGAGACTTGCTCGCGATCATGTCCTGCGGCGCCTATGCCATGGTAATGAGTTCGAACTACAACACCCGGCCCCGCGCTGCGGAGGTTCTGGTGAGCAGGGGGGAAGCCCATTTGGTGCGCCGCCGCGAATCGGTGGAGGACCTGTTTGCCCTAGAGCACATTCAGGGCTGACAATCGCCGGTCCATGACCACTGCCACCCGCCGCCTCGCGCTTTTTGGCCTCGTCGTCGTCGTCCTGGCGGCCGGTGTGGGCGCGTACTTCTTTGCCGGCGACGGCCGCGCGGCGAGGAAGGAGAGCGCCAAGGGGGCCGCCAAGGGAGGCCCGCAGGCGGTCCTCGTTACCTCGGCGGTGGTGCAGGCACGCACGCTCGAGCTTTACGAAGAGGTGCTGGGGACGATCGAGAACGTCATCGATCCGACCATCGGCGCCGAGGTGGCCGGGCGCGTTACGCGCGTTGCCGGCTTCACGGGCAAGAAGGTCGCCAAAGGCGAGCTCATCGCCGAGATCGATGCCGCGGATTTTGAGATCCAGGCACGCGGCGACAGGGCCGAGATCGGCCGCCTAACGGGCCTGCTCGAGCAGCAGGAAAGGGTGGTCGAGCGCCAGACCAAGCTCGTCGGCCAGGGATTCATCTCGCAGAACGTGGTCGACGACACGGTCGCGCAGAGGAACGCCCTGCGCCAGCAGCTCGCCGCCGCGCGCGCGCGCGCCGACGCCACCGGCCGCGGCCTCACCAAGTCGCGCGTGCTCGCCCCGGTCGACGGCGAGATCGAGACCCAGATCGTCGCCATCGGCGATTACGTCAAGGTGGGCGATCCGCTGTTCAAGCTGGTCGGGGTGCAGCAGCTGCGGGTCCATTTGCTGCTGCCCGAGGCTGCCGCGGTGCGCATCAAGCCGGGCCTGAAGGTGGTGCTGTCCCCGCCCGCGGCGCCCGAGCAGATTCTGGAAGCCCGCATCGACGAGATCAAGCCGACGCTCGGCATCAACAACCGCGCGATCGACGCGATCGTCAAGATCAACGGCGTGGGCACGCTGTTCCGCGGCGGCGGCACGGTCAACGCGCGCATCGTGACGAACTCGCTTGACGGCGCGCTGATGGTCCCCGAGCAGAGCGTGGTGCTGCGCCCCGCCGGCAAGGTGGTCTACGCGCTCGAAGGCAACGTCGCGCGCCAGCGCATCGTCGAGACCGGCATGCGCCAGGACGGATGGCAGCAGGTCGTGAAGGGCCTGAGCGCCGGCGAGACGGTCGCGGCCGACGGCGCCGGCTTCCTCACCGATGGCGCCGCCGTGACGGTTCGGGCGCCCCGCGGCGCGGAAAAGGGCACCGCAGAAGAAAGCGCGAAAGGCGCGCGCAAGGGCTAGGCGATGACCCTCTCCGAGCTCTCGATCCGGCGCTACGTCTTCGCCTTCATGTTGAGCGCCCTGCTGGTGCTGTTCGGCGCGATCGCGTACCAGCGCATGGGCGTCGACAAGCTGCCGTACATCGAGTTTCCGATCATCTCCATCACCACGGCGTACAAGGGCGCG
>DATBSZ010000045.1:0-2096 GCA_036559525.1 Burkholderiales bacterium
CGCCGCCGCCGCCGCGCTGCTGGTCCCGGTCGGCGTGCTGCTCGGTGTCGGCCTGCCGGGCGGCATGCGCTTGCTCAACCGCGCGCGGCCCGAGATCGTGGCCTGGGGCTGGGGCATGAACGGCGCGTTCTCGGTGATCGGGGCGACCGCGGCGATCTTCATCGCGATGAACTGGGGGTTCTCGGTCACGCTCCTCGCCGGCGCCCTCACCTACCTCCTGGCCGCCGGCTGCCTGAAAATGTGCCGATGAAACTCGTCTCGCTCGTCGTGCCGTTCCACAACGAGGCGGGCGGGGTTGAAGCTTTTCATCGGGAAGTGTCAACCGCTTTGAACGCCCTGCCCGCGTACCGGTTCGAAATCGTGTGCGTGGACGACGGCAGCAGCGATGCCACGTTGCAGGGGCTTCTGCAGCTCGTCGAGCGCGACCGGCGTGTGCGCGTGCTGGAGCTCTCGCGCAACTTCGGCAAGGAAG
The DNA here is from genome assembly GCA_036559525.1 of Burkholderiales bacterium. Lineage (GTDB taxonomy): Bacteria > Pseudomonadota > Gammaproteobacteria > Burkholderiales > SG8-39 > SCGC-AG-212-J23. The sequence goes on from DATBSZ010000045.1 coordinate 473, forward strand.
CCGCGCTGACCGCCGGACTTGACGCCGCCCGCGGCGACGCCGTGGTCGCGATGGACGCCGACCTGCAGGACCCGCCGCAGCTGATCGGGCGGCTGATCGAGGAATGGTCGCGCGGCGCCGACGTAGTGCTCGCGCGGCGCACCGACCGCAGCGCCGACTCCTTCCTCAAGCGCACTAGCGCCGGACTCTTCTACCGCATCCACAACCGGCTCTCGAGCGTGCAGATCCCGGACAACGTCGGCGATTTCCGGCTGATCGACCGCGCGGCGGTCGAGGCGCTGAAGGCGCTTCCCGAGCGCCAGCGCTTCATGAAGGGTCTGTTCGCCTGGATCGGCTTCCGGACCGCGACTGTGGATTACGCGCGCCGCCCGCGCGCGTCGGGCGCGACCAAGTTCTCCGGCTGGCGGCTGTGGAACTTCGCGCTCGAAGGCATCACCAGCTTCAGCACCGCGCCGCTGCGGGTCTGGACCTACGTCGGCGCGCTTGGCGCGCTCCTTACCTTTCTGTACGCGCTGTTCATCATCGCGCGCGTCCTGATCCTCGGCGTCGACGTCCCGGGCTACGCTTCGCTGCTCGTCGCCGTCCTGTTCTTCGGCAGCCTGCAGCTTCTCAGCGTGGGGCTGCTGGGCGAGTACATCGGGCGCGTGTACCTCGAGACCAAGCAGCGCCCGGTTTACGTGGTGCGGCGGGAGTTCGGAGCCCGCGATGCACCCTAGCGCCTACCGTGAAATGGCGGACACCGAAGGCCGCCATTGGTGGTTCACGGGAAGGCGGAAAATCTTGTCGTCGTTGATCTCCCGGCTCGGGCTGCCCGAGCGGGCAAGAATTGTGGAGATCGGCTGCGGGACGGGCGGCAACCTGGAGATGCTCTCGGCCTTCGGCGAGCTGAGCGCCATGGAAACCGACGACGGCGCCCGCGCCATCGCCACGGAGAAAGCCGGGCCGCGCGTGGAGATCCGCGCGGGGCGTTGCCCGGACGACATTCGCTTCGCCAAGGGGAGCTTCGACCTGGTCTGCCTGTTCGACGTGCTCGAGCACATCGAGGAAGACCTGGCTACCCTGCAAGCCGTCGGCGCCCTGCTCGCGCCCGGCGGCCTTGCGGTGATCACCGTTCCGGCCTACCGCTGGATGTGGAGCGCGCACGACGAGTTCCTGCACCATAAGCGGCGCTATACCGCGGGTGAGCTCCGGAAGAAGATCGCGGCCTCGGGGCTCAAAGCCCGGAAGCTGTCGTACTTCAACACGCTGCTTTTCCCGCTGGCGGCGACAGCGCGGTTATTCAAGCTGGCCGGGACTGCGGTCCCGGCGCCGCCGGTCAACCGCCTGTTCCACACAGTGTTCAGCGCCGAGCGCTTCGTCGTCGGGCGCCTGCCGCTGCCGTTCGGCGTTTCGCTGCTCGCCGTCACCGGCCGCAGCTAGGCACGCAGCGCATGCAGCCCGCGCTCCCCAGCTCGTACACGGTGAAATCGCCGCAGCGCCACGCCAGTCGGTAGCCGCGCTCAGGCAATGTCGCCAGCACGCGTTCCACGCCGCCGCGGCCCAGCGGCCAGTTGAGCCCCATTCTCAAGTCGGTCACCACGCAGCGCACCGGATCGCCGGACGGGCGCTGCTCGAGCTGATCGGG
>DATBSZ010000046.1:0-2461 GCA_036559525.1 Burkholderiales bacterium
GCGGCGGCCGGGCCGTCCGGCGCGCAGGAGGAGCAGACGCCCGAGGGCGTTCCGACTTTTGCCGAGCTCGAGACCGCCGGGGCGCGCGTCGGGGAGATCCGCGTCGAGACCCACGACATCTTCGACCTCGACGACCCGAGAGAGAACAACTTCCTCTACCGCCTGGCGAACAAGCTGCACATCAATACCCGCCCCGAGGTCGTCCGGCGGCTGCTGCTTTTCCAGACGGGGGAACCGGTGTCGGTGCGCCTCATCGAGGAAACCGAGCGGCTGCTGCGCGGGAAGAATTACCTCTACGAGGTGAGCATCCGGCCGATCGCGTACCACCACGGCGTGGTAGACATCGAAGTCATCACGCGCGATACCTGGTCGCTGGACCTGGGCATCGGCGTGAGCCGGGAAGGCGGCGCGAACAAGGGCCGGCTCTCGATAAAGGAGGCGAACGTTCTCGGCACCGGCATCCTGCTGGGGCTCTCCTACAGCTCCGACGTCGACCGAAGCGGCACCACGTTCGAGATCGCGGATAACAACCTCTTCGGCACGCGCGGAACCGTCGCCTATACGTACGCCAAGTACGACGATGGCAACCACCAGTCGTTTTCGCTGCAGCGGCCCTTTTATGCGCTCGATGCACGCTGGGCGGCGGGGCTCAGCGCTTCCTCGACCGATAGCATCGACGCGCTCTACAACGCGGGCAACAACATCGCGGAATACCGCCATCATCGTCAGGCGGGCAACATGTTCGGGGGCTGGTCGCGAGGTCGCATTGGCCGCTGGACACGCCGTTATTCCCTCGGACTCGCGTACGAGGACAACGACTACGAGCTCGAGCCGGGCAAAACCGCGCCCGAGCGCCTGCCGTCGGACCTCACGCTTGCGGGGCCGTTCGTGCGCTTCGAGCTGATCGAGGACGCTTTCCGCACCGACGTCAACCTGAACCTGATCGGACGCGTCGAGGACTTCGCGATGGGCGTGCAGGCGAACCTGCAGATCGGCCGCGCGCTCACTGAAATGGGCTCGACGCGCGACTCCTGGGTCTATAGCGCCGGCGTGAGCAACGGCTTCGACATCACCCGAGACAGCTTCCTGCTCGCCAATCTCAACGCCGGCGGGCGCTATGCCGAGCAAGCCGAGAATCAGTCGATCAGCGCAGCGGCCCGCTATTACCACCGCCAGGGCAGGCATCTGCTGTACTACGCCGCGCTCTCGGGCGATGCCGTCGACAACCCCGATGTACCCTCCCCGCTGCAGATCGGCGGCGACACCGGCTTGCGCGGCTACCCGCTGCGCTACCAAGGCGGCGAACGCCGGGTGCTTTTCACGACCGAAGCGCGCGCATACACGGACTGGTATCCGTTTCGGCTGTTCCGCGTCGGCGGGGCCGTGTTCTACGACACCGGCCGCGCCTGGAAGGGGGAGAACCAGAACACCGTCAACTCCGGCTGGCTGCGGGACGTGGGTTTCGGGCTGCGCCTGCTCAGCGCACGCACCTCCAAGGGCAACGTGCTGCACGCCGACGTCGCGTTCCCGCTCGATCGCGACCCGAGCATCGACTCGGTGCAGTTCCTGGTGAAGACCCAGGTCGCGTTCTAGCGCTCGGGCAGGGCGGTCCCATCCGACGCGGTTGCCGCATCGTGGGCGGTTGCCCATCGCCAGAACAGATGGCTGCGCCGCGCGGCCGCCGCATATTCGTTGTCACCGTGAAGGTCGAGGACTAGACTTTTCCGGCGGAGCAATCACCCCCGCCCTGGGAGGAAACTATGGTTTCGGTCACGATCAACGGCACCGCTCGCTCGTTCGACGGCGATGCGGACATGCCCCTTCTCTGGTATCTGCGCGATGTACTGCAGGCGACCGGAACGAAATTCGGTTGCGGGCAGGCCTTGTGCGGCGCCTGCACGGTTCATCTCGACGGCGCCGCCGTGCGCTCGTGCCAAACGCCAATGAAGGCGGTGGCCGGCAAGGCGATCGTCACCATCGAGGGCCTCGACGCCAAGGGCCAGCATCCGCTGCAGGTGGCGTGGCGCGAGCTCGGCGTGCCGCAGTGCGGCTACTGCCAGTCCGGGCAGATCATGCAGGCCGCGGCGCTGCTCAAGCAGAAATCCGCGCCCAGCGACGCCGACATCGATGCCGCGATGTCCGGCAACATCTGCCGCTGCGGAACCTACACGCGCATCAAGGCGGCCATCAAGCGCGCCGCGACGAAAGGAGCCTGACCATGGGTGCGAGCGAACTTTCGCGGCGCGAATTCCTCAAGGTCACTGCGGCAGCGGGCGGTTTCGCGCTGTCGGCGGGCTGGACGCAGGTGCTTGCGCAGGAGAAATACGGCTCCGACAGCATGCCGAACGGCGCGGTCGACAACCCGCTCGTCTTCGTGTCCATCGCCGCCAACGGCATCGTGACCATCACCTGCCACCGCGCGGAAATGGGCCAGGGCGTGCGCACCGGGATGCCGATGATC
>DATBSZ010000047.1:0-10433 GCA_036559525.1 Burkholderiales bacterium
GGCTCTTTCCTCGATAAAGCACAAGATTGACGGCGCGGTGGCCGCCTCCGAGGCGAGCGCCGAGCGGCTGAAGAAGCACGGCATCCGCGTGCTCGACCTGAACAGCGTGAACGAGCTTCCGGTGTACATCGACGGCGCCGACGAGGTCACCGAGCACCTGCACATGATCAAGGGCGGCGGCGGCGCGCTGACGCGCGAGAAGATCACCGCCGCGGTGGCGCGCAAGTTCGTGTGCATCTGCGACGGATCCAAGCTGGTGCCGGTGCTCGGCAAGTTCCCGCTGCCGGTCGAGGTGATCCCGATGGCGCGCAGCTACGTTGCGCGCGAGATCGCGAAGATGGGCGGCCACCCGCGGCTGCGCGAGGGCTTCACCACCGACAACGGCAACGTGGTGCTCGACTGCCACGGCATGACGCTGCTCGACCCGCCGAAGACCGAGACCGAGCTGAACCAGATCGCCGGCGTGGTGACGAGCGGGATCTTCGCCCGCCGCGCGGCCGATGTGCTCCTGCTCGCAGAATCTGCCGGTGTAAGGATTCTCAAGAAGACACTGCGTTAATTGGGCCGAGCGGTATTTCTACTGTCCCTGGCCGCGTTCGCCAGCGCCGCGAGCCTGCGCGCCACCGACCCGCTGCTGCCGCTGATCGCCGGCGAGCACGGCGTCACGACCGGCGCGGCGTCCGCGGTCGTGACCGCATTCGCCCTCGCCTACGGGCTGCTGCAGGTCGCCTGCGGCCCGCTCGGCGACCGCTACGGGCGCTACCGCACCGTCGCCGCGGCGGCTTTCGTATCGGCGTTTGGCTCCGCAGCTTGCGCGATCGCGCCTTCGCTCGACCTGCTGGTCGCTGCGCGCTTCGTGTCCGGGGCGACGATGGGCGCCTTCATCCCGCTCGCGCTCGCCTGGATCGGCGACACCGTGGCGTACGAGCAGCGCCAGCCGCTGCTCGCGCGCTTCCTCGTCGGCCAGATGGCCGGCGTAGCGTTCGGCACCGCGGCCGCCGGGTGGCTGGGCGAGCACTTCGGCTGGCGCACGATCTTCTTCGCGCTCGCTGCGCTGCTACTGGTCATCGGTGTCCTGCTTCTCGCCGAGCTGAGAAACCCGCTCGTGCGCAGCGTGCGGCGCGGGTCGCTCACGGAGAGCTTCAGGCGCATGCCCCGCATGCTGGCGCAGCGCCGGCTGCGGATCCTGTTCGCCACCGGCTTCACCGAGGGCGTGTTCATCTTCGGCGCGCTCGCGTTCGTCGCGGTCCACTTCCAGAGCCGCTTCGCCCTCGGCCCGGGCGCCGCCGGCACGCTGATGGCGATGTACGCCGCGGGCGGGGTGGTGTACGCGCTGCTCGCGCGACGCGCGGTGCGGCGACTGGGGGAGCGAGGCCTGGTCACTTTGGGCGGCACGGCACTCGTGCTCGGATACGGTGCGCTCGCGCTCGCCTCTACCGTGTTCATAGCGGTGATAGGTATCACCGCGGTCGGAGCGGGGTTCTACATGCTGCACACGACGGTGCAGATGCACGTCACGCAGGTCGCGCCGGAAGAACGCGGCTCGGCGGTGGCGCTGTTCGCGACGTTCCTCTTCCTGGGGCAGGCGTCGGGAGTGTGGCTCGCGGCGCGCGTGGTCGATAACGCCGGCGTGGCGCCGGTGTTCGCCTGCGCCGCGCTCGGGCTCGGCGTCCTGGCGGTTCTCTTCCGCTACTTCTTGTCGGGCGGCGGCGGGACGTAGCCCGAGGCGACGTCGGCGCCGGTGCCGAAGAAATGCCGCTCGGTCTGCTCCATGAGGTACTTGCGCGCGCGCTGGTCGGCGAGGTTGAGGCGGTTCTCGTTCACCAGCATGGTCTGCTGCTTGAGCCACTGCGCCCACGCCTCTTTCGAGACGCTCTCCCAGATGCGCTTGCCCAGAGCGCCCGGATACGGGGGGAAATCGAGCCCTTCGGCCTCGCGGCCGAGCTTCACGCACTTCACCATTCGCGCCATCGGGAAATTATATTCGCTTGAGGAAGACTTTCGAGCCGCGGCGCCAGTTGTAGAGCTCCTTGCGGCGATCCGGCAGCGCATCCACGGCGCCGGCGCGGAAGCCCTGCTCGAGGAACCAGTGGGCGGCGTGCGTGGTGAGCGCGAAGAGCTTGCGCAGGCGCAGGCCCCTGGCGCGCTCCTCGCACGCCTTGAGGAGCCGCTCGCCGTAGCCCGCGTCGCGGTATTCGTTCGCCACCGCCAGGCAGGCGAACTCGGCGCTCTTGTCGTCGGGAAAGGGATAGAGCGCGGCGCAGCCGACGATGCGCGCGTCGTGCTCGACGACCAGGAAGTTGCCGATCTCGGACTCCAGCAGCTCGCGGCTCCTCTTCACCAGCGTGCCGTCGGCTTCGAGCGGCTCGATCAGGGCGAGCATGCCGCGCACGTCCTCGATGCGCGCCGGGCGCATCTTTTCCATGGCGTCGGCGGTGACCATGGTGCCGACGCCGGCATGCGTGAAGAGCTCGAGGAGCAGGGCGCCAGGCGCGCGGCGCGTGACTAGGTGGCCGCGCGCCACGCCGCCTTCGACAGCGCGCGCGAGATGTTCCAGGGCTCGGGTCGCGGCCGGCGTCAGGGTTCCCTTCTTCGTCGCAAGCGTGGCGGCCTGATCGGCGGTGAGTTCCGACACCACTTCACCCTTGCGGTCGGTCGGCAGCCGGTCGGTGTACATGAGGAGCTTGTCGGCCCTGAGCGCCACGGCGACGCTCTCGGCGACATCCTCCCAGGCGAGGTTGAACACTTCGCCGGTCGCCGAGTAGCCGAGGGGCGGCACCAGCACGATGTCGGTGACGTCGAGTTGGGCGGCGAGCGCGGCGGCGTCCACCTTGCGCACCGCGCCGGTGAACAGGAAGTCGACGCCGTTGCGCACGCCGATCGGCCGCGCGGTGATGTAGTTCCCGGAAGCCACCCGGATCTGGGCGCGCGCCATCGGCGAGTCGGGCAGGCCCTGCGAGAGCAGCGCCTCGATCTCCACGCGCAGCACGCCGGAGGCGTGCTTGACCGCGGTCAGCGCCGGCTCGTCGGTGACGCGCAGCCCCTGGGCGTAGCGCGAGCGCAGGCCCTTCGCCTTCATCTCGGCCTCGATCTGCGGCCGGGCGCCGTGCACCAGCACCAGGCGAATCTCGAGCGAGGCGAGCACGTTGACATCGTGGATGAAGCTCTCGAAGCGCGCTCGCTCGGCGACCATTTCGCCGCCGAAGGCGATGACGAACGTGCGCCCGCCGAAGTCGTGCACGTACGGCGCGACCTGGCGGAACCAGCGGACGAAGCTCTCGGGGCTCTGCATGCGTGTAATTTTTTCAAATTCTACTTCGGTGAACCATTTTCCGTTTGGCGCGTTATCCTTTGGATCCACCGAGGGGAGCTTCACCATGAAACCGATTCGCACTTTGCTCGTTGCCATCCTGCTGGTTCCCGCGCTGCCGGTGAAGGCCGCCGAGGAGTCCCCGGCGACCTCGCTGAACCACATGCTGACGCTGGTGCACATGTTCGTGCGCATCGCAGCCGAGTCGGACAGCTCGCAGGCCAGCCTGCGGGCGATCGACGAGGTGCTGAGCGGGCGCAACGTCGCCGCCAACGAGGCGGTCGCGGGCCTGATGAAAGACGCCCTGGCCGACGTCTCGCCCGAGAACCGGGCCACCATCGCCGCCATCGGCCGCGACCTGGTCGGCGTGGCGCGCAAGAACCTGCTCGGCGCGGGCCCCGGGCAAGCGCTGTTTCCCGATCGCTCGCTCGATGCGCGCAAGGAGCTCACCGCGATGGGGCTCACCTACCACGACTCGAAGCAGTTCCTCGACGCGGTCAAGCGCAACGACACGATGGCGGCCGAGCTCTTCATCGCCGGGCGCGGCGTGGATCTTTCCGCGACCGATTTCTGGGGCCGCGACGCCGTCGACTTCGCGCGCCGCAACAGCAACGAGCGCCTCGCCGAGCTGATTCTCAGGAGTCGCCCTGCAGCGCGCTGAGGGCGGCGAGCGCGGCGACCGCCGCGGTCTCGGTGCGCAGCACCCGCGGTCCGAGCGACGCCGGGACGAAACCGGCGCTCGCGAGGGCCGCTTCTTCTTCTGGCGTGAAGCCCGCCTCGGGCCCGGCCGCGACAGTGAAATCGTTTCCCTGAAAAGAGATCTTGGATAGCGGCAGCCCGGCGAGCGGGGATAGCAGGATCTTCATGCCCGGCCCGGGAGCCCGGTAGTCCGAAACCGCGATCAGGGGATGCACCTCGGGGATGCGGTTGCGGCCGCACTGCTCGCAGGCGGCGATGACGACCTTCTGCCAGTGACCGCGGCGGCTGTCGGCGCGATCGCCTTTCGGCCGCGCGACCGAGCGCGCCCCCAGGACCGGCTGGACTGCGGCCACGCCGAGCTCGACCGCCTTGCGCACCGTGCCGTCCATCTTCTCGCCGGCCGACACGCCCTGCACCAGCGTGACGCGGAGCGGCGCCTCGCGCTCGATCGGGCGATGCTGCAACAGGTCGATCGCGATCTTCAGCCGCTGGATCGAGGCGATGCGCGCCGCGAACTCACCGCCGCGGCCGTTGAACAGCGTGACGTCCTCGCCCTCGCGCAGTCGCAGCACGTGGATCGCGTGATGCGCCGCGTCCTCCGAGAGCGTGCACACGCTGCCCGCGCGCAGCGGGGCATCGACGTAGAAACGCGGGACCATGCTAGGATTTTTGCATGAAGGCGGCTCAATTCGAGCTTCTCGGAGTCGACGGCAAGCGCTACTCGCCGGCCACGGCGCGCGGCGACAAGGGCCTGCTGGTGATGTTCATCTGTAACCACTGCCCGTACGTGAAGCGCGTGATCGACGGCATCGTGCGCGACTGCAAGGCGCTGGCGCCGCTCGGTATCGGCTCGATCGCGGTCATGTCCAACGACCCTTCCGACTATCCGGAAGACTCGTTCGACAACATGAAGCGCGTGGCGCGCGAGAAGGGCTTCCCGTTTCCCTACGTCGTCGACGAGACGCAGGACGTGGCGCGGGCTTACGGCACGGTGTGCACGCCGGAGTTCTTCGGCTTCGACGCCAGGCTGGAGCTGCAGTACCACGGCCGGTTCGACGAGCTGTTCAAGGCGATGAAGCAGATCGCCGAGACGGGCAAGGGACCGGAGAAGCAGGTGCCCTCGGTCGGCTGCTCGATCAAGTGGAAAAAATGAATTCGGGGACGGAGCCCTAACTCCACGGCTGGCGCAGCTTTCGGAGTTAGGGCTCCGTCCCCGAATTCACATCGTCGCGCCGATAGTCCACGGCGCGAATTCGTCGTCCCCGTAGCCGAACTCCTCGCTCTTCGATTTCTTTCCGGACGCCGTCTCGAGAATCAGCTGGAAGAACCGCTCGCCGGCTTGCGCGATGGTCTCGGTGCCGTCGATGATCGTGCCGCAGTTGAAGTCCATGTCCTCTTCCTGGTGCACGAAGAGCGGCGTGTTGGTGGCGAGCTTGAGCGAGGGTGAGGGCTTGCAGCCGTAGGCCGAGCCGCGGCCGGTAGTGAAGCAGATCATGTTGGCGCCACCCGCGACCTGGCCGGTGGCCGACACCGGGTCGAAGCCCGGCGTGTCCATGTAGACGAAACCTTTCGCCAACACCCGCTCGGCGTACTCGTAGACGTCGACCAGATTGGTGGTGCCGCCCTTCGCCACCGCGCCGAGCGATTTCTCGAGGATCGTGGTGAGGCCGCCGGCCTTGTTGCCTGGTGAAGGGTTGTTGTTCATCTCCATGTTGTTGCGGGCGGTGTACTCCTCCCACCACTTGATGCGGCGGATGAGCTTCTCGCCGACTTCCTTCGACACCGCCCTGCGGGTGAGCAGGTGCTCGGCGCCGTAGTTTTCCGGGGTTTCGGACAGGATCGCCGCTCCTCCGTGCCGGACCAGAAGATCGACTGCGGCGCCCAGGGCGGGGTTTGCGCTGATGCCGGAGTAGCCGTCGGAGCCGCCGCACTGCAGCCCGAGCGTGAGATGGCTTGCCGGCACCGTCTCGCGCTTCACCTTGTTCGCCTCGGGCAGGATCGCCTCGATGCGGGCGATGCCCTCGCGCACCGCCTTCATCGTGCCGCCCTTCTCCTGGATGGTGAAGGCGTGCAGGCGGTCGTGGCGCTTCAGGCTCTGCGTGGAAAGCAGGTTGTTGATCTGGTTCGCCTCGCAGCCGAGGCCGATGACCTGCGTGGCGAAGAAGTTCGGATGGCGCGCATAGCCCGCCATGGTGCGGCGAAGCACATCCATGCCTTCGCCTTCCGAGGCCATGCCGCAGCCGGTCTTGTGAGTGAGGGCAACGACGCCGTCGACGTTCGGGTACTGACTTAAATTATTTTCAAAATGCCGGGCAATCATCTTGGCCACGGTCGCCGAGCAGTTCACGCTGGTGAGGATGCCGATGAAGTTGCGAGTGGCGACGCGGCCGTCGGCTCGGACGATACCGAGGAAAGTTGCCGGTTTTTCGAAGTACTCAGTATTTTTGACTAAAGAAGAAAAAGCGTAGTCGCGCTGGAAATTTCCCATCGCCAGGTTGTGCACATGGACGTGCTCGCCGGCTTTGATGTCGCGCGTGGCGAAGCCGATGATCTGGTTATAGCGCTGCACCGGTGTTCCCTGCGCGACGTCGCGCACCGCGAGCTTGTGCCCGGCCGGAATGGTGACCGCGGTGCGCACGTTCTCGCGGCTCACCAGGGTGCCGGTGGCGAGCTCCAGGCGGGCGATGACGACGTCGTCGTCGAGGTGCAGGCGGATGGTGAGTTCGACGGCTTGCAGCATGGGCTACCTCTTCAACGGATGGCCGGGCATCAGGTCGTAGGGATGCACCCAGCCGGGAAGCGCGCGGATCCGGTCGAGCCAGGCGCCGATGCGCGGGTATTCGCTCCACGATACGCCGAATTCCTCCGACCAGTACAGGTACCCGCACATCGAGATGTCGGCGATCGAGGGCTGGTTGCCGACCACGAACGCGCCTTTCTCGAGATGGGAATTCAGGATCACCAGCGCGGTCTTGACTCGCCCGCGCAGGAACTCGTGCACCTGCGGCTCGCCGACCTTGGCGAGCGTGACCATCCAGCGCAGCGTGGCGATATAGCTGGTGAGCTTGTGGTTGTCCCACAGCATCCAGCGCAGGACTTCCAGCCTGTCGTTGCCCTGGAATTTTCCGAAATGGTCGGCGAGGTAGTGCAGGATCACGCCGGACTGGGACAGGCGCTTCGCCCCGTGCTCGAGCACCGGCACCTCGCCCATCTCGTTGATCGCGCGGTACTCGGGGGTGCGCGTCTCGCCGGCGAAGTAGTCGACGAAGCGCGGCTCCCACTTCGCCCTGCACAAGTTCAGCATGAGCGCGACTTTGTACGCGTTCCCGGATTGGGCAAAGCAATACAGCCGGAATTCAGTGGTTGTCACGGGGCACGAAGGCGCCGCTCTTGCCGACGAGGAAGTCGAGGTCCGCGCCGTCGCTCGCCTGCTGCACGTGGTCGAAGTAGAGCTTCCAGTAGCCGCGTGGCAGCGGCGCCTCGGGCTTTTTCCAGCTCTTCTTCCGGCGCGCCAGCTCTTTCGGGGAAACCCGCAGGTTCAGCCTGCCCTTCGCTACGTCGAGCTCGATCTCATCGCCATTCTCGACCAGCGCCAGCGTGCCGCCGGCGGCAGCTTCGGGCGAAATGTGCAGGATGACCGTGCCGTAGGCGGTGCCGCTCATGCGCGCGTCCGAGATGCGCACCATGTCGGTGATGCCCTTCTTCAGCAGCTTCGGCGGCAGCGGCATGTTGCCGACTTCGGCCATGCCGGGGTAACCCTTCGGGCCGCAGTTCTTCAGCACCATCACGCAGCGCTCGTCGATGTCGAGGCTGGGATCGTCGATGCGCGCATGGAAGTCCTCGATGCTTTCGAACACCACCGCGCGGCCCTTGTGCTTGAGGAGCCGGGGCGTCGCCGCCGAGGGCTTGATGATGGCGCCGTCGGGGCACAGGTTGCCGCGCAGCACGGCGATGCCGGTGTTCTTCTTGAACGGCTTCTTGAACCGGGTGATGACTTCGCGGTTCCAGCAGGGCGCGTCCTTGACGTTCTCCCACTGCGTCTTGCCGTTGACGGTGAGAGCGCTCTTGTTCAGGAGGTTGTTTTCGCCAAGCTCCCGCAGGACGGCGGGAAGCCCTCCGGCGTAGTAGAAGTCTTCCATGAGGTACTTGCCCGACGGCATGAGGTTCACCAGCGTGTGCACGTCGCGGCCGAGGCGGGCGAAGTCCTTGAGGCCGAGCTCGACGCCGATGCGCCGCGCAATGGCCGTAAGGTGAATCACCGCGTTGGTCGAGCCCCCGATCGCGGCAAGCGCGCGGATCGCGTTTTCGAACGCCGGCTTCACCAATATCTTCGAGAGAGTGGTATTGCTTTTTACTAGCTGAACGATCTGTCTCCCCGCCATCCGCGCCAGCACATTGCGGCGCGCGTCCACCGCGGGAATCGCGGCGTTGCCCGGCATGGCGACGCCGAGCGCCTCCATCATCGATGCCATGGTCGAGGCGGTGCCCATGGTCATGCAGTGTCCGTGCGAGCGGTGCATGCAGGACTCGGCCTCGTGGAATTCGTCCAGCGTGATCTTGCCGGCGCGCAGGTCCTCCGACATCGACCAGGTGTTGGTCCCCGAGCCGATGTCGGTGTCGCGATACTTGCCGGAGAGCATCGGGCCGCCCGAGACCAGGATCGTCGGCAGGTCGACGCTCGCCGCGCCCATCAGCGTGGCCGGGGTCGTCTTGTCGCAGCCGGCGAGCAGCACCACCGCGTCGAGCGGGTTGGCACGGATCGATTCCTCCACGCTCATCGCCGCGAGGTTCCGGTACAGCATCGCGGTGGGGCGCATCAGCGTCTCGCCGAGCGACATCACCGGGAATTCGAGCGGGAAGCCGCCGGCCTCGAGGACGCCGTTGCGCACATGCTCGGCGAGCACGCGGAAGTGGGTGTTGCAGGGGGTGAGCTCGGACCAGGTGTTGCAGATGCCGATGACGGGGCGGCCGTCGAACTGGTCCTGCGGTACGCCGCGGTTCTTGACCCAGCTCCGGTAGATGAAGCCGTAGATGTCCTGCCGCCCGAACCACTGAATCGAGCGCCAGGCGTTTTCCTTCCGGGTCTTCTTAATAGGTCGCCCTTCCTCCAGAAATGTCGAAAACCCCGGCGGTGGAGAAGCTGCAGTCCTCGCTCGCGAGCCAGCACGCGAGCGCCGCGATCTCCTCCACCTTGACGAAGCGCCCCATCGGGATCTTCGACAGCATGTACTTCGCGAATTCGTCGGTGACCTGGTCGAGGATCGCGGTCTGCGCCGCCGCGGGGGTGACGCAGTTGACCAGCACGCCGCTCTGCGCAAGCTCCTTGCCGAGCGACTTGGTGAACGCGATCAGCCCGCCCTTGGCCGCGCCGTAGGCGGCGGCGTTCGGATTGCCTTCCTTGCCGGCGACCGACGCGATATTGACGATGCGGCCGTACCCGGCGCGCGTCATGTGCGGCACGACGGCGCGGCAGCAGAGGAACGGCCCGGTGAGGTCGATGTCGATGACCCGCTTCCACTCGTCGACCGGGTAGTCGACCACCGGCTTGCTCGGCCCGGCGATGCCGGCGTTGTTGACCAGCACGTCGATCCTGCCGAGCGCATCGAGCGCGCTCTTCGTGCCGCGCTCGATGGCGCCGGCGTCGGTGACGTCGAGCGCATCGCCGGTGACGGACTTGCCGAGCTTCGCCACCGTCTTGGCGAGGAGCTTGTCATCGCGATCCCAGATGCGGACCTGCGCGCCGGAGGCGACGAGACGGCTCACGATGGCGAGGCCGATGCCTTGCGCGCCGCCGGTCACGATCGCGTTTCGGCCCGCGAAATCGAGTTTATTCATGGGAACGCGAAGTATAATCGCGGCCTTCCATGCAGGCCCTCATTTGCCTCGCTTAGCTGGGAAAACCGCCTTCATCACCGCCGCCGGGCAGGGCATGGGCCGCGCCGCCGCCGTCGCCTTTGCGCGCGAGGGCGCGAAGGTATGGGCCACCGACATGAACGCCAAGACCGTGGGCGAGCTCGAGGGCAAGGACGGCATCCGAGCTCGGGCGCTCGATGTAACCGATGAGAATTCAATAAAGAAAATTGCAGGCGAAGTCGGCGAGATCGACGTGCTGTTCAACTGCGCGGGCATCGTGCACCACGGCTCGATCCTCGACGCCACGCCGAAGGACTGGGACCAGGCGTTCGCGGTGAACGTGAAGTCGATGTATCTCGTGTCGCGCGCTTTCCTGCCCGGAATGCTGAAGAAGGGGCGCGGCTCGATCATCAACATGGCCTCGGTCGCGTCCTCGATCCGCGGCCTGCCGAACCGCTTCGTCTACGGCGCGAGCAAGGCCGCGGTGATCGGCTTGACCAAGGCGATCGCCGCCGACTACGTAGGCAAGGGGATCCGCTGCAACGCCATCTGCCCGGGCACGGTCGACACC
>DATBSZ010000048.1:0-11682 GCA_036559525.1 Burkholderiales bacterium
CGCCCACGGCCGGCTCTATTTCGAGGAGCGCGGCTGGGGCGAGCGCTTCGAGGCCCTGGTCGCCGGCATCGCGAAGGACTTCATCGAAAAATTCGATCCGTCCCGCGAGCGCTGCTGGATCGCCGAGATGGACGGCGAGCCGGTCGGCTGCGTGTTCGCGGTGAAGGAATCGAAAACCGTGGCCAAGCTCCGGCTCCTGCTGGTGGAGCCCAAGGCCCGCGGCCGCGGGCTCGGCAGGCGCCTGGTGGAAGAGTGCATCGCCTTCGCCCGCGCCAAGGGCTACCGCAAGCTCGTGCTATGGACGCAGTCCAACCTCACCGCGGCGCGGGCGATCTACCGGAAGACCGGCTTCACGAAAGTCAAAGAGGAAAAGCACGCGAGCTTCGGGGTGAGGCTGAACGGGGAGTACTGGGAACTCACGCTCTAGGAATTCGGGGACGGAGCCCTAACTCCGAAAGCTGCGCCAGCCGTGGAGTTAGGGCTCCGTCCCCGAATTCCCAAAGCTCTAGACGGGTTTGTAGCGGATGACCTTGTTGCGCCCTTCCTGTTTCGCCTGGTACAGAGCGCGGTCGGCGCGGGACGCCAGCGCGTCGAGGGTGCGGCCGTCCTCCGGGTAGCACGCGATGCCGATGCTCACCGTGGCGGTGATGCGCTGGCCGTCGAAGGCGATCGGCCGCGCGCCGATCGCGTTGCGGATGCGCTCGGCGACGTCGGCGGCGCCTTTGGGCGGCGTCTCCGGGAGGAGCACGATGAACTCGTCGCCGCCGTAGCGCGCCGGCACGTCGGTCGCGCGCAGCTCGGACTGCACCGCGTTCGCCACCTGGCGCAGGAGCCGGTTGCCGGCCTCGTGGCCATGGCTGTCGTTCACCGGCTTCAGGTTGTCGCAGTCCACCATCAGCAGGCTGGCGGGGCGGCCGTAGCGCACCGCCTGGCCGAACAGGCGGTTGGCGGCGATCGCGAAGCCGCGCGTGTTGTAGAGCCCGGTTAGCTCGTCGGTCTCGGAGAGGAGCTTCGCCTGCTGCAGGCCGTAGCGGATGTCGGCCGAGAACATGGTGGTGATGTAGGCGACGAGGAGCACCGGCGCGAGCTGCCCGGCGAAGCCCGCGATGAAGCGCAAGGTGAGCACTTCGTCCATGGTCGCGCTGCCGAGCAGGATGTAGCACGAGGCCACCAGCCCGACATTGGCGAGCGTGGCGAGCTTGCCCAGGGTCAGCGACGAGGTGATCACCGGCAGCAGGTAGAGGTTGACCAGCGGGCTCGCCAGGCGCTCGGTGTACCACAGCACCCAGGTGATGAAGGCGATCATGCCGAGCGTCTCGATCGCGATCTTCCAGCGCGTCTCGCGCTTGTAGAAGTTCGCATAGCGAAAGCTCATGACCATCGCGGCGTAGAAGAAAAGGCCCGCCGACACCGCGGCGTCGGCCTCGGGATCGCCGCGCTCGCCGCCGAACACGAGATACAGCAGCACGAGGATCAGCAGCAGCCAGTGGATCTCGGCGACGGTGCGCGAGATGCCCCTGAGCTCTTCCTGCTCGATCGAGATCGAGACCCTTTGTTCTTGTTCGGCCACTGCGACTCCCGTAGACCCCCGTGTATTATGCGGCGGCATGGAAATCTCTGCCAAAGGCTTGCGCGTCCTGGTGACCGCGGGCGCGGCCGGCATCGGGCGCGTGATAACGCGCACGTTCGTCGAGCACGGCGCGCGCGTGCACATCTGCGACGTCGACGAAAAAGCGCTCGCCGAGATAAAAAGGGAGCTTCCCTCGGTGAGCCAGACGGCCGCGGACGTCGCGCGGATCGACGACGTCGAGCGCCTGTTCGAGGACGTGAAAAAAGTCCTGCGCGGCCTCGACGTGCTGGTCAACAACGCCGGGATCGCCGGACCCACGGCAAAAATCGAGGACATCCGCCCCGAGGACTGGGACCGCTGCATCGCGGTGGACCTCAACGGCATGTTCTATTGCACGCGCAAGGCGATGCCGCTCATCAAGGCCGCCGGCGGCGGCAGCATTATCAATTTGTCTTCCGCCGCCGGAAGGCTCGCGTTCCCGATGCGCACCCCTTACTCCGCCGCCAAGTGGGCGATCGTCGGCTTCACCGAGAGCCTCGCCGCCGAGGCCGGCCCGGACAAGGTGCGCGTGAACTGCATCCAGCCCGGCATCGTCGAAGGCGAGCGCATCGACCGCGTGATCGCGGCCAAGGCGAAGGCGCTCGGCGTCCCGGAAGGGGAAGTGAAATCGAAGATGGTCGAGGGCGTGAGCATGAAGACGACGGTCACCCAGCAGGACATCGCCGACATGGCGCTCTACCTCGCCACCGCCGGGCGGCACATCTCGGGCCAGGCGATCTCGGTCTGCGGCGGCACCCGCTACCTCGTCTAGGAATTCGGGGACGGAGCCCGAACTGGTTAGGGCTCCGTCCCCGAACTAGAATCGGATCATGGCAGCGGCCCAAGGCAAAGTCATCATCACCTGCGCAGTGACGGGCTCGATCCACACGCCGAGCATGTCGCCGCACCTGCCGGTGACGCCGGCGGAGGTCGCCCGGGGCGCCATCGGCGCGGCGCAGGCGGGCGCGGCGATCGTGCACCTGCACGCGCGCAACCCGAAGGACGGCAGCCCCTCGCAGGACCCGGCGCTGTTCCACGAGTTCCTGCCGCAGATCGCGGTCGCAGCCGACGTGGTCATCAACCTCACCACCGGCGGCGCGGCGACCATGACGACCGAGGAGCGGCTGCAGCCCGCGCTGCAGCTCAAGCCCGAGGTCGCCTCGCTCAACATGGGCTCGATGAACTTCGGCCTTTACGAGATGCTAGGGCGCTACAAGGAATTCAAGTACGACTGGGAGAAGCCCTACCTCGCGGGCTCCGACGATCGCATTTTCAAGAACACCTTCAAGGACATCGCCTACATCCTGCAGTCGTGCAGCGAGAACGGCACGCGCTTCGAGATCGAGTGCTATGACATCGGGCATCTGTACACCGCGGCGCACTTCGTGGATCGCGGGCTGATCAAGCCGCCGATGCTGATTCAATCCGTGTTCGGCATCCGCGGCGGCATCGGGCCGCACCCCGAGGACGTGATGCACATGAAGCGCACCGCCGATCGCCTGTTCGGCGACGCGTACTACTGGTCGGTGCTCGGCGCCGGGCGCAACCAGATGTTCATCGCCGCGATGTCGGCGGTGATGGGCGGCAACGTCCGGGTGGGGCTGGAGGACAGCCTGTGGCTCGGCCGCGGCCAGCTCGCCAAATCGAACGCCGAGCAGGTGGCGAAGGCGAAGCGCATGCTGGAGGAGCTGGGGCTGAGCGTAGCGACTGCGAACGACGCGCGCGAGATGCTGAAACTCAAAGGAGGACGCAATGTCGCTTTTTAGGTTTGTTCTTCTGCTGGCTTTTTCGCTGCCGGTCCTGGCGCAGGACTGGCCGAACAAGCCGGTCAAGTTCGTCTCGCCGTACCCGCCGGGGGGCTCGGTCGATCCGCTCGCGCGCATGCTCGGCGCGAAGCTCGGCGAGTCGCTGAAGCAGAACTTCATCGTCGAGAGCCGCACCGGCGCCTCTGGAGTCATCGGCACCGACTACGTCGCGAAGAGCGCGCCCGACGGCTACACCTTCGTCTTCATCTTCGACACCCACGCGGTGCACCAGGCGCTCAATCCCAAGCTACCCTTCGACCCGCTGAAGGATTTCGCCCCGGTGATGATCGTCGGCACCGCGCCCATGGCGATCACCACCGGCACGCAAAAGCCGTACAGGAACTTCCAGGATGTGCTGAAGGTGGCAAAGTCGGGGGGCGTATCGCTCGGCAACGTCGGCAACGGCTCGCTCGCCCACCTCACGACCATCGTGCTCAACCAGGCCGCCGGGACCAAGTTCGAGCCGGTCGCCTACAAGGGCGGGGGACCGCTCTCGACGGACTTGATCGGCGGCCACGTGGAGCTCGCAATGGCGTCCACCGCCGCGCAAGCGCAGCACGTGAGAAGCGGCAAGATGCGCGCGCTGGTGCTTACCGGCGACAAGCGCTCGCACACCATGCCCGACGTACCCACCCTGAAGGAGCTCGGCATCGACGTGGTGGCGCACGCCTGGTGGGGCATCCTCGCGCCCGCAGGCACGCCCAAGCCGATCATCGACAAGATCCACGCCGAGCTGGTCAAGGCGATCAAGCTGCCCGACGTCAACAAAATGCTCACCGAGACCCAGGGCATGGACGTGGTCGCGCTTAGCCCCGAGGCCACGCGGAAGTGGATCGCGGACAACATGGCGCGCTGGGGCAAAGTGGTGAAGGACAACGACATCAGAGCGGAATGAAGCTGGCGGTCCTCGACGACTACCAGCGCCTCGCGCTGGAGTACGCCGACTGGAAGTCCCTCAAAGACGTCGAGGTCGCGGTCTTTGATGAACCCCTGAAGGATGCCGCGCAGCAGCTCGCGCCCTTCGACATCGTCTGCCTGATGCGCGAGCGCACGCCGTTCCCGCGCGCGCTGATCGAAAAGCTGCCCAACCTCAAGTTCGTCAGCCTCACCGGCGCGCGCTCGCCGAGCCTCGACACGCAGGCGCTGAAGGAGCGCGGCATCCCGGTGAGCAACACGCGCTCCGCCGGCGGCGGGCTCTCGACGGTGGAGCTGACCTGGGGATTGATCATCGCCGCGGCGCGCGGCCTCGCGAAGGGCGAGCGCAACATGCGAGCGGGGCGGTGGCATGAGGGTCTTTCTCCCGGATTTTCATTGGCGGGAAAGCGCCTCGGGCTCCTTGGTCTCGGCAACATCGGCGCACGCGTGGCCGCGATCGGAAGCGCGTTCGGCATGGAATGCGCCGCGTGGAGCGCGAACTTGACGGCGGAGAAAGCCGCGGCCGCTGGGGCTTCGCTCGTCTCGAAAGAAAGGCTGTTTGCCGAGTCGAACGTCGTGACGATCCACCTCGTCCTCGGCGATCGCACGCGCGGTCTGGTGGGTGCCGCCGACCTGGCGCGCATGAAGCCCGGCGCAGTGCTCGTGAACACCTCGCGCGGGCCGATCGTGGTCGAAAACGACCTCCTCGCTGCATTGAAAGCAGGAAAAATCCAGGCTGCCCTGGACGTCTACGAGCACGAGCCGCTACCGGCCGGCCATCCGCTGCGCAAGATGGAGAACGTGACCCTCTCGCCCCATCTTGGCTACGTGCACGAGGACAACTACCGCATCTTCTACCGCGACACGGCGGAGAACGTCGCCGCCTGGCTCGCCGGCAAGCCGATCCGCGTCATCAACCCGTGAGGCTTTCGTACCTCCCGCCGCTGATGGTGTACGCGGCGTACGGGGTGTCGGGGCTGACGGGGATCGTCGGCACGTTCTTCGTCAAGGACTACCTCGAGCTCTCGCCGGAGTTCCTCGCCGCGCTGCTGTTCTGGGCCGGAATTCCCTGGGCGCTGAAAATGCCGGTCGGCCACGTGGTGGACCTCATCTGGCGCTGGAAGGCGGCGCTGGTGTGGCTCGGCGCCTCGATGATCGCGGCGAGCCTGCTGATCATGATCGGCCTCATCAGCCACACCGAAGCGATGCGCTCGGTGATGAGCACCGGGAGCTGGTTCGTGCTCTCGTCGCTGCTCGCGCCGACCGGCTACATGATCCAGGACTCGGTCGCCGACGCCATGACGGTGGAGGCCGTGCCGCGGGTCGATGACCCGAAGTTGCAAAAGAGCATGCATACGACGATGCAGACGCTCGGGCGCGTTGCGCTGATCGGCGGCCTGACTCTGGTAGCCGCAGCGAACGTCTACATCTTCCATGACGCCGAAGCCCTGCCGAAAGAGCAGAAGGCCGCGCTCTATGCCGACGTCTACACCGCCGCGCTCGTCGTCCCGGTGCTGTCGGTGCTCGGCGTGATCCTGCACCGCTTCCTCAAGCACGAGCGCGAGGTGGTCGAGAAGACCCGGCCGAACTGGGCGGTGCTCGGGGGCAGCCTGGCGTTCGTCGCCGTGACGCTCGCCGTCGGCGTGGGCGGGGTCGCGAACGCCGAGGAGATCATCTTCGCCGGGTCGCTCGCGGTGATCCTGTTCCTGCTGTGGCGCCTCGCGCGCGAGCTCGAGCCCGCGGCGCGCAACGTGCTGGTCGCGACCGCGGTGGTGCTGTTCCTCTACCGCGCGGTGCCGCTCACCGGCGACGGCTCGACCTGGTGGATGATCGACGTGCTGAAGTTCAACGAGGCGTTCCTCGCGCAGCTTTCGCTCGTCACCTATGCGCTCACGCTGGTGGGAATGTTCGCGCTGCGCCGCTTCATGGCCGAGCACTCGATCGCCACCATCGTGGTGGTGCTGAGCGTGGCCGCGGCGGCGCTCGCGCTCCCCACCATCGGCATGTTCTATGGCCTGCACGAGTGGACCGCGGCGCACACCGGCGGCAGGGTCGATGCGCGCATAATCATGCTGGTGAACACGGCGCTCGAGTCGCCGCTCGGCCAGATCGCCATGATCCCGATGCTCGCCTGGATCGCCAACTCGGCGCCGGCGCACCTCAAGGCGACCTTTTTCGCGGTGATGGCTTCGTTCTCCAACCTGGCGCTCGCCGCCTCGCAGCTCGGCACGGTATACCTCAACCGGGTATTCGTGGTGAAGCGGGGGGACTACAGCGAGCTTGGTATCCTCATGGTCGTCGCCGCGGTGCTCACGCTGGCGCTGCCGCTGATCGCGGTCGCCGGTGTGCGCCTGCTGCGGCTGCGCACCGCTTGACGGATCGCCCGGCGAAGGAACCTCCGTGCACCCCGGTGGCCAAAGCAGGTGAAAAAGGAGGCTCGATGAAGCGGCGCAGGATCCTCCAGTCGCTCGCCGCGGTGCTCGTTGCGCAGGCATGGGGCGTCCCTGCATGGGCTTCGGCC
Organism: Burkholderiales bacterium; assembly: GCA_036559525.1. Classification (GTDB taxonomy): domain Bacteria; phylum Pseudomonadota; class Gammaproteobacteria; order Burkholderiales; family SG8-39; genus SCGC-AG-212-J23. The sequence continues at coordinate 6,851 of DATBSZ010000048.1, forward strand.
TACCCGCGAACCGCGGCAGTCCCGGGCGGGGTCGCCAGGATCCGGCTCGGCGCTGCCGAGCGCGCGCCGCGCGTGCTCCTCGAAGGCGAGCGCGTGCTGGTCGTGCGCGAAGACGGCGAATGGGTCGCGCTGGTCGGCATCGCGCTGACCGCGCGGCCTGGCTCGAAGGTGCGGCTCGAGGTCGAGCACGCCGACGGCAAGCGCAAGCAGCTCGAGGTCAAGGTGGCTGCGAAGGCCTATGCGTCGCAGCACCTCAAGGTGCCGCCGGGCCAGGTGGAGCTTTCCGCGGAGGATCTGGCGCGCCACGAGCGCGAGCGGACGCATCTGCGCGAGGTGCTGCGCACGTTCACCGATTCCGCGCCCGCCACTCTCGCGATGCTCCAGCCCGCTCCCGGCCGGCGCAGCAGCGTCTTCGGCCTGCAGCGCTACTTCAACGGCCAGCTGCGCAGCCGCCACGGTGGAATGGATTTCGCGGCGCCCGAGGGCACGCCGGTCGTCGCCGCGAACGCGGGCCGGGTGATCGACACCGGCGAGTACTTCTTCCAGGGACGCAGCATCGTCCTCGACCACGGACAGGGATTGCTCACGCTCTATGCCCACTTGAGCGCCATCGACGCGCCGCTCGCAGCCGTCGTGGAGGCCGGCAGCCCGATCGGCAAGGTGGGCGCCACCGGCCGGGTCACCGGGCCGCACCTGCATTTCTCCGTGTATCTCAACGCGGTCTCGGTCGATCCGGAACTTTTTCTGGCCGCAGCCTAGGAGTACCCTCGGGTAGTGGATCGACGCATCGCTGCGGTCTTCCTGTTCGTACCAGCGCTGCTGGCCGGGTGCGCCGCTCTCGCGCCGCAGAGCGGTGCCGACAGCCTCGGCGGAACCTCCTGGCAGCTGGTGAAGTTCCAGGGTGGGGACGATACGGTGCTGCGGCCCGACGACAAGTCGAAGTACACCCTTGCGTTCGGCGCCGACGGCACCGTCAGCGCGCGGATCGACTGCAACCGCGCCCGCGGCGCCTGGAAGTCGCCCGAGAAGGGACGGCTCGAGTTCGGTCCGATGGCGGTCACGCGCGCGATGTGTCCGCCCGGCTCGCTGCATGACCAGATCGTCAAGCAGCTGCCGCACGTCCGCTCGTACGTCATTAAGGACGGCCATCTTTTCCTTTCGCTGATGGCGGACGGCGGGATCTACGAGCTCGAGCCCGCGGCAAGATGAAGCTCTGGATCGGCAACATCGCACCCGAGACTGCGGACGACGAAATCCGCGCGCTGGTGAAGAAGTACGCGTCGGACCTCGAGTGCACCAGCATCCAGCGGGTCGACGGCGACGGCTCGCGCCCGGCGGCGGTGCTCGAGTTCGCGGCGCCGCCTCTGGGTGCGCTGCAGCGCGTCTCGCTGCGGCTGAACGGGATGTACTGGAAAGATCGCGCCCTGATGGTTCAGACGATCATCCGGTGACCAGGCAAGATCTCGCGAAGGCGCTCGAGCGCGTCATCGCGCACTACCAGCCGATCGTCGCGCTCGGCACGGGCGCCGTCGCCGGGTTCGAGATGCTGGCGAGAATCGAGGACGACGCCGGCCCGGCGCGCTCGATCGGGCCGATCATCGAGGAGGTCGAAAGCGACCCGGGGCACGTGGAGAAGCTGATGTGGCGGCTGCTGCAGGCGATCCAGCGCGACGTGCAGCCGCTGTTCGCGCGCTTTCCCGATTTCTACGTGAGCGTCAACGTGCCGCCGGCGATGATCGGCGACGGCAGGATCCTCGCGATGGTGAAGGACCTCGGGCTCACGCCCTGCGTCAACCGGCTGGTTTGCGAGGTGACCGAGCGGCAGGCGCTGAGCGCGGCCGGGCGCGCGGCGCTCGACGGCGCGCGCAGGTCCAACGTGCGCATCGCGATGGATGACTTCGGCACCGGCAACAGCGGCCTCGCACAGCTCCTCGGGATGACGATCGACGTGCTCAAGCTCGATCGCTCGCAGGTCGAGCATTTGCTGAAGGACCCGAAGGCCGACCGGCTGGTGCGCGGGATCGTCGCGCTGGCGAACGTGCTCCGGGCGCGCACCGTTGCCGAAGGCGTTGAGACCGCCGCGCAGGCGTTCTTCCTGCACGCCGCCGGCGTCGACTACGGCCAGGGCTGGTTCTGGAGCAAGGCCGTGCCCCCCGAAGAGCTGCCGCGGGTGATCGAGCAAGGCTTCGGAGACCGGCAACGCGAGCTGCTTGCGTTGCTGCACGCGGGGGCGAAGGAGCGCTGAGCAGTCGAAATGGGCTAGCGCGGGGCGCTGGCGCCTGTCGACGCAGGACTCGCTTCCCTGACCTTCATCTCGACGTATTCTTCCGCGCCGACCGGCTCGCGCAATTGCGGGTAACGCGCGGTCGCCGCGTACCAGTCGCGCAGCCGTGCCTGTAGGCGCTGCCCCGGCGGCGCAGAGAGCGACGCGAGGTAAGCCTCGATCGCGAGGTAATGGCGCATTGCGCTGCGCTCGACCACGCCGCGCTCGCCGCCGTCGACGGTGAAGCCGCGCTTGTCGCGTCCGGCGCCGGCGAGGTACGCGTCCATGGCAAAGCGCGCCGCAAAGCCGAGGGTATAGGCGTAGGACATGTGGACGAAAGTGCGCCGGGAATCGAGCGGCGCGGCCTCGAGCAGGATCTTGTAGTCCCGCGTGCCCATCGGCCCGGCGCGGGCGCCGAGCGCGACCCGGAGGTAGTCGGCGTCGGCCATGGCAGGCTCGTAGCGGAAGTCGACGCGGTGCGCGCTGTCGAGCGGGTCGCGGGGCTTGCGGGTGATGAATGCGGCCAGCGTGTCGGCATCGGCGGCGCCGCAGCGCTTGATGTTGATCTGCAGCATCAGGATGTCGCACCAGTTCGCCGGACGCGCGAGCGCCGGACCGACGACGCCGTAGGGTTGGTCGATGACGGCGAAGATCTCCCCCTTGTGCGCGCCGCCGGAAGCGTCCGACTCCACGTGCAGCGGGCGGCCGAACGGGTTGCTCGCGAGCTGCTCACGCAGCGCTGCGTGGCGCGCACGCAGCGTTCCGGCGTCCTGCGCCTGCGCGGTGCCCGATACCAAGGCGACGCACAACAGGGCGCGGAGCATGGGCATGGCGAGTGCCCAGCAAGAAACGGTCCTTCTCTAGTCGACCGCGAGCGGCTCCTCCTGCATCAGCGCGATCTGCTCGCGCAGCTCGAGTATCCGGTCCTGCCAGTAGCGCTGCGTGTTGAACCACGGGAACGCCGCCGGGAACGCCGGGTCGTCCCAGCGCCGCGCGATCCACGCCGAGTAGTGGATGAGGCGCAGGGTGCGCAGCGCTTCGAGAAGATGCAGCTCGCTGCGATCGAAGCGCATGAACTGCTCGTAGCCCGTCAGCACGTGATGCAGCTGCAGCGACATGGCCGCGCGGTCGCCGGAGAGCAGCATCCACAGGTCCTGCATCGCCGGCCCCATGCGCGCGTCGTCGAGGTCCACGAAATGCGGGCCTTCATGGGTCCACAGGATATTGCCGGGATGGCAGTCGCCGTGGAGGCGGATGGCGCGCGCTTCGCATCGCTGGTAGCAGGAATCGACCAGCCGCAACGCCTGCTCGGTGACCGCCTTCCAGGCATCGAGCAGCTCCGCCGGCACCAGCGAGCTCTTCAGCAGATAGGCGCGAGCGTCGTGGCCGAAGGTTTGCGCGGTCAGCGCTTCGCGGTGGATGAATTTCTTCGTCGAGCCCACGGCGTGAATCCGCCCCAGGAAGCGGCCGATCCACTCCAGCGCCTTCGGGTCGCCGAGCTCCGGGGTGCGCCCGCCGCGGCGCGGATAGACGGCATAGATGAAGTCGGAGAATTTTCCTTTGTGTATCGGTGCGACGACAGGAATCTCGCGCTCAGCCAATTCCCGGGCGAATTCGTGCTCCTCGTCGATCTGCGCCTCGCTCCAGCGCCCCGGGCGGTAGAACTTCGCCACCACCGAGGCGTCGTCCTCCAGCCACACCTGGTACACGCGGTTCTCGTAGCTGGACAGCGCGAGCAGTCGGCCGTCGGTGCGCAGGCCGAGCGCGTCGATTGCGTCGAGCACCACCTCCGGCGTGAGTGCGGCGTACGGATGCATTGGCGTATAGTAGTTCTATGCAGCAGAGGCGCATCACGCAGGCTGCGGTCGAGATCCGCAACCTGCATTTTTCGTACGGCGATTTGAAGGTGCTGCGCGGCCTTTCGCTCAACATCCCGCGCGGCGAGGTGGTCGCGATCCTCGGCGGCAGCGGCTCCGGAAAATCGACGCTGCTCAAGCTGATCGGCGGCCAGCTGCGCCCCGAGAAGGGCACGGTCAGGGTCGAGGGCAAGAACGTCCACGAGCTGAGCTCCGACGAGCTCTACCAGCTGCGCCTGCAGATGGGCATGATGTTCCAGACCTCGGGCCTGTTCAGCGACCTGTCGGTGTACGAGAACGTGGCGTTCCCGATCCGCGAGAATTTTGTCGATTTGCCTGAGGCGCTGGTTAGACGCCTGGTTTTGATGAAGCTGCACGCGGTCGGCCTGCGCGGCGCCCAGGCGATGATGCCGAACGACCTGTCGGGCGGCATGACGCGCCGCGTGGCGCTCGCTCGCGCCATCGCTACCGACCCCAAGCTGATGATGTACGACGAGCCCTTCGCCGGACTCGACCCGATTTCGCTCAACCAGGTGGGCGTGCTGGTCCGCGAGCTCAACCAGTCGCTCGGCCTGACCTCCATCGTGGTGACCTACGACGTGCAGGAAGCGCTCAAGGTGGCCGGCTACGTCTACGTCATCAACGACGGCAGCGTGCTCGGCAAGGGGACGCCGCAGGAGATCGTCTCCTCCGAGGATCCCTACCTCAAGCAG
>DATBSZ010000049.1:0-18344 GCA_036559525.1 Burkholderiales bacterium
GAGCTTGAGCAGGCGCTGCGCGTTGCCGTGCAGGATCTTCGCGCGGTCCTCGGGGCCGAGCGGGACGTGCTCCATCCACTTGACGCCCGGCGGGTTGGGCACGAACGGGTAGTCGACCGAGAACAGGATCCGGTCGGCGCCCATTTCCATCACGCAGCAGAGCAGCGACGGCGTCGAGAAGTTGCCGCTGGTGGTAATCCAGAAGTGTTCGCGAAAGGTGTCGCGGAAGGGCGTCTTGCGGTTGCCCTGGCGCGCGAGCGCCATGTCGATGCGCCAGAGGTAGAAGGGCAGGCCCTCGCCGAGGTGGCCGAGGATGATCTTCAATCCCGGATACGCCTCGAATACGCCCGACAGCACCAGCCGGATTCCCTGCGTGGCGGTCTCGACGCCGAAGCCCCAGGCCGCGGTCATCAGGCCGGGAAACTGTTCCAAATAATCCCGGTAGTAGACATCGATCACCGCCTTGTGCGGGACCGCGGGATGCAGATAGAGCGGGACGTCGAGCGCCTGCGCGCGCTCGAAGATCGGCCAGAAGCGCTTGTCGTCGATGAACAGATTATTCGTAAGACCATGAATCATGGCGCCCTTGAAGCCGAGCCGCGTCACCGCGCGCTCGAGCTCGTCGGCGGCAGCCTTGGGGTCGGCGCTCGGCAGCACGGCGAAGCCCTCGAATCTTCCGGGATGCTTGCTTACGGCTTCATGCAGGCGGTCGTTGGCGCGCCGCGCAAGCGGCACCGCGGTCTCGGGGTCGAGGCGCTGCGTTGCCGGCGCGCCGTGCGAGAGCACTTGCAGGTCGATGCCGGCCTCGTCCATTTCCTTGATGCGCAGCGCGCCGAGGTCGAACAGGCGCTCCTGCAGCGCGGGGATGCGCATCTCCGGGCCGCGCTCCTTGAAATGGGTCGCGACTTCCGGGTCCCAGTAGTGTTCTTCGAGGGCGATGATTTTCATAGGAGAAACCATCTTACCCCGGCGAGCGAGATCTGCGGAACGTAGGTGATGAGGGCGAGCGCGCCGAGATAGATCACGATGAAGGGCACGATGCCGCGGTAGATCACCTCGAGCTTCAGGCCGAGCGCCGACTGCGCGACGAAGATGTTGATGCCGAAGGGCGGATGGAACAGGCCGATGGCGAGATTCACCGTGACCACGATGCCGAAGTGGACCGTGTCGATGCCGAGCGCCTTGACCACCGGGATCAAGAGCGGCGTGAGGAGCAGGATCGCCGACAGCGGATCGAGGAAGCAGCCGACCAGGAGCAGGAGGACGTTGGCCACCAGGAGGAATTCTCCTTGTGAAACGCCGAGAGACTGTATCCATGCCACCAGCGCCTGCGGTACCTGCTGCACCGTGAGGAGCCACGCGAATACGCCCGCGCAGGCGACGATGATCAGCACCTGTCCGGTAAATAGTGCAGTGCTCGCGGCCGCTTCCACCACGTCGCTCCAGCCGAGCTCGCGAAACACTACCCAGGTGACGAGCGCCGCGTAGACGCAGGCCACCGCGGCCGCCTCCGTGGGGGAGAAGATGCCGCCATAGATGCCGCCGAGGATGATGAACGGCGCGCCGAGCGCCCACGCGCCGCGTGCCGCGGCTCCGAGAAAAGCAGACAGCTGAAAAGGTGAGCCGACTTCAAAACCCTGCCGCCTGGCGGTCCACACTACGTAGATCGCGAGGAGCCCCGCGATCAGCAGCCCCGGCAGCACGCCTGCGGCATAGAGGCGCGGCACCGACTCCTGCGCCGCCATGCCGTAGACGATGAGCGGAATGCTCGGCGGAATGATGATGTCGATCGCGCCGACCGCGGTGATCAGCCCGGCGGCGAAGGGCTCCGGATAACCCGCGCGCCGCATCGCGGGAAGCATCGCCTTGCCGACCGTGGCCACGGTCGCCGCGCTCGCGCCCGAGATCGCGCCGAAGATCGCCGAGGTGCCCACGGTCGTAACGCCGAGGCTTCCCGGCACCCGGCCGACCCCCGCCTGCACGAAATCGACGATGCGCTGCGCCACGCTGCCGCGGCTCATGAGCTCGCCCGCATAGATGAAGAACGGCACCGCGAGCAGCGCGAAGGCGTCGATCGCGCCGAACAGGTTCTGGTGCAGCACGACCAGCGGGACGTTCATATAGAAGATGAGCGCCACGCTCACCGCGGTGAGCAGGACCAGGTAGATCGGGAAGCCGAGCAGCAGCAGGGCGACCGGCAATACCCCGAGGGCGAAACTCATTTCGAGTTTCTTAGGGAAACTATCAATATGAGGAAGAACCCCAGGGTCACGGCCCCATGCGGAATCCACATCGGGATGCCGCCGACATCGCTGCTGCGCCCGAGGGCGAGCATCTGCGCGCTGTAGCGCCAGGATTGCACCAGGACGAAGCCCGCGACGGCGGCGACCAGGACGATTTCGCAAATGCGCAGCGCCGATTGCAGTCCGGGCGGTAGAAAGCGCACCAGCACGTCCATGCGCAGGTGCTGGCGCCGCCACGACACCACCGCCGCGCCCAGGAACGCCATGAACACCATGATGTAGATCTGGATTTCGTCGGCGGCGGCGATCGAGCGGCCGAAGCCGTAGCGGCCGACCACGTTGGCGAAGTTGAGGCAGACCGCGGCGATAAAGGCGAGCGCCAGGATGCGCTCGATCGCCGTCATCAGCCGGTTCATGGTCAAATCCTAACCATGAGGAGGTTTCGATGCTCGTAAAGCTCTTTGCCGGGTTATTTGCCGGCGCTATCGCGTTCGCGGCGCCACTCGCCGGCGCGCAGCAATATCCGTCGAAGCCGGTGCGCGTGATCGTGCCGTTCGCGCCGGGGGGCGGCTCGGACTTCACCGCACGCCTCATGGCGCAGAAGCTGACCGAGCGCCTCGGCAACCCGTTCGTGGTGGAAAACCGTGCCGGCGCGGGCGGCAACCTCGGCGCGGAGATGGCGGTGCGCTCGCCCGCGGACGGCTACACGCTGCTGCTCATCTCGGCGAGCTACACGGTGAACCCGAGCGTGTACAAGCTCTCGTTCGATTCGGTCCAGGACATCGCGCCGATCATCCAGATCTCCGGCGGGCCCTACGTGGTGGCGGTGCATCCCTCAGTCCCCGCGAAGACGCTCGCGGAATTCGTTGCCTACGCGCGCCAGCAGCCGGAGAAGCTCGCGTACGGGTCTTCCGGCAACGGCAGCGTGATGCACGTCTCCACCGCGTACTTCCTCGAATCGGCCAGGATCAAGGTGCTGCACATTCCTTACAAGGGCACCGGCCCTGCGCTGCAAGACACCATCGGCGGCCAGGTGCAGCTCGTCTTCGGCGCGGTGCCGACCACGCTGCCGCACGTGAGAGCCGGCAAGCTGCGCGCCCTGGCGGTGACGACGGCGAAGCGCATCGCCGCCGCGCCCGAGATTCCCACCATCGCCGAGTCCGGCTATCCCGACTACGAGGTGACGAACTGGCACGGCCTGGTCGCGCCCAAGGGAGCTCCGCGCGAGGTCGTCGAGCGCCTGAACAAAGAGATCAACGAGATGCTGACCAGCGAAGACTTCAGGAAGGTGCTGGCGAACGACGGGCTCGAGCCCGCGGGCGGCTCGCCCGCCCGGTTCGGCGAGGTCCTCGCGAAGGAAACCGCGCGCTGGAAGGCTGTCGTGCAACAGGCAGGCATCAAGGTGGAGTGAAGACAAACCACCGCATCGACGGCCGCGACGGCCGCGGCGGCCGCTGGGTGACTTTCGTCACCGGCATCGCCAACGATCTCACCATGTGGGACGGCCAGGTCCCCGCGCTCGCGGGCGACTTCCGCATCCTGCGCTACGACCTGCGCGGCCACGGCGGCAGCGAGGCAACGGGCGGCGATTACAGCATGGCGCTCTTGGTTGAAGATTTGAAAGCGCTTCTCGACGCACAGAAAATTCAAAAGACCTCTCTGGTCGGTCTCGGGCTCGGCGGCGCGCTCGCCCAGGCGTTCGCGATCGAGCACCCGGATCGCCTGGACCGCCTCATGCCGTGCTGCTGCCGCGCGCGCATGGTCCCCGACTTCGCCGCGATGTGGCACAAGCTGCGCGAGACGGTGCGGCAGAACGGGCTCGAGACGATCGTCGAGCCGACCGTGCAGCGCTGGTTCTCCGAGGACTTCAAGGCTGCGCATCCCGACGTGCTCGACAACATTCGCAGGATGATCCGCGGTACGACCCTCGAGGGCTACCTCGGCGTTACCGCCGCATTCCTTGGCCTCGACGTGGAGGACCGGCTGCAGGAGATCCGGGCCCCGACCCTCTACGTGAGCGGCGCCGAGGACAAGCTCGGCGGGCCGCCGGCGCTCATGCAGGGATTGAGCGGCAAGGTGAAAGGCGCCCGCCACCTCTCGGTTCCAAAGGCGGCGCATATCGCTAATATTCAGAACCCGGAGGGGTTCAATCGCGTGCTGGGGGAGTTCCTGAAATGAGACTTTTTCTGGTCCTGCTGTTCTTTTGCAGCGCGGCGGGCGCACAACCGTACCCGAGTAAGCCGCTGCGCTGGATCGTGCCGACCGGCCCCGGCAGCGCGGTCGACGTGAACGCACGGCGCGTGACCCCGAAGCTCGCCGAAGCGCTCGGCCAGCCGGTGATCGTCGAGAACCGGCCCGGGGCGAACAGCATGATCGCGGCGCGCGAAGCCGCGCGCGCGGCGCCGGACGGCTACACGCTGTTCCAGGCGGTGGTGAACAACGCGATCAACGACGCGCTCGCGCCGGATCCGTGCTGCGTGCTGAACGACAAGCTCGTGCCGGTGACGCGCCTCTATACGACGCCGCTCGTGATGGTGGTGCACCCCTCGCTTCCTGGAAATCTCAAGGATTATGTGGCGCTGGCGAAATCGAAGCCGAACTCGCTCACCTACGCGCATGGCGGGACCGGCGCGATCACGCAGATGGTGGGCGAGCTCCTCAAGCTCACCGCGGGCATCCAGGTGCGCGAGGTTCCGTACAAGGCGATCGGCGCCGAGCTTCCCGACCTCACCGGCGGGCACGTCAGCACCGCGTTCCTCTCCCCGGTGGTGATCCGCGACATGGTGCGCGCGGGCAAGCTGCGCGCGCTCGCGATTGCCGACCGCCAGCGGCTCGACATCCTGCCGGAGGTGCCGACGATGGCGGAGGGCGGCTACCCGATCGAGGGGCTGGGCTGGAACGGCATCTTCGTGCCGGCGGGCACGCCCCGGCCCGTGGTCGATCGCCTCCACAAGGAGATCACGCGCGTGCTGCAACTGAAGGAAATCCAGGATGACGCCATGGCGCTCGGCACGCGCGCGGGCGGCGAGAAACCCGAGGAGTTCGCCGCCTTTGTACGCTCGGAGGTGCAGAAGTGGGGCAAGGTCATCAAGGACGCCGCCATCAAGGCTCAGTAGGGAACAGGGGACATACATATATGAAGCTCTTTTCGCTCATCGCCGGTCTTTTCCTGACAGCCGCTTGCTACGCGCAAGCCTGGCCTAACAAGCCGGTCCGCGTGATCGTGAACGTCGCGGCGGGCGGCGTGGCCGACGTCACCATGCGCGTGCTCGGCGCGCGCATGACCGAGACGCTCGGCCAGTCGTTCCTGGTCGAGAACCGCGCCGGCGGCGACGGCTACATCGGCTTCGACGCGGTGGCGCGCTCCGACCCGGACGGCCACACGCTGCTCTACTCGCCCGGCTCGAGCATGATGATCGCGCCGCATATCGTGAACCGGCCCGATCTCGATCCCCTCAAGGTGCTGGTGCCGATCGCCGCCTCCGGGCGCGTATCGCTCTACGTGATCGCGCACCCCGAGCGGCCGTTCAAGAACCTGAACGAGCTCCTCGCCTATGCCCGCGCCAATCCCGGCAAGCTCAACTACGGCACGCCGGGCAACGGCACTTCGCCGCACATTGCGACCGAGGTCTTCAACCGCGAGGCGAAAGTGAAGCTGAACCATGTGCCGTACAAAGGTGCCGGCCCGGCGCTGCAGGACCTGATCGGCGGGCAGATCGACATCGTGTTCGATCCCGGCGTCGGCATCGCGCCAGCCAAGGCCGGCAAGGTGCGCATGATCGCGATTGCGGGGCCGAAGCGCCATCCCGACTTTCCCGACATCCCGACGCTGGACGAGAACGGGATCAAGGGCGTCGACGGCGGGCCCCATTTCGGCCTTTACGGGCCGGCCGGAACGCCCCGCGATGTGGTCCTCAGAATAAATTCGGAGCTACTGAAGGCCATGCAGCACCCGGCGGTGGCCGAGCGCTTCAAGGCGCTCGCCGTCGACGTGGCCGAGCCCATGAGCCCCGAGCAGTTCGCCGCCTACGTGCGCGGCGAGCACGCGCGCTACGCCAAGCTGATTCCCGAGCTCGGGATCAAGACCCAGTAAAGCGGAACACGCGCTCGGCAGGGCCGGTCTTCGCCGTATCTTTTTTCGACAGGCCCCAGTGGTCGATGCGGCCCGGCGGCCACTTCCAGTCCTCCGGGCCGCCGACCTTGTAGTCGTCCCCCACCTCGCTCACCTCGGCGGTGTACTCGATCACGCCGCCGTAGGGCGCGATGAAGTAGCCGAACACGTTGTTTCCCGGGCCGTGCCGCCCGGGCCCCCAGACCGGCTCGAATCCGGCCTCGCGCACGCGGGCCATGCCGCGCATCACCGCGTCGAGGCTCGGCATCTCGAAGGCGATGTGGTTGAGCGAGGCGAGCTCCGATTTCGCGTAGGCGACGCAGTGGTGCTTGCGGTTGCAGCGCAGGAAGCGCATGTGCGCGGTGCGGTCGGAGACCTGGAAGCCGAGCTTCTCCACCGCGAAGCGCTCGGCAGCTTCCACGTCGGTCGAGTTCACCACCGCGTGCGTGAGCTGGATGGGCTTGTCCGCGTCTTTCAACCGCTCCGGAACGCCGGTCTCTTCGATGAAGCGATAGGTTTGCGCCTCGGGGCCGCGAACCTCGAAGCCCTCGCCGCCGCCCGGCACGTTGAACTTGATCATTCGCGGCGATCCGTTGCGCTGCCTCACCGAGTGAAGCTCGTCCGGAGCGCCGGAAAACGTGATCGCCGCCACCGCGGGCGCCGAGGCTCTGGTGATCGACAGGATGTACGGATGATTCCCGGTACCGCGGAAGAATTGCGTCGCGCCGGACGTGCCTGCCGGCGCCAGGCCCCAGACGCTGCCGAGGAAATCCGCCGCCTGCGCGACATCCGGCAGCTCGAGCTCCACGCTGCGTAGTTTCATTTCAGACCTTTTGCCATTTCCTTGAGCATGCGGTCAAGCGCAGCGTCGTCGCGCGCTACGCCGTATACATAGTGATCCGGCCGCACGATGGCGGCAGTGCAGATGTTCTTGTCGAACCAGTCGGCGACCAAGGTTTGGCTCGGGTCACGCTTCACCGTCCGCATTCCCGTGCCGCCGTCCTTCGGAAACAGGGTGCCGTTTGCCGCGTGGGGCCGCGATGAGAGAAACCCATCCTTGAGCGGCGGGATCAGGTGCTGGCGCGGCACGGTGACGACCTTGCCGCCGGTTTCGGCCAGATGCCAGCGATCGCGCGCCCGCGCCTTTTCCACGTTGCGCTCGCCGATGACGGCTCCGATGTCCTTCACGATCGAAATCAGCCGTTTCGCGTGCGCGCTGCGCTCGGCTTCGTAGGTGTCCAGCAGCCTCTCTTTCGCCTTGCCGGCGAGCACGTAGTGCAGCTTCCAGCTCAGGTTGGCCGCATCGCGAATCCCCTGGCACATCCCCTGGCCGGTGAACGGCGGCTGCTGGTGCGCGGCATCGCCGGCGAGGAACACGCGCCCGCGCCGCCACTCGCGCGCGACGAGCGCGTGGAAGCGATAGGAGGCCGCGCGCCAGAGCTGCGCATCGTCGGGCGTGATCCAGCGCGCGAGCAACTTCCAGACATCGGGCTCTTCGCCCGGATCGAGCATCAGCTCCCAGCGCCGGTGCGCGCCCACGCCGATCAGGTAGGTGGAAGGGCGCGCCGGCTCGCAGTACTGGATGCTGACCTTCGGCAGCTTCTCGAGCCCGCGCGGGCTCACCAGCAGATCGACCACCAGCCAGGGCTGGTCGAAATCGAGATCCTCGTACTCGATGCCGAGAGCGCCGCGCACCGTGCTGCTGGCGCCGTCGCAGGCGACGACATACTTCGCCGTGATGGTGCGATCGCGCAGCCGCAGCTTCACGTCCTTTTTCGACGGGTCGAGGCCCTCGAGCTCGGTGAAGGCAACCTCGGCGACCGCCGCGGCGCGGTCGCGCAGCAGCGCGTCGACCGCGGGCTGGTTGAACACCATGCTGGGCGGCCAGCCGAGCGGCCAGGGCGGAGGCAGCGCGCCGAGGCGCTTGATGAGCTGGCCGTCGACGCCGTAATACTCGGAGGACGTGAAAAGCGCGGTATGCGGCGCCACGGCTTCGGCGATGCCGATGTCTTCGAACACGCGCATGATTTCGTGATCGAGGGCGAACGCACGCGGCTTGTCGTACACTGCCTGCTCGCGCTCGATGGCGATGGTCTTCAGGCCGAGGCCGCCGAGCAGGGCGGTGCAGACCGCGCCGGTGGGGCCGAGGCCGACGACGGCCACATCGAAGCTATCATTCACCTGCCGAAGCATGCCATTTAAACCGCCGCCGCTCGCCTGTGATGCGCATTGCCACGTGTTCGGCCCGGCGGCGAAGTTCCCCTACGACCCCAAGGCTGCCTACATTCCGGCGGATGCGCCGTTCGAGGCTTTGCAGAAATTGCATGGACGGCTGGGAATCGAAAGGGCGGTGATTGTCCACGCGAGCTGCCACGGGGCCGACATGCGCGTCACGCTGGATGCGATCGCGCGCTCGGGCGGGCGCTACCGGGGCACGGCCATCATCGACGAGTCCTACGGTGATCCGGAATTCAGGAAGATGCACGACGGCGGGATCCGCGGCGTGCGCTTCAACTTCGTCAGGCACCTCGGCGGCCGTCCCGAAATGGGCTTTTTCACGCGGACCGTCGAGCGGGTGCAGGCGATGGGCTGGCACCTGATCCTGCATCTCGACGCGGCGGACCTGGTCGAGTTCGACGCGTTGTTCCGCAAGATCCGCGCGCCCATGGTCATCGACCACATGGGCCGGGTGAAGGCCGCGGACGGGTTGCAGCAGAAGCCGTTCCAGGTGCTGCTCGAGTGGATGAAGCAGGACAACTTCTGGGTAAAGATTTGCGGCGCGGAACGCGTCTCCTCGAAAGGGCCGCCGTTCACCGACGCGGTGCCGTTCGGCCGCGCCCTGGTCGAGGCCGCGCCGGAGCGCGTGCTCTGGGGCACCGACTGGCCGCATCCCAACGTGAAGTGGATGCCCGACGATGGTGCGCTTGTGGAGCTCTTCCCACTGATGGTGCCGGAGCCGGCGCTGCAGCAGCGCATCTTGGTGGACAATCCGGAGTCGTTGTACGGCTTCCAAGGGAGATGACCATGCTGGGGCTCACCACGCTGGGCGCGATCCATACCACAATCAGCCTGATCGCCCTCGCCGCGGGATTCGTCGCGCTCGCGCGCCACTGGGAGATCTCGAACGCGAGCCGGTCCGGCAAGGTTTTCGTGTGGGGGACGGTCCTGTCGTGCCTGACCGGCCTCGGCATCTTCCAGCACGGCGGCTTCGGCAATCCCCACATCCTGGCGATCGTCACGCTCGTGGTGATGGCGGTCGCTCTCGCCGCGCAGTACACCGCCGTGTTCGGTCGCCTGTCGCGCTACGTGAGCACCATCGGCTATTCGCTGACGCTCTTCTTCCACTTCATCCCGGGCACGGTGGAGACACTCACACGCCTGCCCGTGGGCGCGCCGTATCTCTCGGGCCCGCTCGATCCGAAAGCGCAGCCGATCCTCGGCTTTTTCTTCCTGCTGTTCCTGATAGGCGCAACGCTGCAGGTGGTGCGGCTGCGCGCCGGGCGCGAGACCGAGCCGCTGCTCGCCGATCGGCAGGAAGAGTCCTAGGTCAGATCGTATTTCCGAGGCGCACGGAACGGCGCACCAGCTCCTCCCAGAGTCCGTCGGGGTTGCGCATGAAGAGCGCCGCGTCGGGCTCGAGCACGTACCAGGCGCCTTGCTTGATCTCGTCCTTCAGCTCGCCCGCGCGCCAGGCGACCAGGCCGGCGACGAAGCGCGCGCGCGTCGGGTCCGATTCAATGATCCTGTCCACCACCTCGGCATCGAAGGCCGCGAACAGGCCGGGCATCATCTCGAAGGAGCTGCCGCCCGGGTTGTCGCGCCGCTGCACCAAGGCGAACACGACCTGGGACTGGATCGGCCCGCCGAGATAGACCGGATCGACGATCTTTTGCGAGGGCCCGTGCTCGGGGAACAGGCTCCCGAGCGTGACGCGGGTGGGCCGGTTGACGATGAATCCCGCATGCTGGCCGCCGCCGACCGGCGCCACGACCAGGACGCTCGAGCCGTAGAGCTTGTCCTGCAGCTCCGGTTTTGCCACCAGGATCAGCGGCCGGTCGAGGTCGGCAGCGCCGGCGAGCGGGATCCAGCCGAGGCAGAAGGCGAGAAGGGCGAGGGCGGCGTTGCGCATGGTCATCTCCCAGAGCATGAGGCGATGCTTGCGCACCAGCGTTTGCGCCGTGCTACGGCGGCCCGCCCAGGTGTTACGAATGAAACCTGCCTACTCCATGAACCATCCATGGCTCACGATGAGCGACTGCCCCGTGAGCGCGTTGGTCTTGAACGCCGCGAGAAAGAGCGCGGCTTCCGCCACGTCTTGAACGGTGGTGAATTCGCCGTCGACGGTTTCCTTGAGCATCACGTTCTTGATGACCTCCGCTTCGGTGATGCCCAGTTCTTTCGCTTGCTCCGGAATCTGCTTGTCGACGAGCGGCGTGCGCACGAAGCCCGGACAGATGACGTTGGCGCGCACGCCGTGCTTGGCGCCTTCCTTGGCCACCACCTTGGCGAGGCCGATGAGGCCGTGCTTGGCGGTGACGTAAGGGCCCTTGAGCACAGAGGCCTCCTTGGAGTGCACCGAGCCCATGTAGATGACGGCGCCCCCCCGGCCCGACTTGTACATGTGCTGCAGGCAGGCGCGGGTGGTGAGGAAGGCGCCGTCGAGATGGATCGCGAGCATCTTCTTCCACTCGGCGTAGGGGAACTGCTCCAGCGGATGCACGATCTGGATGCCGGCATTGCTCACCAGGATGTCGACGCCGCCGAACGCGGCCACCATGGCTGCGACGCCGGCATTGACCGCGTCCTCGTTCGCCACGTCCATCGCCACGCCGATCGCCTGCCCACCGGTGGCCTTGATTTCGGCGGCCGCGGCATCGGCGGCGCGCTTGTCGAGGTCGCCGATCGCGACCTTGGCACCTTCGCGCGCGTAGGCAAGGGCGATCTCCTTGCCGATGCCGCTGGCGGCGCCGGTGACCAGGGCCGACTTACCTTGCAGTTGCATGAGAAGTCCTTTCTTCGGTCATGTCCTGGGCGTCATGTCGAAAACGCGCAAGCCTTCGGCCAGATCGGTCGCGCGATGCCATTGGGGGCCGGCGACCGAGCGGCGCACGTCGCCGAGGCCGCCTTGCCATAGGTCGGTCACGGTAGCGCGGGAGAATTCGCAGTCCTTGAAGCTCGTGGCGCGCGGGTGGTGGCGGTTGATGAAGTGCGCCAGGGCGCAAGCCCTGGGCTTGCTGGCCGCCGCAAGGCGTTGCACGTCGGGATCGTCGCGCAGCGCTTCGGGCAGCTTCTCGAGCACCCGGCGCAGCGCGCCGCGCAGCGCTTCGATCTCCTTGACCCGGCTGGTATTGAATCGCGTCTTGCTCGCGTACTGGATGTCCTTCGCGCGCTCCTGCACCTCGGCGAGATTCCTCGGCGCCTCGCCGGCGCCGCTGAACACGTCGACCTGGAAGATCAACGCGCTCATCTCGGGATCCGCGTCGAGCACGTACCATAGCGGCGAGTTCGACACGATGCCGCCGTCCCAGTACAGCTCGCCGTCGATCTCGACCGGCGGGAAGCCCGGCGGCAGCGCGCCGCTCGCGAGCACGTGCTCGGCGCGGATCGGCATGGTCTTGCTGTCGAAATACACCGAATTGCCGGTGCGCAGGTCGACCGTGCCGAGGGAAAGCCGCACCCCGTTGCGGTTGATGAGCGCGAAATCGACCAGCTCCTCGAGCGTCGCCTTGAGCGGCTGCGTATCGTAGAAGCTCAGCGCCCCGATGCTGCCGTCCGGGGCGAGGAACGGCGGGACCATCCGCGGCGAGAAGAATCCGGGCACGCCGAACACGAAAGCCGACGCCGTGCTCATCTGGTCGAGCATCGGCCGCATCGGGTCCATCGCCGCCGGCGGGATGAACGGCAGCTGCGCCGAGACGCGATCCCAGAATTCGCGCAGGCGCGCGACGCGCCGTTCGGGCGGATTGCCCGCGATCAGCGCGGCGTTGATGGCGCCGATCGAGACGCCGGCGACCCAGTCGGGCGCCGCGCCGCACTCGGCGAGGCCTTCGTAGACGCCGGCCTGGTAGGCGCCGAGCGCGCCGCCGCCCTGCAATACGAGGACGGCATGGTCATACTTCCCCCAGTTGGCGGTCACCAGCGCGAAACCATGGCCGGCATGCTGTGGGCTGGCATGCGGGTGGGCAATTGGACTTTGGTCCCATGCCAGTAGAATCGCCGGCATGGCACGCATCATCGGCGGGATCGGGACGTCCCACGTCCCGACCATCGGCATCGCGTACGACAAGGGCAAGCAGGAAGATCCGGACTGGAAGCCGCTCTTCCGGGGCTACGAGCCGGTGGCGAAGTGGCTCGCCGAGAAGAAGCCCGACGTGCTCTTCTTCTGCTTCAACGACCACGCCACCACGTTCTTCTTCGATCACTACCCGACGTTCGCGCTCGGGGTGAGCGACAAGTACCGCATCGCAGACGAGGGTCTGGGGGTCAGGAACATTCCTCCGTTGAGGGGCCACGCTGCGCTGGCGCGCCACATCGCCACGTCGCTCGTGAACGAGGAGTTCGACCTGACCCTGTTCCAGGATCTGCCGCTCGATCACGGCCTGCACTCGCCGCTCACCATGATGTGGCCGAAAAGCCCGGACTGGCCTGGCGCGGTGATTCCGCTGGTGGTGAACGTGCTGCAGCATCCGCTGCCGACGCCGCGGCGCTGCTACAAGCTGGGCAAGGCGATCCGCAGGGCGGTCGAAAGCTTTCCCGAGAACCTGAAGGTCGCGATGGTCGGCACCGGCGGCCTGTCGCACCAGATGATCGGCGAGCGCGCGGGGTTCAACGACGAAGCCTGGGACCGCGAGTTCCTGGATCTCATCGAGCGCGATCCCGAGCGCCTGGCGAGCATGACCATCGAGGATTTCATGCGACGCGGCGGCAACGAGGGCGCCGAGGTGATCATGTGGCTGATCATGCGCGGCGCGCTGGACGAGCGCGCGAAGAAGCTGCACCAGAACTACTACCTGCCGATGACCACGGCGATGGCGGTCGCGCTGTTCGAATGAAGTATGTTTTCGATCTGGACAGAAGCGCGCGCGGGCTGCGGCTCAACCGGTTCCTGCACGGCCTGACTTCGAAGGAAGCGAGGACGCTTTTCCTGAGCAAGCCCGAGGAGGCGATGCAGGGTCTGACCGAGCCGGAGAAAGACATGGTGCGCCGCCTGGACTGGAAGGCGATGCAGGACTACGGCGCGAGCTTCTTCTGCCTGGAGAAGCTTGCGCGCACCAAGGGCGTGTCGAACCCCGAGATGGTCGCGCACTTCCGCGGCGAGACGCTGGAGCAGTTCCTGAAGACCCGCCGGGTCCCCGGAGCGCGGTAGTGAAGCTCAAGACCCTGATCAGCGACTATCCGGTCACCAAGGAATTCCGCACGCACACGGAGCGCTTCGAGTTCGTGCCGTTCCAGGGCGGCGTGGCGCAGCAGTTCCAGCGCGTGGTGCGCAAGCTGGAGTTCGACGTTGCCGAGATCGCGCTGATGACCTTCCTCATCGCCAAGGCGCACGGCAAGCCCTACCGGCTGCTGCCCTTCACCGTCATGGCGCGCTACCAGCATCCGTTCCTCAAGTTCAACCCGGAGCGCACGCCCGGACTGAAGCCCGGCGACCTGGCGGGCAAGCGGGTCGGCGTGCGCTCGTACTCGGTCACCACCGGCGCCTGGATCCGCCACATCCTCGCCGGCGACTACGGCGTCGACCTGGCGAAGATCAGATGGGTCACCTTCGAAGAGGCGCACGTCGCGGAGTTCGTCGATCCGCCGAACGTCGAGCGCGCGACCGCCGGCAAGGAGATCAAGGCGATGCTGCTCGCCGGTGAGCTCGATGCCGCCATCCTCGGCGACTCCACGCCCGACCCGCGGCTGCAGCCGCTGATCGGCGATGCCGAGGCGGCCGGCCGGCGCTGGAGCGAAAAGCACCACGCGATCCAGCTCAACCACCTGGTCGGGGTAAAGAATTCGGTGCCGAAGTCGGCCGCCGACGAGGTCTATGCGTTGCTCCTCGAGAGCAAGAAGGCGGCCGGCGATCCGCCGATGCTGCCGCACGGGCTGGAAGCGAACCGGCGCAACCTGGAGGTCGCCGTCGACTGCGCCTACAAGCAGAACATGATTCCGCGGCGGTTCAAGGTCGAGGAGCTCTTTGAGTGAATGTGCGTCAAGTAGAATGATTTTCGTGGACCAAGTGCAGGAAGTAATCGAAGCGCCGCTCTCGAGCGAGCAACTGGCGCTGCGCTACCGCGGGCTTTGCGAGGACCTGCGCTTCGCAAATCTCCCGGGAAAGATCGAGCTCGATAACTGGGGCCGTCTCCTGATGAGCCCGGCGAGCAACTACCATAGCGCCGTGCAAACCGCGTTGTCAGGAAAGCTGGCTGCCCTGGGTGGCCGGGCGTTCGTCGAGGCATCGGTTCTCACCTCCGCCGGCGTGCTCGTCGCGGATGTGGCCTGGGCGAGCGAGGAGTTCATGCGTGTCCGTGGGTTCGAGACGCCGTACACTCGGGCGCCGGAGCTATGCATCGAAGTGGTATCGCCATCGAATTCGCGAAAAGAGCTCAGCGAAAAAGTGGCGGCATACCTCGAAGCAGGTGCCGAAGAGGTGTGGATGCTTTACCCGCAGTCGAAACGATGCGAGTTCCATGACAAGCAGGGGCTCGTGCAGCGCTCGCGCTACGCGGTCGATCTTGCGGATATCTTTAGCTGACGTAGAGCCGAGGAGGAGCTCCGAATGAAAAGACTGCTGGCTGCGCTGCTCGCTGCGCCGTTGCTCGCGCAGGCGCAGGCCTATCCGACCAAGCCGGTGCGCATCGTTCTGCCCTTCGGCCCGGGCGGAATCGCCGACATCACCACGCGCACCATCGCGCCCAAGCTGTCCGAGGGACTCGGCCAGCAGGTGATCGTCGAGAACCTGCCCGGCGCGGGGGGCATCCGCGCGGCCGAGACGGTGGCCAAGGCCGACCCCGACGGGCACACGCTGCTCCTGCTCACCAACGGCAACGCCGTGAGCCAGGCGCTCTTCAAGTCTCTGCCCTACGACCCGGTGAACGATTTC
Source organism: Burkholderiales bacterium (assembly GCA_036559525.1). Lineage (GTDB taxonomy): Bacteria > Pseudomonadota > Gammaproteobacteria > Burkholderiales > SG8-39 > SCGC-AG-212-J23. Next base: position 15,440 of record DATBSZ010000049.1, read on the forward strand.
GCCATGATCTCGACCGTGGGCTTCTTCAGCATGGTGATCGTCACGCGGCCCGAGTCGCAGGCGAAAACGCTCCAGGAAGCGATCGCGATGGCGAAAGCCCATCCGGGCAAGATGAACATCGGCACCATCACGCCGGGCGGTACGCAGCACCTCGCGGGCGAGCTTTTCCGCTCGACCGCGGGTATCGATGCGCTGGTGATTCCGCACAAGACGACCGGCGAAGTGATCGTCGCCGCGCGCAACGGCAACGTCGACCTGGCGGTGGATTTCATCGCGCCGCTCCTCTCGAACATCAAGTCCGGCGCGCTGCGGGCGCTCGCGGTCACCGCCGGGAAGCGCTTCCCCGGATTGCCCGACGTGCCGACGGCGATCGAGGCGGGCGTCGCCGGCTACGACGTCGCCTCGTGGAACGCGATGGCGGCGCCGGCGAAGACGCCGCGCGCGGTGGTCGACCGGGTGAACCAGGAGCTCCGGAAAGCGATCGCGTCGCCCGAGGTGCAAAAGCGCTTCGAGGAGCTCGGGGTCGACGGGCGCACCAGCACGCCGGACCAGCTCCGCGAGTTTTTCGTCGCCGAGTCGCAGCGCTGGACCCGGGTCGTCGAGGCGGCCAAGATCCCAAAGCAGTAGTGAGCGCGCTGCGCGGTGCCGACGTGCTGGCGCGTACGCTCGCGGCGGCGGGCACGCGCTACGTTTTCACTCTGTCCGGCAACCACGTCATGCCGGTGTTCGATGCGGCGCTCGACGCCGGGCTCGATCTCGTGCACGTGCGCCACGAGGCGGCCGCAGTGCACATGGCGGACGCGTGGGGAAGGCTGACCGGCGAGCCCGGCATCGCGCTGGTCACCGGCGGGCCCGGGCACGCCAACGCGCTCGGCGCGCTCTACACCGCGCTCGCCGCTCAATCACCGCTCGTTCTGATTTCCGGCCACGCGCCGCTCGCCGAACTGGGCCGCGGCGCATTCCAGGAAATGGCGCAGGCCGAGCTCGCTGCGCCGCTTACCAAGCTCTCGCGCACCGTGCAGTCGGCGCAGTCGCTCGGCGCGGAGCTCGCGCGCGCGCTGCGCGAGGCGCGCAGCTCGCCCGCGGGACCGGTGCATCTTTCGGTTCCGAACGACGTGCTCGACGCGCGGCTCGAGGCAAGCATCCCGGCACGGCAAGAGCTTCTTACTCCTGCCCAGACGTACTCCACCGAGGAAGCGGAAAGCCTGCTCGAGCTGCTGGGCCGGGCTGAGCGCCCCGTAATCGTCTGCGGCCCGGGCGGCGCGCACGGCCGCGGCCGCGCCCGCCTGCAGGAGCTCGAGGACGCGAGCGGCGTTCCGGTGATCGTGATGGAGAGCCCGCGCGGCGTGAACGACCCGGCGCTCGGGCGCTTGGCCGCCGTGCTCGCGCGCGCCGATCTCGCGCTGCTCGCCGGCAAGCGGCGCGACTTCACGCTGCGGTTCGGCGCTGCCTTCGGCGACGGCTGCCGGGTCCTCGAGGTGCCCCCCGCGCTCGTCGCAAGGCTGCGCCCGCCGCGCCGGCTCAACTCCGGCGGGTGGCTCGACGAGGCGCGCGCGCGGCTCGCCTACCGGCCGCCGGAGTGGAACGCGATCCAGGACTCGCTGCATCCGGTCGTGGTGTGCCGGGCGGCGCAGGAGATACTCTCCGGGCCCGACGCGATTCTGGTCTGCGACGGTGGCGAGTTCGGGCAGTGGGCGCAGGCCTGCATGCGGGCGCCGCAACGCGTCATCAACGGCCCCGCGGGCTCGATCGGATCGGCGCTGCCGTTCGCGGCCGCGGCGAAGCTCGCTTTCCCCGCGGCGCCGGTGGTGGCAATGCTCGGCGACGGCACCTTCGGCTTCCACATGTCGGAGATCGACACCGCGGTGCGCCGCGGTCTCGCCTACGTCGCGGTCATCGGCAACGACGCCTGCTGGAACGCCGAGTACCAGATTGCGTTGCGCGCGTACGGCGCTGAACGCGCGCACAGCCTCGACCTGCTTCCGACGCGCTACGGCGCAGTGGCCGCCGCCATGGGCGCGCATGGCGAAGACGTGTCTTCTTCCTCGCAGCTCCAGGGCGCTCTCGCGCGCGCGGCGCAAGCGGGCAAGCCGGCCTGCGTCAACGTGATGATCGAGCGCGCCGCAGCGCCGCGCTACTAAAGCCCGCCTCTTGGCGAATGCCGAGCGTGCCGACCAGCAGTTCCCCCGGCTTCACAGCCAGCGGCGCACTTCGTTGCGGTAGCGCTCGAATTCCGCGCCGAAGCGCGCTTCCAGCGCGCGCTCCTCCGGGACGATCTGGAAGCGATTCAGGTAAAGCACGAAGAGCGGCAGCACCGCGAGCGCGGCGATGCTCGAGAGATAGATCGCCCATGCGAGCAGGACGCCCGCCATGCCTGCGTACATCGGGTTGCGCGTCCAGCGGTAAACACCGCCGTCTACGAGCGACGAAGCGGCGTCCGGCTGCAGTGGGTTGACTGTCGTCCCTGCGCGCGCGAACTGGATAACGCCCGCCAGCGCGATCGTCACGCTCGCCGTCGCAACGAGGATCGCCGCAAGCGTCGCGCCGGGGATTTCTACATTCAGCATCGGCAGCGCCCACGCAGCGGCGAGCATGAGCGCGCCGACGCACGCCGCGACGATCGGCGGCGGTACGCGGTTCTCTAACCGGACAGCCACGTGAGGCCGGCGAAGCCCGGCTCGCAGTCCCAGGGGATCGGCTTTCCTTCGAGGAACGCTTTCTCCCACGGGTGATCGAGCACCGGATCGAGCGGCGGCGGCTCGGTGCGCGCGCCGGCATGCCACTCGGCCATGTGGCGCGCTTCGGCGCCGTCGAGCCGGAAGCTGAAGCCGAAACCGGTCTTTCCGTCCTGCGTCAGCGCGCGCGCGACGAGCGCTTCCTGGCCCGCCGCGAGGCGCATGGAATG
>DATBSZ010000050.1:0-3700 GCA_036559525.1 Burkholderiales bacterium
CGAAGCGATAGCGGCCGTCGGCCCGCTTGAGGAACATCGCCGAGGGGCTATGGGAGGTGAACGCGTGCAGCCGTTCCTCGCTCTCGCGCAGCCGCTGGTCGGCGGCGCGCCGCTCGGTGATGTCGTCGACCTGCGCGACCACCCTGGTCACCGTGCCCTCGCGGTCGACGATGCGCGTGACGCTGGCGCGCACCCAGAGCACGGCGCCGTCCTTGCGCACGAAGCGCTTCTCGAGCTCGAGCCGGTCGGCCTCGCCGGTGAGGATCGCCTGGAAGGCGCGCCAGCTTTCGGCGATGTCCTCGGGGTGGGTCAGGTCGAAGATGCTCTTCTCGCGCAGCTCGGCCTCGGCGTAGCCCACCAGCCGCAGGAAGCTCGCGTTGGCGCCGAGATAGCGCCCGGTGATGTCCGCGACGGTGATGCCGTTGGCGGCGCTGTCGAAAGTCGCCGCGAACAGCTGCTCGCGCTCGCGCTCGAAGTGGCGCGCGGTCATGTCGCGCGTGACCTTGGCGTAGCCGCCGAGGGCGCCGCCGGCGCCACGCAGGGCGGTGATCGTCACCTCGGCCCAGAAGCGGGTGCCGTCCTTGCGCACGCGCCAGCCTTCGCCCTGGAAGCGGCCCTCGCGCGCGGCGTGGCCGAGCGCCTGCTCGGGCTTGCCGGCGGCCCGGTCCTCCGGGGTGTAGAACAGGGAGAAATGCCGGCCGGTCACCTCCCCGGCGCGGTAGCCTTTGATGCGCTCGGCGCCGGCGTTCCAGCTCGCCACCCGGCCCGAGACGTCGAGCAGGTAGATCGCACAATCCGTAACGCTGGACACGAGCAGGCGAAACTGCTCGTCGGTGGGGTCGGCGCCGCGCGCGACGTGGTCAGCGATTCGGGTGAGTTCCATGCCGGGAGGAGCATCATAATCCCGAAAATGAGCGGGAGAATCCTGGTGGTCGAGGACGAGGAGGTGATGCGCGAATTGCTGCGCCTGCACCTGTCCTCGGCCGGCTATGCCGTGGAGCTCGCCGAGGATGCCATCGGCGCGGGCTACGCGGTGCTCAAGACCCTGCCCGACCTGATCATCTGCGACGTCGAGATGCCGCACATGGACGGCTTCCAGTTCATCGCCGCGCTGCGCGCCGACAAGACGCTGCCCCGGCTTCCGGTGATCTTCCTGACCTCCGTGGTCGAAGGCGAGGGCGCCGCGCGCGTCGAGCTCGGCGCCGCCGACTACCTGTTCAAGCCGGTCAGGCTCGAGGAGCTGCTGGCGGCCGTGTCGCGCCAGCTTCGGCCGCAGCGCTAGGGATTTCTTCCCAGTTGATCTCCACCGTCGTGCTGAGGTAGCGCGCGAGGCCGATGATCAATCGCAGCCGATCCTTGGCCAGCCGCAACGGCAGCTCGTCCAGGGTGAGCTGGGCCTGCTCCTGGATCTGGGCGAGTTTGGTGAGAATTTCCTGCTTGCTTTGCATGTTCTTGGATCCTTTTTACTCCGGAACCGCGGCGCCGCCTATTCCGGCGCGCCCGAATCTCGTGTAGCGCTGCTACGACAGCAAGTAAACTTTGCCATGCTCGAGACTTCCAAAGCCGTCGTCTCCGAAGCCGCCGTCTCTATCGCCGATATTCGCGCCGCGGCCGCGCGCATCGCCGGGGCGATCGAGCACACCCCCTGCGTGCACAGCCGCACGCTGTCGAAGCTCACCGGCGCCGAGGTGTTCCTCAAGTTCGAGAACCAGCAGTTCACCGCCTCCTTCAAGGAGCGCGGCGCGCTGAACAAGCTCCTGTCGCTCGGCGCGGCCGAGCGCAGCCGCGGGGTGATCGCGATGAGCGCGGGCAACCACGCCCAGGCGGTCGCCTACCACGCCGCGCGCCTCGGCATCCCGGCGCTGATCGTGATGCCGAAAGGCTCGCCGAACACCAAGATCCGCAACACGCAGATCCACGGCGCGACCGTGGTGCTCGAGGGCGAGAACCTGTTCGAGGCCGGCAAGCACGCGCGCGCCCTCGCCGCACGCGACAACCTGGTCTTCGTGCATCCCTACGAGGACCCGCTGATCATCGCCGGCCAGGGCACCGTCGGCCTGGAAATGCTCGAGGCGGTGCCGGACCTCGAAGTGCTGGTGGTGCCGGTCGGCGGCGGCGGATTGATCTCCGGAGTCGCCACCGCGGCAAAGGCTCTGCGCAGCTCGATCGAGGTCTACGGCGTGGAGAGCAAGAACTATCCCTCGATGCACCAGCGCCTGAACGGCCTTCCGGTCGAGTGCGGCGGCGACACCATCGCCGAAGGCATCGCGGTGAAGGACGTCGGCGACACCGCGCTCAGGATCATCCGGGCCCTGGTGAAGGAAGTCCTGGTCGTCAAGGAAGAAACCATCGAGCGCGCGGTGGCGGCGCTGATCGAGATCGAGAAGACCGTTGCCGAGGGCGCGGGCGCCGCGGCGCTCGCCGCGCTGCTCGAGCACCCCGCGCGCTTCGCCGGCCGGCGCGTCGGGCTGCCGATCTCGGGCGGCAACATCGACAGCCGCGTGCTCGCTTCGGTGCTGATGCGCGGCCTGGTGCGCGACGCGCGCCTGGTGCGCCTGCGGGTCACCATGCCCGACGTCTCGGGCAGCCTCGCCAAGGTCGCCGCGCTGATCGCGGAAGCCGGCGGCAACATCGTCGAGGTGCAGCACCAGCGCGTGTTCGGCACCGCGTCGGTCAAGTCGACCGAGATCGAGTTCCTGATCGAGACGCGCGACCGCGAGCACACCGACTCGCTGATCGCGCTGCTCGAGAAGAACGGGCTCAGGGTCTCGATGTTCTGACGCTTCAGCGGCTCCAGGCGGCGAACGCCATGCCGCAGCCGGTTCCCGCCGGCGTGCGGTAGAGCGGCACATATTCCTGCCATTGCGGCCGCAGCCCCGCGGCGGCGCCCGCCATCACGATCCAGTTGCGGATTTCCGAATTGCCGGAATTGAGCCTGGCGGGCGCGATCTGCGCCAGTGCTTCTTCATCGCCGGACCTGCAGGCTTCGAGCACCCGGCGATCGAGCGCCTCGTCGATCGTGAAGTGGCTCAGGCCGCCCGAAGCGATGATTCCGATTCTCTCATTTCCTCGAAAACGCTCCACGGCTTGACGGATTGCGCTGCCGAGGCGAAAGCAGCGCCGCGGGCGCGGCTGGTTCGGCGGGTAGTAGGTGTTGACCACCAGGGGCACCACCGGCACCGGCTGGGAATTCATCAGCCTGCGGTGCACGAAGCCGAACGCGTGACCCTCGCCGCGCGGCTTTGCCAGCCGGTCGGCATAGGACAGGTCGAACTCGTCCATCAGCGCGTCCACCAGGTGCAGCGCGAGATCGCGGGCCACCGGGTATTCGCGCGGCGTGTCGGGCTCGTGATAGACCGAGCGCGCCCGCCTCCAGTACTCCGGCGCCCCCGGCAGCTCGAGCACCGAGTTGACGATGGTCGCGCCGCAATAGACGAGGAACGCGGGCATGTTGTCCTCGAAGTACTGCTCGCGCTGGTCGTCGCCCACGACGACCAGCGCGTCGAGCCTGGCGTCGGCGATCGAGCGCGCCAGGCGGTCGAGGTGCCGCTCGCAGGCGGCGACACGGTCCGCGATCGCTTTTTCAGAAATCTGCTCTTTCACCGAAGCGGGAGCGAGGCGCACCAGCTCCTGATAGCTCACGCGGTTCCCCTCGCGGTCGAGGTGGTGCGCATACATCTCGTCGCGGCGCGCGTGGCCC
>DATBSZ010000051.1:0-1675 GCA_036559525.1 Burkholderiales bacterium
CTGGAAGCACGACGCGGCAAGCCGAGCGCCGCCGGGGCGCTCGATTACAACTTCCACGTCGAGAACGACCGCGTGCGCGTCGTGCCGCGCAAGCGCGGCGCGCCGCTCGACAAGCTGGTTTCCGAGATGATGATCCTCGCCAACTCGGCCTGGGGGGAGCTCCTTGCCGAGCGCGACGTCGCCGCCATCTATCGCGTGCAATCCACCGGGAAGGTGCGTTTCAGCGTGCATCCCGAGCCGCACGAGGGCCTGGGCGTGGCGTCCTACGCCTGGATGAGCTCGCCGCTGCGGCGCTACGTCGACCTCGTCAACCAGTGGCAGCTTGCCGCCGCGCTCGCCGGCCGCCGGCCGCCCTACGCGAGGAATTCGGACGCGCTTCTGGCGGCGTTGCGCGCATTCGAGGTAACAGCCGCGCGCTACGATGAGCACCAGCGCGGGATGGAGACCTACTGGAGCCTGCGCTGGCTGCTGCAGGAGGGTGTCAGGACGCTCGACGCAGTGGTGCTGCGCGAGAATATGGTGCGGGTAGAGGGTTTGCCGCTCGTGACGCGGGTGAGCGCCGCGCCGACGCTCGAGCCCGGTGCGCTCGTGAGGGTGGAGGTGAGCGGCGTCGACCTGATCGAGCGCTCACTCGGTGCGGTGTACCGCGAAACCCTCGGCAGCGTGCGAAATTCCAGCGAGGAGGCTGGCCAAAAAGCCTAAAATATGAAAGGCTTGTCGTACTAAGGTGAGAATGCACTTCATCAAGAGGGGGCATGACCGCGTGCTCGGCGCGGCGCTCGGGCTGTCGCTCGCGCTGCACATCGCGCTTCTGTCGGTGCACTTCCGGTCGCCAGACGGGCTGCGGTGGAAGCAGGAAAGCGCGCCCCTGGAAGTGGTCCTCGTCAACGCGAAAACCAAGGACCGACCCGCGAAAGCGGACGTGCTGGCCCAATCGCGCCTGAACCGCGGGGGTACGGTCGAAGAGAACCGCCGTGCGAAGACGCCGCTTCCGGTGACCGAGCCGCGCGAGCCTGGCAAGGATCTCGCGGACGCGCAGCGCCGCCAGCGCAGCCTCGAGGCGAAACAGCAGGAGCTGCTCGCCCAGATGAGCGCGACGCAGAGCCGCGCGCCCGCACCCGCGCCGCGCCAGACCGGCGTGGACGAGCCGGGCGCGCACCCGAGCGGCCGCGACATGGCCGACCTCGCGCTCGCTGCGATGCGCCTGCAGGCGCAGATCGACCGGAAGATCGACGAATACCAGAAGCGCCCGCGCAAGACGTTCATCGGCGCGAACGCCGCCGAATACCGCTTTGCGCAGTACGAGGAAGACTGGCGCGTTAAGGTCGAGCGCGTCGGCACGCTCAACTACCCGGCCGAGGCGCGCGGCAAGATCTACGGCAACCTGCGGCTCACGGTCACCATCCGGCCCGACGGCAACGTGGAGTCGATCGAGCTCGACCGCTCCTCCGGGCTCAAGGTGCTCGATGCGGCGGCGTTCAAGATCGTGCGCATGGCGACGCCGTTCGCCGCGTTCCCGCCGGACATCCGGCGCGACACCGATCTCTTGGTCATTACGCGAACTTGGTTCTTCGGCCAGGGCGACAAGATCTGGACTGAGTAGCGAGATGAGCGACCGGTACGCGGTCATCGGCAACCCGGTCGCGCATTCCAAGTCCCCCTGGATCCACGCGGA
>DATBSZ010000052.1:0-14107 GCA_036559525.1 Burkholderiales bacterium
ATGGCGAGGGGCGCGATCATGTCCCGGACTGCGGCAGCGACGGCCCGGCGGCACGAGTAGGAAAATGCCTCGCCCCAGCCGGTGAGGCCGGTGTCGGTCTCGACGCGCACCAGGCAGAAGTCGAGCGCCTTCCAGCCGCCGGAGCCGAGCTGCCAGCCTTCAGCGCCGTACATGAACGGGATCGAGAGCGGCACCGCCTCGACGGCGGCAATCTTCAAGCTATTTTTTCTCCGGATCGGAGTGACGCGCCTCGATGCTGTCCATGTGCGCCCGGTCGTAGCTCTTGGAGCGCACGTCGTCGGTGCGCTCCTCGACCCAGCGCTCGTCGACGCGCTTCGACTTGTAAATCAGATAGTGCGCCACGAGGACGCCCCCCCAGACGACAAGCGGCCAGAAAGCCCACCAGTCGCCGCCGGTGAACCAGTTGGCGGCGTTCAGGCCAAGGTTGACCAGGACGAAAGCCCAGAGGTGCAGGCGGAACACGGCTTATTCCGGCAGCTGCGGCCAGGCGCGCGCGACCGCGACGAGGCGGCGCGAGTAGGCGAGCCCGGCGAGCGCCGCGGCGACCAGCAGCGCCTTCTCGGCGGTTTCGAGCCGGGGATGGAAGCCCTCGACGGCGAATCCCGCGAGCGCGCCAAGGGGCGCAAGCGCGCACCAGATCGCCGCCCACGGGTGGCGCGTCATCCCCAGGAGCAGCGCCGCGCAGCAGACCGAGAAGGCATAGAGCGAAACCCAGTTCGAGGGCGCGGCGACGGCGATCACGCCCGCAGCCACACCCATGAAGATCGCGTAGGCGAGAAGCTCGTAGTGCGCCTGGCGGCGCGTCAGGTTCGCGACGCGCGTGAAGTACGGGGTGCGCTCGTCGTGCCAGACGTAGCGCCTGACCAGCTTCTCCCAGTCGAGGTCCATCTACTCGGCGGCCTGGGTGGCCCGGCGGCGGGGCTCGGGGCTGTCTGCCGGCTTCGCGTTGCCGGGGTCGCCCGAGAGGCGCAGGCCGTAGTCGTCCTCCAGGCGCACGCGCGTCTTGCCTTCGACCTTGACATCCTCCTCCGGCCAGTCGAGCGTCATGAGCGGGAAGCGCAGCTCGCGCGGCCCCCACAGGATCGTCGCCACCTGCAGCCAGGCGGCGATGCCGGAAACGAGCGCGACGATCAGGCCGAACACCAGAACGCTCTTGATGATCCAGCGGTGCGTCAGCCCTATGGTGGAGGACGACTGCTCGTGCACCAAGTACGAGGAGTGGGCGTAGTCGAGCGCGAACCAGATCACCAGCGCGCAGTACGGCAGCATGAAGAAGGTGAGGCCGACGAACTCGAGCCATGCCTTGCGCCGGAAGTCGAGGTGGTCGCGGATCAGGTCGATGCGCACGTGCGTGTTGTAGACCATGCCGTAGCCCAGCACCAGCGCGAACAGCGCGGCATGGAAGTGCCACTCCAGCTCCTGCAGCACCGTCGAGTCGAAGAAGCGCCCGATGTTGCCGGAGAGCCAGAGCTGCAGGCTGTGGACCCTGCCGGTCTCGTCGTCGATATACGCGAGCTTGCGTCCGATAACGTCGATGCAGGTGATCACCACGACCGGCACGGAGAGCCAGGCCGCCCAGCGCCCGATGAAGTCGACCGCGCCGCGCAGCCGCTGGGCGACGCGCACCGTCAGCGGCAGCCGCTCACTCATAACCGAACTTCATCAGCCACAGCGCGAGATTCGGGAAGGAGAGCACCAGGATCAGGCCGATGAGCTGCAGGATCACGAAGGGAATGATGCCCTTGTAGATCGACTGGATCTTGACTTCCTTCGGCGCGATGCCCTTGATGTAGAAGAGGGCGAAGCCGAACGGCGGCGTGAGGAACGAGGTCTGCAGGTTGACCGCGAGGCAGATCAGAAACCAGTAGACGATGTCTGCCTTCGCCACGTGGTCGCCGAAGTCGAGCGTGGCGACAAGCGGCGTGAACACCGGAAGCACGATCAGCGTGATCTCGATCCAGTCGAGGAAGAAGCCGAGGAAGAACACGATCGCCATCACCAGGAACATGAAGCCCCAGCTCCCCAGGCCGGCCTCCCTGATCAGGTGCTCGACGATCTCGTCGCCGCCGAGCTGGCGGTAGACGAAGGCGAAGCAGGTGGCGCTGATGATGATGAAGAACACCATCGCGATGGTGCGCGCCGAGCTCTGGCACACCGCGTCCAGGGTCTTGAAGTTCAGGCGGCCCCACAGCGCGGCGAGCACGATCGTCCCGGCCGCGCCGACCGCGCCGGCCTCGCTCGGCGTCGCCCAGCCGAGCAGGATCGAGAGCTTGATGCAGCCGATCAGGAACACCGGCGGGAAGAACGCGCGCCACAGCAGGCGCGCCATCTGGCCCTTCGGCACCTTGAGCAGGTCGGGCGGCAGCGGCGGCGCGAGGGAAGGCTTGAGCTTCGCCGCGGTGTAGATGTAGAGGAGGTACAGCGTGGCCAGCGTCAGCCCGGGAACGATCGCCGCCGAGAACAGGTGGCCGACCGACACCGACATCAGGTCGGCCATGATGATCAGCATGATGGAGGGCGGAATCAGGATGCCGAGCGTGCCCGCGGCGGCGATGGTGCCGCAGGCGAGCGCGTGGCTGTAGCCCTGCTTCATCATCGTCGGCAGCGCGAGCGCGGTCATCATCGTCACCGAGGCGCCGATGATGCCGGTCATCGCCGCGAGGATGGTTCCCATGATGGTGACGCCGAGCGCGAGCGCGCCCGGCACGCGCTTGAGCAGCACCTGCACGCAGTAGAGCAGGTCCTGCGCGATGCCGCTCCTCTCCATCATCACGCCCATGAAGATGAAGGTCGGGATCGCCACCAGCACCAGGTTCTCCGCCGCCTGGCCCCAGATGCGCGGCACGAAATTGAAGAAATGCACCATCTTGAAGGAGCCGAGCAAGAGGCCGAGCAGCCCGAAGAGCAGGGCGATGCCGCCGAGAATGAAAGCCACCGGGTAGCCCGAGAACAGCAGCACTCCCAGAGTAAGGAACATCACCAGCGGCAGGAACTCCCGGCCCCGCTCGAGCAGCCCGGTGCGCGCCGCGGGGCTCAGGCCCGTCATATAGACGTAGCCGATGGCGAGAAGCACGATCAGCGCAACCGCCAATGCGTAGCGGTTCGCGAGCCTGCTGCCAAGCCTTTGCAGCGCTTCCATAGGCCAGGACACCGGGATGCGCGCGGCGCGCATCCCGGAATCGGCTGCTACTTCGTCGTCCCCGCCGCGGCCTTCGGCAGGTACGTCGGCTTCATCGCCTGCGAGTCGCCCCAGATCGCGTACTGGGCGCGGAACGCGAGGAAGTCATCCGCGATCTTCTTGAACAGCGGATCCTTGGCGGACTCCTCCTTCAGCACCTCCATCCAGGCCTTCTCGAAGACGGCGAGGTCCTTGTCCGTCCAGCGCTTGATCTGCACCTTGTGTTTCGTGCGCATCTCGGCCATGACGGCGAACTGCGACGCCTCGGATTCGGCGTAGGTGTAGTGCACCTGGTAGCCGGCGGCGACCTCGAGGATCCTCTTGTTGGCCTTGGACAGCGAGGTGAAGGACTTCTTCGGCATCAGCAGCTCGCTCACCGAGACCTGCTGGTGCCAGCCGGGGAAGTAGTTGAACTTCGCCACCTGGTGAAAGCCGAGCTTGATGTCCATCGCCGGCATGGAGAACTCGGTGGCGTCGATCACGCCGCGCTCGAGCGCCGGGAAAATGTCTCCGCCTGCGAGCAGCTGCGTGGAGACGCCGAGCTTCTGCATCACCTGCGCGCCCAGGCCGAAGAAGCGCATCTTCAGGCCTTTCAGCTGGTCGGTCGACTTGATCTCGCGGCGGAACCAGCCCGAGGTCTCGGGCCCGATCGCGAAGCAGTCGATCGCCATCAGGTCGTGCTTGTCGTAGATCTCCTGGCGCAGCTTGTTGCCATTGCCGAAGATCTTCCAGGCCATGAACTCGCCGTAGCTCGGTCCGAACGGCACCGTGGTGAAGAACGCGAGCGCCGGGTACTTGCCGGTGTGGTAGCCCGGCGTGGTCCAGCACGCGTCGACCGAGCCCTTGGCCGCGGCGTCGAAGCACTCGAGTGCCGGCACCAGCGCGCCGGGCTCGTGGAACCGGATGCTGAAGTTGCCGTCGGTCATCTCCTCCACGTCCTTCACAAAGCGCACGCCGGAGGTGCCGAGGTGCGTGAGCGAGCTGCCGAACGCGCTCTGCATCCGCCAGCTCACCTTCTGCTGGGCGAAGGACGCGGTGGAAACTGCGACGAAGGCGAGCGCCGCTGCAGCGGCGCCCAACTGGGACGTTCTGGTCATATGCCCTCCTCCTCTAAGGTTGGCGCGACCATGATAACGCCAAAATCAGCGTTCGCGCGCCGCCTCGTGGAAGGCCTTCTGCACCGGCGAGAGCAGGTACTCCATGACGGTGCGCGTGCCGAGGTGGATCTCGCCCGCCACCTGCATGCCGGGCTGCAGCGGATAGCGCTGCCCGTCGGCCAGCAGCTCTTGTCTGTTCAGATCGAGCAACGCCCGGAAAGCGAGCGGGCCCATCGGCCGGTCGCGGCTGAGCGAGTCGGAGCGCGTGTTCGGCGAGGGCGCCTCGGTCGCATCGGCGTTCACGTGCGCGACCCGGCCTTCGAGCATGCCGTACTTCTGGAACTGGAAGGTGACGAGCTTGAGCTTCGCGTCCTGCCCGGGACGCACGAAGCCGACGTCCTGGTTCGATACCCAGACCTCGGCAACGAGCTTGTCGCCTTCGGGCACCAGCGTCATGAGGATCGTCCCCGGCGCTGCCACGGTGCCCGCGGTGTGCGTGGCGAGGTCCTTCACCACCCCGGCCGTCGGCGCGCGCAGCTCGAGCAGCTCCTGCCGGTGGGAAAGCTTGGCGAGCTCCTGCGTCAGCTTCTCCAGCTGGGCGGCAATCTCGACACGCTCGGTCTGAAGCTGCCGGCGGTAGTCGGCGCCGATCTGCGCGATCTTCTTCTCCGACTGCTCGATCAACGCGCGGCTCGCGCCGATGGTGAATTCCTGGGTGCGCAGATCCTGCTCCTTCTCGATGCGCTCGCGCCGCTTGTCGGTGTACAGGATGCGGCCGGCGAAGCCGTCCTTGGTCAGCTTCTCGAACGCGCGCTCCTGCTCGACGTAGTGCGGCAGGACCTGCTCGAGCTTGGCCTTGGTCCCCTCGGCCGCGGCGAGGTCGTGGCGCGCCTTCTCGAGGAGCGAGCGCTCCTGCGCCAGCGCGTTCTCGTAGGCGCGCACGTTGGCCGCGTATTGCGCCTCCACCTGCAGCGCGAGCTCGGCCGGGTCGCCCTTCTCCCGGATAAACCTCCGTCCGGCGAGCTGAGCGTCGATCCGGCGCAGCGCCAGGCGCTTGTTGTCGTGGTCAGCCCTAATGGCTTTCACGTCGGCGCCGGCGAGCACCGAGTCCATCCTGATCAGCACTTGCCCGGCAACGACCGCTTCGCCTTCCTTCACCAGGATTTCCTTCACGATGCCCTGCTCCGCGGGCTGCACGATCTTGAGGTACGTGGAGGGCACCAGCTTGCCGTCGGCGACGGCGACGATATCGAGCTTGCCGAATGCCGCCCATAGCAATAGACAGGTGATGAGGCCGAGCAAGAGCCGCAGCATCCAGCCGGCGAGCGGCGGCGGCGCACTCTGCTGGATGCGCAGCAGCGGCGGCGAGAAGTCCGACGGGTTAGCGCTCATGCTAGTACACCCGCATCTGCACGGCCTTCTCGGCGGCGAGGCTGAAGACTTCGTCGACCGCGAGCCCCTTCGGCAACTGGTGTGCGACGAAGAGGATCGTCGCCGCTCCTTTCAGCTTGTTGACCGTCTGCGCGAATTTCTCCGCGGTGGCCTGGTCGAGGCTGCTCGTCGCCTCGTCGAAGATCAGGACGCGCGGGCGCTTCAGGACGGCGCGGGCGATGGCGAGGCGCTGCTTCTGCCCGCCCGAGAGACCGACGCCGTGCTCGCCGATCTCGGTGTTGTAGCCCTTCGGCAGCTTTTCGATGAAGTCGTGGATCTCGGCGATCTTGCAGGCGTTCACCCCATCGACGAACGCCGCGTTCGGGTTCGCCGCGAGCAGGTTCTCGTAGATCGTGCCCGAGAAGAGCACCGTCTCCTGCGGCACCACGCCGAAGTACTGGCGAAGCTCGTTGGCCGAGAAATGGCGGATGTCGCGGCCGTCGATGGTGATGCGCCCGTCCTCCGGCGGGTAGAAGCCGAGCAGCAGCTTGGCGAGGGTGCTCTTGCCCGAGCCGGACGGGCCGGTGAGGACGGTGAGCCTGCCGGGCTTCAGGGCGAGGCTGAGGTTGCGGTAGAGGTACGGGTGCTCGGGCGAGTAGCGGAAGGCAAGCCCGGCGATCGCGATCTCCGCCCTGCCCCCGGGCGTGCGCGACGCGACGAGCGCGTACGGCTCGGCGGGCGCGTCCATGATGTCGCCGAGGCGCTTCACCGCGATCGACGCCTGCTGGAACTCCTGCCACAGGCCGGCGAGGCGCAGCATCGGCTGCGACATGCGGGCTGCGAACATCTGGAAGGCGACCAGCATGCCGATGGTGAAGCCTTCGTTGCGCATCACGAGCAGCGCGCCGAGGCAAAGGATCGCGAGCGTCATGAGCTGCTCGAGGGCGTTCGCCGCCACGTTGTAGCTGTTCGACACCTGCCGCGTATCGAACCCCGAGGCGAGGTAGGCCGCGAGCATCTCGTCGTAGCGCGCCTCCAGCCGCGGCTCCATCTGCAGCGCCTTCACCGTCTCGATGCCGGCGACGTATTCGGTGAGGAAGGCCTGGTTGCGCGCGCCGAGCAGGAACTGCCTGTTGAGCCGAGAGCGCAACAGCGGGGTTACCAGCACGCTTAGAAGTGCTATCACCGTCAAGACGGCGAGGGCGATCAGCGTCAGCTGCCAGCTGTAGGCGAACATCACCGCGACGAAGATCAGCAGGAACGGGAAGTCGAGGATCAGCGACACCGCCGCACCCGCCATGAATTCGCGCACCGTCTCGACCGCACGCACGCGGGCGATCAGCACGCCGGTGGCGCGGTGCTCGAAGTAAGGCAGGGGCAGGCGCAGGACGTGGCGGAACACCTCGCTGCCCAGGACCGCATCGACGCGGTTCCCGGTGTGCAGCACGAAGTACTGCCGCAGCCAGCTCATGCCGGCGTTGAACGCGAGGAACATGGCGAGGCCGAGGGCGATCACGACCAGCGTGTTCGTGGTGTGGTGCACCACCACCTTGTCGATGACCACCTGCGTAAAGAGCGGCGTGGCGAGCCCGACAAGCTGGATGAAGAGCGACGCCGCGAGCACGTCGCGCCAGACGCGCTTGTGCTTGAGGAGCTCGCGCCAGAACCAGCCGAAGCCGAAGCTCGACGCCGGCGTCGCGCCTTCGTCCGGCGAAAGCTCCTTCGCGCTCTCGTGACGCACGAACACGGCATGCGGCTCGAAAAGCTCGTATCCGCCGGTGAGCGGCGTCTGGCTGCCCGCTTCGAAGTACAGGAGCCGCCGGCCGTCGGCCTTGACGACGAGGGCCGGCCGCGGCGCCTCGCCTTTCAGGAACGCGACGCACGGAAGGTTCGCTTTTGCGAGCGCGCCCTCGCCGGCGCGGAAGCCGAGCGACTGAATCGCTTCGAGGAACTGGCGCAGCGAGTGCGGAGCCGGGAAACGCTGCAGGAGCAGCGCCGGGTCGAACGGGACGCGGCTGAGCTGGCACAGGCTGCCGACCAGCCACGCGAAGTGCTGCCCTGTCAGCTCCTTGTTCAGGCTCCTGCCCCCTCGGGGATTCTGACTCAGCCGCTCAAGGAACTCTTATCTCCAGGTCGGATTCTGGCCGGCTGCGCGGGCGAAACCTATCGGCAGAAGCCCCGAGTGAGCCTATCGGCAGAAACCCCTAGACAGGCTGCTTAACAAATCGTCCCCAGAATCGCTTGCGTGGCGAAGTGGCAGAGTGGGGAGATGCTACGGTCTGCAAAGCCGTCCACGTTGGTTCGATTCCAACCTTCGCCTCCATCCCCTTTCCCATAAAAAGCCCTGAGGAACTATCGGGCGTCGCGGAGCTGTCACAGCCGCGCCCTATACTGAAGTATCGTTCCGTGGGGCTTGCCCGATCGCCGAGCGTAGCCCCGATAGCACGCCGGGTTCGGCATCCCCTTCGGACGACTCTCAGGGCTGCGAAAATGGCGCCCAGCCATGCCGCCGGCGCACGCCCTTCCACCCGATACCCAGGTACTGATCGTCGGCGGCGGCCCGTTCGGGCTGATGCTCGCCAACGAGCTCGGCCGCCGCGGCATCGGCGTCGCGCTCGTCGACCAGAATCCCGGCACGACGCAGAACGCCGCCGCCAACGCCACCCAGGCGCGCACCATGGAGCACTTCCGCCGCCTCGGATTCGCCGACGAGGTGCGCGCGCTCGGGCTACCGCCCGACTTCCCGACCGACGTCGCCTACTTCACGCGCTTCGCGCGCCACGAGCTCGCGCGCTTCTCCCTCCCCTCGTCGCGCGACGCGAGGCAGCTCGTCACCACGCTCTCCGGATCGTGGAGCGCGGCGGAGCTGCCGCACCGTTGCAACCAGAAGTTCATCGAGCCGGTGCTGCGCCGGCACGCGGAGGCTCTTCCGGGCGTGTCCGTGAATTACGGGCACCGCATGACCCGGTTTCGCGAATTCGACGACCACGTGGAAGCCGACGTCGAATCGACTGGAAGCAAGCACACCATCAAAGCCCGATATCTGATCGGCGCAGACGGGCCGCGCAGCGGCGTGCGCCAGGCGCTCGGCATCCGCTACGGCGGCGAGACCGGCGTGACGCGCCCCTTCGTCGGCGGGCGCATGTACGCCGTCCATGCACGCATCCCGGAGTTCTACCGCGAGGTGCCGCACCGCGCGGCATGGATGAACGTCGCCTTCAACCCGGAGCGCCGCTGCTTCATGCCGGCCGTGGATGGCCATGGCGAGTTCGCTTTTCACACGCAGTTGCGTCCTCACGAAAACGAGGATCAGGTAACGGAAGAAGAGGCCGTCGCGATGGTCCAGGAGACCATCGGTCTGCCGTTGCGCGTCGAGGTGCTCGCGCGCGCGCCCTGGACGGCGGGGCATTCGCTGGTCGCAGAGGAATTTTCGAGAAAGAGAATCTTTATCGGGGGCGACGCAGCTCACCTCTTCACCCCGACCGGCGGCCTCGGCTACAACACCGCGATCGAGGACGCGGTGAATCTCGGCTGGAAGCTCGCTGCGGTCTTGCGAGGTATTGCGTCGGAAAATCTTCTTGAAAGCTACGAGGCGGAACGGCGGCCGCTCGCGCTTCGCAACACTGCCTATGCGAAGGGCTTCGCCGATTCGCTCGGCAACCCCGTGCCGGCGCCCGAGATCGAGCACGACACGCCCGCCGGCGACGCCGCGCGCCGCCGCGCCGGCGATTACTACGCCGCGCACGGCCGCGCCGAGTTCAACATTCCGGGCATCACGTTCGGCGGCCGCTACGACGGTTCGCCGGCGATCATCTCCGACGGCACCACCCCGCCCCCCGACCGGGCGAACGAGTACGTCCCGACCGCGTGCCCGGGCGGGCGCCCGCCGCACCTTTGGCTCGCCGACGGCCGCTCGCTCTACGACTGCTTCGGCTTCGAATGGACCTTGCTGCGCCTCGGCGCCGGCGGGGGCGCGGGCTTCATCGAGTCGGCGCGGCAGCGCAGCATCGATCTGAAGGTCGTGGACCTGAAAATCCCCGAAGGCCGCGACCTTTATGCCGCCGACCTAGCCCTGATCCGGCCCGACCACATCGTGGCCTGGCGGGGCAACTCGGATAGCAGCGCGGACGCCGTATTGCACTGCCTGACAGGTAGGTAATAAGGACTGAAAAGTCTGTGGCGTTTTTCCTCGTCCTCCCGGCGGCGCGCCCTTACCGTGAACGCTCGTTCCGAAGGGCTGCCCGACAGCCGAGTGCGCATATAGCGCGCCGGGGTCGGCAGACCCATCGGGCGAGCCTCTCAAGTTTCGGCTTCGACTGGAACCTGCTGCGGCGTGCCGCAGATCCGGCCCTCATCCGTCCCGGTGGTCAGCACCGGCGCGAAGCCGCCGCCCGCAGTGCGAAGGTTGGTCGTCTGCCCCTGGTACAGCCGCGCCGCGAGCTGCTGCACGACGCCCGAATAGACATAGTTGCGCACGTCGACTTTGAGCGTGGCATCCGCGGCAATGCGCCGCTCGCTCGGCGCAACGAGCTCCTGGGCCACGTATTTCCCTTTGAGGATTTCCTCCCACACGCGCCGCGTGAGCTTGTCGCCGCGATACGCCGCCTTGCTGCCGTAACCGCCGGCGGGTTTGAAGAAAAGCTTGCGCCGGCTCGACCAGAGGCGCGGCGCAGCCGCCTCGGTGACGAGTTCGGTGCGCGCGATGCCGCGCACCAGCGCCTCGAGCGTTTCCGGGCGCACGCCCCAGGCCCGCAGCCGCGCCGCGTCGGTGAGCAAGGCGAGGTTGCGCTTGTCGGCGTAGAGCGCGTGGGCGCGCGGGTGGGGCGTTACGACAGCGGCGCCGTCCAGGTAGGCCCGGCGCAGCGCATCGTGCGATGCATCCTGCAGGGAAAAATCCGTCAGGCGGTTGTAGACGAGGTCGATCCGGCCC
This sequence comes from Burkholderiales bacterium, assembly GCA_036559525.1. GTDB lineage: Bacteria > Pseudomonadota > Gammaproteobacteria > Burkholderiales > SG8-39 > SCGC-AG-212-J23. The sequence goes on from DATBSZ010000052.1 coordinate 10,598, forward strand.
CGGCCGTCGCGCAGCTCACCGCCCGCGAATACGAGCTCTGCGGGGTCGCGGATCACGGCCTCGGCGTCGAAGCGCTTGAACAGGCGCTCGAACAGCACGAACTCGGGATAGAGAAACTGCTGCTCCGGAGAGCGGTCGACGATCGCGATGCGGCGCGGCAGACCGGTGCGGCCGGCGTGCCGCCACTCGGCGGCGAACATGTCGAAGAATGCGCGCTCCAGCGCCTCCGGGCGCAGCGGGCCGCTGACGAGCGCTGCGACCTCGGCGCAGCAGGCACGCTGCGCCTGCCCCAGCACCGCGTTGAGCAGCGCGCCGCCGGCATTCGTATTGATCTCGATCAGCCGCGGACCGCCTGCGCCGAGATGGAAATCGTAGCCGAGGAATGCGCCGCGCGCGCCGGGGTCGTGCCGCGCGATCGCCGGCGCATGTGCGAACGCGGCTTCACGGTACCCGGGCAGCTTGATCGCCTCCTCCACCGCCGCTACGACCGCGGCCATCGCGTCGACGTGACGGCGCGAAACGAAGACGGGAAGCGCGGCGAAAAGGTTCGGGCAGCGCTGCGCGATCAGGGCCGATAGCCCGGGCGAGTGCGCGTCGAGAAAACGGCGCAGCGCGTCGGGCTCGAGGCTGATGCAGAAGCAGTCGCTGTTCAGCTTCTCGATCATGCCGCGCCCCGCTCGTACCAGCCGCGCGTCGCGTTCACGATGCCGACCACCGAGAGCATCACCGGCACCTCGACCAGCACGCCCACGACCGTGGCGAGCGCCGCGCCCGAGTCGAAGCCGAACAGCGTGATCGCCGCCGCGACCGCGAGCTCGAAGAAGTTGCTTGCGCCGATCAGCGCCGAAGGCCCGGCAACAGCGTGCGCGACCTTGAGCCGGCGGTTGAGGAGGTAGGCGAGGCCCGAGTTCAGGTACACCTGGATCAGGATCGGCACGGCCAGGATGGCAATGATGAGCGGCTGGGAGAGGATCTGGCGGCCCTGGAACGCGAAGAGCAGCACGATGGTGGCGAGCAGCGCCGCCGTCGAGTACGGCTGGATCGCCTCGAGCGAGCGCTGTAGCCGCGCCTCGCCGCCGCGCAGCAGCGCCGCGCGCCAGACCTGTGCGATGGCGACCGGGATGGCGATATAGAGCAGCACCGAAACCAGCAGCGTGTCCCACGGCACCACGATCGACGAGAGGCCGAGCAACAGCGCCACGATGGGGGCGAAGGCAACGATCATGATCGCGTCGTTGAGCGCCACCTGGCTGAGCGTGAAGTACGGATCGCCTTGGGTGAGGCGGCTCCATACGAAGACCATCGCCGTGCAGGGCGCCGCAGCAAGCAGGATCAGGCCGGCGATGTACGCATCGATCTCGCCGGCTGGCAGGAGCGGCGCGAACAGCTGCCGCAGGAACAGCCAGGCGAGGAACGCCATCGAGAATGGCTTCACCAGCCAGTTGACGGCGAGGGTGACGCCGATGCCGCGCCAGTGCCGGCGCACCTGCGCCATCGCGCCGAAGTCGATGCGCAGCAGCATCGGGATGATCATCACCCAGATGAGCATCCCGACCGGCAGGTTGACCCGCGCCAGTTCGAGCCGCCCGAGCGCCTGGAACAACCCCGGCAGAAGCTGGCCGAGCGCCACGCCCGCAGCGATGCACAGCAACACCCAGATCGAAAGCCAGCGCTCGAAGGTCCCGAGCACTGGCGCGGTTCCGGCCTGCACGCTCACAGTCCCTTCTCCGCCGCCGGACTCCGGCCTATCTCGTCGAGCTTCTTCTGCAGCACCAGCCGGTCCAGCTTGTCGAGCGGTAGGCTCAGGAACAGGTTGATCCGCGTCGACAGCTCGGTAAATGCGCGCAGGAACGCTCTGCGCTTGTCCTGCTCGCTACCGAGCACTGCCGCCGGATCGGCGATCCCCCAGTGCGCGCTGATCGGCTGGCCCGGCCAGACCGGGCAGACTTCGCCCGCCGCGTTGTCGCAGACGGTGAAGACGAAATCGAGCCGCGGCGCCCCGCTCTTGGCGTACTCGTCCCAATTCTTCGAGCGCAACCCTGCGGTCGGCAGCCGGTTCTTCTCGAGCAGCTCGAGCGCGAACGGGTTGACCTTGCCGGCGGGATGACTACCCGCGCTGTAGGCCGTGAACCTGCCCCTCCCCGCAAGGTTCAGGTACGCCTCGGCGAGGATCGACCTCGCCGAGTTGCCGGTGCATAGGAAGAGGACGTTGTAGGACTTCATGCCGGCTCGCTGATGAAATCGAAGCTCATGATGTTCTCGCTATTTCGCCATGGCGGGGCCGCAGCACGCGGCTTTGCCGGCATCTTTCGCTTCGCCCGCGCGCGAGCGGGTGTCCTGGCCGTACATCGGCACCGCGTCGAGTGTATGGAAGGACTCCCAGGCGATGCCCTGCGGGTCGATGGTCCAGTACTTGTCGCTCTTCGCGTAGCAGCACGACGCGCCTTTCTGCGCCGTGATTGCGACGTCGGCTTGCGCGAGACGGCTGCCGAGGTCCTCCAGCTCGGCGCCGTTCTCGGCCTGGATGCCGAGATGGTCGAGCCCGGCCTTAGTCGAGCGCGTCGAGATCGCGAAATTGACGCGCGGATCGTCCAGCATCCACTTGGCATAGTCGTCCTTCCTTACTGCCGGCTCGGCGGCGAACAGCGCCGAGTAAAAGCGGATGCTTTGCTGCAGGTCATGCACGGCGACGTGTACGTGTAGGCGTTTCACTTTCAGTTCCTTTCGTGGTTTCGGGTTGGCACGCGGCGGGCGCGCACGTAGCCCCGCCGCAGCAGTTCTCGGTGAGAAACGCGACCAGTGCGTTCATGCTTTCGAAGCTGGCGCTGTAGATGACAAAGCGGCCTTCCTGCCGGCTCTGCGCGAGTCCCGAGCGCGTGAGACCCGCCAAGTGAAAAGACAGGGTGGCGGGCGGCAGATCCAACTTTTCTCCGATCGCGCCCGCGGCGAGCCCGGCGGGACCCGCCTGCACCAGCAGCCGGAAAATGGCGAGGCGGGACTCTTGCGCTAGGGCGGAGAGGGCTTGGACAGCTTGCATCGTTTCCATGATTCCAGAATTATGGAAATGACGCCCGTTGTCAAGCCCTCGGCCGCCGATAGGCTATTTCATTGATTTGAAGAAGCTCTTTTGACCGGAATGACCGTCAAAACCAGGAAAGCGGCGACGCCCAGACCGGCCGTCACGGCCAGCGATGCCGTCCCATAGCGCGCCAGCAGCAGGTCGAAGAGAAAAGGCGCGCTCGCCGAGAGCAGCCTGGCCGGCGCCATCAGGAATCCCTGTCTCAATCCATAGCCGGCAGCGCCGAAGAGCGCGAGGGGCAGTGTGCCGATCGAGATCGTCATCACACCATTGCCCGCGCCGTGCACGACCGCGAACGCAGTGGCGGCTGGGGAGCCAGCGGCGATCAATCCGGCAGCGCCGATTGGATGGGCCAGCGTGGCGATGCGCGCGGAAACGATCGGGTGGACGTGGCGCATCAGCCAGAACTCGAGAACGCGCGCCCCGACCTG
>DATBSZ010000053.1:0-3811 GCA_036559525.1 Burkholderiales bacterium
GTGCATGTTGGGGTCAGGGCTCGAATTCTGTTTTTGCGTACGCGAAAACGAATTCGGGCCCTGACCCCGAATTTTCAGCGCTTACTCCAGGTTCCAGCTACTCCGCGCCATCCCGATCACCTGAGCGTAGGCGAGCCCATAAACCTCCGCCGGCACGCCCGCCGTGTCGAGCACGAGCGTGTACGACCAGTTGCAGCCGGCGGTATCGGGACGATCGAGCGACGTTACGTCGACGACGACCACGTTCTCGCATCCCTCGCAGCTTTGCATCAAGGCGCTCACGCGTGCGAGGAGCTCGCCGCGCGGCAAGAGCTGGCGTTCTGGCTGCAGGCCGCCGACGCCGAGGGAAAAGATGTCGTCGGTGATCGTCGACTCGGAGTCTTCCATGGGTGCGCGATTTTATATCGAAGCAACCCGGTGCAGGCGTGATCGAGCTCGTGCTCGGGCCGCGCTGGCGCGGAAGAACTCTCCCTACAGGCCTGCGAGGCGCTGCATTCGCGCGAAAAGGGAGGACGCCCGGCCCGGGCTGCCGCCGTTTTCGATGACGAAGCCGCCAAGCGCGGAGGTAAAGCGCTCGTCGGCGATCGTCGTGCGCATCACGGCGGCGAGGTGCTCGCGCAGCCGCGGTTCGCAGCCGCGCACCTCGGCTTCGAGCTCCGGCCGGCCGTCGATCACCGCGATGAGATCCTCGAAGTCGTGGCTTGCGAGATAGTCTCCGCGGCCGCGCCCGAGGAACGCCTCGTACTTGGTCGCGAGGAAGTACGGCGCCGTCACCAGCCGGATCGAGAGACGCTCGCGCAACGCGATCTCGCGCGCCGTGCGGATCGCGTCGCGATACCAGCGGTTGGAAAAACCGAGTATGGCTTCCTCCGTCGGCATGACGTCGAGCTTGGAGCCATCGCGGCCAGTCCAGCGATAGGGCGGATCCCCCGCGGCGAGCGGCTGCGAAAAGCCCTTCGCCTGGAGGGCACGGCCGATCTCGCGATACTCGAGCAGCGCGCCGGCTTCGACGATGACGTCGACATCGCGGGTCGGTCGCGCGGCGGGGGCAGCGGGATCGGTGATCAGCAGCCCCGTGGCGCAGCCGCCGACGAAGACGAAGCGCTCGCGCAGCTCGCCCAACGCCTGGGCGACCGCGATGAGCAGCCCGAGATTCGGATCCGGCGCCCGCGCCATTCACCCCTCCAGCCGCTGCTCGATCTCGCGTGCGGCCAGCGCGCGCTCGCGCGCGCGGCCGTCGCGGATTGCGTCGACCAGCGCCAGCAGCTCATAGAGCGCGGGATCGCGCCCGGCGGCGAGCGGCACGGATTTGTAAAGCGGCTTGAGCGCATAGCCTCGAACCTTGCCCTCGGCGTGCGGCCAGACCGGCGGCGGGTCGTTGCCCTGGGCGATCTCCTTGTTGAGCGGCGGTGCCGCGTAGCCTGTCGGCACGCCGCGCGTGAGCTCGCCCCGCTCAGGCGGAAACGCGTATTTCACGCCGTGCAGAAGGAACTCCTTCAGTGCGGCGCGGATCGGCCGGCCGGTCGCGCTTTTCGCGTCAGTCATAAGCCGGGCGGCCACCGCCCGGCGCACGCCGGCATGCGCCTCCGACGGGCTGAGCGACAGCTCGCTCGCCAAGCTCTGATAAGTCCATCCCGCCTCGCCGAGCGCCACCAGCTTGAGTAACACCACTACGTCTTGCGGCTTAAGAATCATACGCTTATGCTATTCGCGAATCGCGAATAGCGCAAGGTCGCCGCCCAGAGTCAGACCCCGAATCTGCTGGGGTCAGGGCCGGAATCTGGTCAAGCTTTGCGTCAGCAGGTTTTACGGCCCAGACCCCGAATTTTGAACTTCCGGGCTTATCGAGTCCGCTTGCCTCCGCGCCTGCGCACGCGGTATTCGGCGGCGGGCTCGCGGATCAGAAGCTCGCTCGGAATGCCGAGCTTCTCGTGAAGCGCGCGAACCATCGAAAGCGTGAGAGGCCGCTTGCGTGAAAGGATCTCCGACGCCCGGCTTTTCCCGCCGACGATCGCGGCGATGTCGGCCTGGCGCAGGCCCTGCTCCTCCATCCGGAAGACAATCGCATCGATCGGGTCAGGCTTGCGGAACTTGAAGCGCTCTCGCTCGTAGTCGTCGATGAGCTTTGCGAGGAGCTCGAGCCGTGCGCCGTCGTCGCTTTGCGGCGCCGGGTCGCCCTTCGCAAGGCGCCGCGCCTCTTCCACGTAGCGGCGATGCTGCTCGCCGGTCTTGATGATCCGCAGTTCCATGTCAGCGTCTCTTGTTGCGCTCGTCATACTCCCGGTGCGTGCCGATCCAATCGATCACGACGACGCCGGTCCGATAGGCAACGGTCACTTCCAGCCGGTACGCGTTGCCCTTCACATTGAAGATCACGACGCCCTCCGGCAGGAAGCTCGCGCTGGCGTAGCGCCGGCGAATGTCCTGCGGCGTGGTCCACGCCGCGCTCTCGACATCGGCCAGCCAGTTCTCGATCCAGCCGCGGGCATCGGTGTGCTTGCGGCAGAACCGCTCGAGCCGCTCGCGGTCGAGTACCTTCATCCATGCCTGGCGATTGGAGCCGCTAACTTAGCACGAAGTTCCCATTTTGGGAACCTCTCATTGGACCCCATGTCGAGCCCACCCCGGTAGCAACAGCGGCCGCAATCGCGGGAACTTCCTTTTTCCTGACGGTTACATCCGGGATACACACCCGAAATCATCCCGGCCGCGCGCGCGCCTAAGCTCCCCTCCGCACTTTCACCAGCCAACGGAGGAAACACACCATGCAAAGCGCCACCGCGGTCGCGTCGAACACCCAGCCGGTCAACCCCAACAAGGCCCTCTGGGAGAAGGGCGACTTCACCCGCATCGCGGAAACCATGCGCGCGAGCGGCGATGCGCTCGTCGCAAGCCTCGGCGTCGCGAAGGGCATGAAGGTGCTCGACCTCGGCTGCGGCGACGGCACCACCGCCATCCCCGCCGCCCAGCGCGGCGCCGACGTCCTGGGCGTCGACATCGCGGCGAACCTCGTCGCCGCGGGCAACCGCCGCGCGCAAGGGCTCGGCCTCGCCAACGTCCGCTTCCAGCAAGGCGACGCCTGCGACCTGCAGGGCGTGCCGGACAAGAGCTTCGACCTCCTCGTCAGCATCTTCGGCGCCATGTTCGCGCCGCGGCCGCTCGAGGTGGCGAAGGCGATGGTGCGCGTCGTGCGCCCGGGCGGGCGCATCGTCATGGGCAACTGGATCCCGAACGACCCGACCCTCGTCGCGCAGATCCTCAAGATCAGCTCCGCCTACACCCCGCCGCCGCCCGCCGGCTTCGTGAGCCCGATGACCTGGGGCGTCGAGGCGACGGTCGCCGAGCGCTTCGCCGCCGCCGGCGTCCCGGCCGCGAACGTTGCCTTCGCGCGCGACACCTTCACCTTCGACTTCGCCGGCACCCCGGCCGAGCTCGTCGGCCGCTTCCGCGACTTTTACGGCCCCACCATGAACGCCTTCGACGCCGCCCAGAAGAGCGGCCGCGTCGCCGAGCTGCAGCGCGAGCTCGAGGCGCTCTTCGCCGCGCAGAACTCGAGCGGGCGCGCGGATCGGACCACCATCGCTGCGACCTACCTGCGCGTCAGCGTATCCCTCTGAGGAAGAGGAGAAGCCCGCCGACCCCCTGACAAGGGGGTCGTGAGTCCCCGCGTAGGCGGGGACGAGCGGGGGGTTTTCAAAGGCCTGCCTGCGCACGCGGGCGGCGACCCGGGGCATGGGCCCGCGCATGCTCGTGCTCACGCCGACGCGCGAGCTGGCGCTGCAGGTGCAGAAAGCCACGCACGGCTACTGCA
>DATBSZ010000054.1:0-16294 GCA_036559525.1 Burkholderiales bacterium
GCGTTCATCTCCGCGATGCTGAGCGCGCGATGGGCGCGTACCGCGGCATGGCACGCCATGGTCGCGAGGAGCTCGTTCTGGCGCGACGACAGCACCTGGCTCGCGCCGTACTCGCGGACCTCGCCGAGCACCCCGCGCGCCAGCCCGACGATGTCGCCGCCGGCGAGCGCCGCCGGCGCCGCGCGCACCGCGAGCTCGTTCGGTCCCGACACGGTGAGCTCGAGCCCGAGGCGCTCGAGCGCCTCGCGGCTCTCCTCGGCGGTGGCGACGTCGAGCGCCTCGGCCTGGAACACCGCCGGCACCAGCAGGCTCTGGCGCTGCACCGCGCCGGCGTCGAGGTTGGACTTGAGCTTCTCCATCACGATGCGCTCGTGCGCCGCGTGCATGTCGACCAGCACGAGGCCGGCCTCGTTCTGCGCGAGGATGTACACGCCGTGCAGTTGCGCGAGGGCATAACCCAGCGGGGGCGCCTTTTCGCTGACTGGCAATGATGCTGCCTTCATGAACGACTCGTAAGCAGCCGCCGGCTGCGCAAGGCCGAAGGCCGCCTGGATGGGAGCCCCGTGAGAAACAGATGCATAGGCCACCGGCGCCTCCGCCACCCCGGGCGCCAGCGCCCGCTGCAGCGCGTGGTAGACGAACTGGTGCACCGCGCGCGGGTCGCGGAAGCGCACCTCCGTCTTGGCCGGGTGCACGTTGACGTCCACTGCGCGCGGATCGATCTCCAGGAACAGCACGTACGCGGGCTGGCGCTCGCCGTGGAGCATCTCCGAGTAGGCTTCGCGCGCCGCGTGCGACAGCAGCCGGTCGCGCACATAGCGTCCATTGACGAAGAAGTACTGTCCGTCGGCGCGCTCGCCCGCGGCCTGGGGCGTGCCGGCGAAGCCGGAGAGCTTCAGCGCACCGGACTGGGCTTCGATGGGGACGTGCTGAAACGTCTCTCCCAGCAAAGCCGAGACGCGCTCGGCTGGCGTCTGGCTGCGCAGCACCTGGCTCGCGCGGCCGTTGTGCTTCAGCATGAACGCGGTATTCGCGTGCGCGAGCGCGACGCGCCGGAACATCTCGTCGCAATGGCCGAACTCGGTCGACTCGGTGCGCAGGAACTTGCGCCGCGCCGGCGTATTGAAATAGAGGTCCGACACCGCGACGGTCGTGCCTTGCGCGCGCGCCGCGGGCTGCACCTCGCCGACCTGCGCCCCCTCGGCCGAGATCGCCGCGCCGTGCGGCGCCTCGCGCGTGCGGCTGGTGATGGAGAGGCGCGACACCGAGGCGATCGAGGCGAGCGCCTCGCCGCGGAATCCCATGGTCGCCACGCCCTCGAGGTCCTCCAGGCTCGCGATCTTGCTGGTGGCGTGGCGCGCGAGCGCGAGCGGCAGCTCGTCGCGCGCGATGCCGCCGCCGTCGTCCTCGACCTGCACGCGCTTGATTCCGCCCGCTTCGAGCACCACCGTGATCGCCTGCGCGCCGGCGTCGACGCTGTTCTCGAGCAGCTCCTTCAGTACGGACGCGGGGCGCTCGACCACCTCGCCCGCCGCGATCTGGCTGACGAGGAGCTGGGGCAGGACGCGGATGCTTCTCATGCGAGATCGGCCTCGGCGCCGGCGGTGATGCGCAGCAGCTCGCCGTAAGTCAGGCGAAAGACGGTATGGGGATGGCCGGCGGCGGCCCAGAGCTCCCGGTACGCCGCCAGGCTTCTCTCGATGAACGTCCGGGTGAGCCCATGGCCGACCGGCGCGACGCCGCCGATCACGAAGCCGGTATGGCGGCGCACGAAGTCCGCATCCGCCTTGCCGACCGGCTCGCCGGCGAGTGCCGCCAGCCGCGCGACATCGACGCGCTTCGCGCCTGAGGACATGACGAGCAGCGCGGCGTCGGTGGCTTCGGCGCGAAACACGAGCGAGTTAGCAATTTGTCCGACCTCGCAGCCCAGGTACTCGGCCGCCGCCCGTGCGGTGCGCGCGGCGCCCGGCAGCTCGACGATGGTGTCCGCGAGCCCCGCGCGCACCAGCGCTTCACGCACGCGTTCGACGCTCGAGGAAGTGAGAACGACGGAGGACATGCAAGGGAGCGGCCGATTATACAATCGCGCGATGGAGCTGCTCGCCTGGTTCTGGGATCTGGTGGTGCATCTCGACGCGCATCTGGCGAGCTTCGTCGCGGCGCACGGCGCCTGGGTATACGGCTTGCTTTTCGCGATCGTGTTCTGCGAAACCGGCCTTGTCGTCACCCCGTTCCTGCCGGGCGATTCTCTGCTGTTCGTCGCCGGGGCGGTCGCCGCCGCGGGCGACATGAATATCACCGCCGTCATGGCGACGCTCGTCGCCGCAGCGCTCTGCGGCGACAACGTCAACTACTGGGTCGGCCGCTGGATCGGCCCCCGCGTGTTCCACTTCGAGCGCTCGCGCTGGTTCAACCCGGCGCACCTCGCGCGCGCGCACGCTTTCTACGAGCGACACGGCGGCAAGACCATCATCCTTGCGCGCTTCGTCCCGATCGTGCGCACCTACGTGCCGTTCGTGGCGGGCGTGGGCACAATGCCCTACCTGCGCTATCTCGGCTTCTGCATACTCGGCGCCATGGTCTGGGTGGTTTCGCTCTGCCTGCTGGGCTACTGGTTTGGTAACCAGCCGATCGTCAAGAACAACCTGACCGCCGTCATCCTCCTGATCGTCGCCGTCTCGGTCTCGCCCGGTTTCTTCGCCTGGATACGCTCGCGCCGCCAGCCGCGCGTTTCTCCCCCCTAGAGCGGCAGGGTCGATCGATGGCACGACCGACGAAAAAAACCGGACCCCGCGGCATCCTGACGCCGCGCGGCCAGGGCCTGCCGCCGCTCTTCATGCCGTTCGGATTTGCGACCTCGGCGGAGGACCTCGGGGAATTCATTGTCGCGGGGGCCACCGCAACCGCGGCGAAGGAAGGGATCCGGTTATTCGGCCAGACCTCGAGACCGGTGAGAAACACGGCGAACCCCTTCGACTTCACGGTTCCTACCGAAGCCGGCGAGCAGTACCTGGATCTGCTTGAAGTCGCGCCGCTCTCCTATGTCGACGGTTCGCATGAGAAAGGGCCCGGGGCGTACTACCAGGGCGAGATGGCCGATCGGGTCTGGTCCGGGATCCAGCGCAAGGCCTCCAAATCCGGACCGGTCATCGCCGCGATCCACCTGCTGATTCACCCGACCGATTGGCGATTCCACTTCAGCGACGGCACGCTGCAGCTGATCGCCGTGCGCCTGGCCAAGCGGCGACATCCGTTCTCGACCGTCGTCTACTACGCTCCCGACGACGCCGGGTGGGGTGATCTGAGAGTCGTGCATCCGATCCGCGCAAAGCCCGACGACATCGTGACCTTTGACGAGGGCACGGCACGCGCCGTGCTGGTCGAGCCCGTCGCCCTGCAGTGAAGACACTCTATCGAGTAGAAAACGTGATCGGCCCCAGCGGGCGCGGCGGATGCCTGGCGATGTACTCCCGGATGCCGCCGAGGATCGCCCGGGCGAGCTGGTCCTGGTAGGCCTCGTCGTTCAGGCGGCGCTCCTCCTGCGGGTTGGAGATGAAGGCGGTTTCGACCAGGATCGACGGCACGTCGTGCGCGGTGAGCACCGCGAAGCTCGCCTGCTCGACGTGGGGCTTGTGCAGGTCGTTGACGGTCCCGAGGCGCTTCAGCACCGAATTTCCGAGCCGCAGGCTGTGGTCGATCGTGGCGGTCTGCGACAGATCGATGATCGTCCGGTTGACGTAGTCGTCCTTCTGCTTGCGGGCGACGCCGCCGATCAGGTCGGAGTCGTTTTCCTGCTTGGCGAGGATGCGCGCCATCTCGGAAGTGGCGCGGCGATCCGACAGCGCGAAGACGGAAGAGCCGCGCACGTTCGGCCGATTGACCGCGTCGGCGTGGACCGAGACCAGCAGGTCGGCCTTGACCGCGCGCGCCTTTTGGACGCGCGTGCCGAGCGGGAGAAAGTAGTCGCCATCCCGGGTGAGCAGCGCGCGCATGTTGGGCTCGCCGTCGATCAGCGTCTTGAGGCGCTTCGCGATGTTGAGGGTGATGTCCTTCTCGCGCGAGCCGCGCCGGCCGATGGCGCCCGGGTCCTCGCCGCCGTGCCCCGGATCGATGACGATCGTGGCGAGCCGGGCGACGCCGGGCTTTTGCGCAGGTCGCCTTTTCTCGCTCTCCGCGAGCAACGCCAGGAGCGGATCCTCCGCCACCAGCGGATGGATATCGAGCACCAGCCGGTGGCCGTAGTCGGCGATCGGCGGGAGCCCGAACACCATGGGCTTCACCTCGGTCTTGAGATCGAGGACGAGACGGATCACGCCGGGACGGTTGCGCGCCACGCGCAAGCCCTGGATGTAGGGATCTTCGGCGTTGACCTTGTCGTTCAGCTCGGTCAGCGCCGCGGTCAAGTCGTTCGTTTCCAGGTCGAGCACCAGGCGCTCGGGATCCTTGATGCTGAAGATGCTGTACTGGATCGCTTCCTTCGATTCGAGCGTGAGGCGGGTGTAATCGCGCGCGGGCCAGATGCGCGAGGAGACGACCTGGGCTTCGGCGACGCCTACGGAAAACGCAAGGAGGAAAGCCAGGCTTCGCCAGCTTGCGAGGGCGCTTCCAGCCGCGCGCGGTGCGCTCCGTCGTCGATCTCCAGCCTGATGTGCAAGTCCGGCGGCGCCAGCAGGTCCCCGGCTTTCTCCGGCCATTCGACCACGCACAGCGAGCCCGGGTTGAAGTGCTCCCGGAAGCCCGAATTCAGCCATTCCGACCGATCCTTGAATCGAAAGAAATCAAAGTGATATAAGTCTAAGCTCGAAAGCGCGTAAGGCTCAACCAAGGCATAGGTGGGACTCTTGGCCCGGCCGGAATACCCCAGCCCCCGCAGCAGCCCCCTGACCAGCGTAGTCTTGCCCGCGCCGAGCTCACCCGAGATGAAAAGCACCCGTCCAGCGGCCGCTCCCGTTGCCAACGCTTCGCCCAAGCGCAGGGTTGACGCCTCGTCGGGCAATCTAAGCTCGAGCATCAAGCTTTGGGGCCGGGAGCTCGGGTTCCAGGCGGTCGGGATTGCCGACGCCGACCTTTCGGCGGCCGAGCCGCGGCTCCTTGAGTGGCTGGGACGGGGCTGGCATGGCGAGATGGAGTATATGGCGCGACACGGAGCGCTCCGCGCGCGCCCCGCCGAGCTCAAGCCCGGGACTCTGCGCGTAATTTCCTGCCGCATGGACTACCTGAATGGCGAAGCCCAGGGAATTTCCCCAGACCCGGGAAAAGCACACATAGCCCGCTACGCGAGAGGCCGCGACTATCACAAGGTGCTGCGCGACCGGCTGCAGAAGCTCTGCGAGCGCATCGCGCAGGAGATCGGCGAGTTCGGCTATCGCGTGTTCACCGACTCGGCGCCAGTGATGGAAGTCGAGCTCGCCGCGCGCGCCGGCATAGGGTGGCGCGGCAAGCACACGCTACTTCTCAGCCGCGATGCCGGGTCCTGGTTCTTCCTCGGCGAGGTGTACACGGATTTGCCACTCGAAGTCGACCAGGAGGTCGCCAATTCCTGTGGAACCTGCGAGCGCTGCATCGAGGTGTGCCCCACCCAGGCGATCCGCGGCCCCTACCAGCTCGACGCTCGCCGCTGCATCTCCTACCTCACCATCGAGCACAAGAGCGCCATCCCCGAGGAGCTGCGGCCGCTCATCGGCAACCGGGTCTACGGCTGCGACGACTGCCAGCTGGTGTGCCCGTGGAACCGGTTTGCCAAGCTGACCTCCGAAGGGGATTTCCGGACGAGAAACGGCCTCGACGCCGCCACGCTGGTGGAGCTCTTCGCGTGGACCGAGGCCGAGTTCGACAGCCGCCTGCGCGGCTCGCCGATCCGGCGCATCGGCCACGAGCGCTGGCTGCGCAACCTCGCCGTCGGGCTGGGCAATGCGCCGACTTCGTTACACGTGGTGGCCGCATTACGCTCCCGGGCGGACCATCCCTCCGCGCTAGTCAGGGAGCATGTCGCTTGGGCAATCTCTCGGCATGCAAGCCTGGCAGCCTGACCGCTTCCTGCCCGGGTTCGAGGCGCTCGAGCTCGAGTTCCCCGACGACTACGACGGGCGGGTGCTCGCGACGCTGGTGCGCCTGGCCGGAGGCGAGGCGCCGCGCGGCGCGGTGCTGTGGGTCCACGGCTTCGTCGACTACTTTTTCCAGAGCCACGTCGCGCAGCGCTTCGCGATGGAGGGCTACGCCTTCTACGCGCTCGACTTGCGCAAGCACGGGCGCTCGCTGCGGCCGCACCAGCATCCCAACTTCTGCAAGAACGTCGCCGAGTACTACCCGGACATCACGCGCTCGATCGACGTCATCGGCGAGCCGGTGATCCTCGCCGGGCATTCCACCGGCGGCCTGATCGCCGCGCTCTACGCCCACGAAGGGCCGCACCGCAGCCGCGTGCAGGCGCTCTGGCTCAACAGCCCGTTCTTCGACTGGAACATGCCCGACTGGCGGCGCACGCAGCTCCACATGGCGGCGGCGCTCGGCCGTTTCTTTCCCTACCTCAACGACCCCAAGGCGCTGCTCCCGGACTACACCCAGGCGTTGCTCGACCAGGGCTGGGAATTCGACACCGCGCTCAAGCCCGTGCCCGGCTTCCCGGTCTACTACGGCTGGCTCGGCGCGGTCGCCGACGCCCACGCCAAGGTGCACCGCGGCCTGGACGTGCGCGGCCCGGTGCTGGCGATGCATTCGGACGAGGCCGACATCGTGCTCGACTGGCGCCACATCGCGCGCTGGTCGCGCAGCCTCGGCCCCGAGGTCACCGTGCTCGCGTTTCCGGGCGCCATGCACGACCTGACCCTCTCGCGCCCCGAGATCCGCGAGGAGGTCTTCAGGCAGCTCTTTTCCTGGGCGGAACGAGCCGTAATGTCGCCAGCGTAGCGGCGGTCCAGGCGACGTAGGCGGCCGTGAACACCCATTCCGGCGCCTCGTAGTACAGGAAGTAGCGCACCCAGCGGCCGACGAACGTGTCGGCGCGCACCCCGCCGCGCAGCAGGTCTTCCCACACGGTCAGCGGGCACATCACCCCGAGCAGCGCTTCCGCGGCCACGAAGGCGATCGCGCCGAGGTGCAGGTAGCGGAACCACGGATTGCGCACCCAGCGCCAGCCGAGCGCGGCGCCGACCCACACCAGCAGCAGGCCGCCGACGATGAAGATAACGATCAGGAAGTGGACGACGAGGATGGCGTCCGCCATGCTTCTAGCATGGCACAACGATTTCCGAAGCTCACCCCCGACCAGATGACCGCCGCGCAGCGCGAAGTCGCCGCCGAGATCACCGCCGGCCCGCGCGGCGAGGTGCGCGGCCCCTTCATCGCGCTCCTCCACAACCCCGAGCTCGCGAGCAAAGTGCAGAAACTGGGCGAGCATCTGCGCTGGAAAGGCAAGCTGCCGCCGCGCCTCAAGGAACTGGCGGTGCTGGTGACCGCCCGGCGCTGGACCTGCCAGCACGAGTGGGTGATGCATTCCAAGCTCGCGCTGGAGGGTGGCCTCGCGCCCCAGATCGTGGACGCGATCAAGGAGGGAAAAGAGCCAACCGGGATGTCGCAGGAGGAAAAGGACGTCTACACGTTCTGCCGCGAGGTGCACGCGACGGGCCGGGCAGGGGACGCCGCCTTCGCCGCGATCCAGCAACGCTTCGGGCTCGACGGCGCTCTCGAGCTCGTTGCGCTCAACGGCTACTACACGCTGATGGCGATGGTGCTCAACACCGCCGGCTTGCCGCTACCGGGAAATGCTGAGCCGCCGTTGAAGTAACTTACGCTGCGACTCGGGCGCGAGTTGCCCAGGCGCGAGCAATCAAAGAGATCGACCCGTTCGCTTGCGTCGGCAGGCGCTCTTTTAAACGGTCCCGTAGGCGCGTCCTCGCTGCCTCATCGAGCGACATGGCGTAGGCGGGAGCCGGCCCTTGGCCGCCCAGGAAGGGTTGCCAGTAGTCATCGAAGCTCGCAAACGGCGTTGGTATGTCGATCGGATTTACTTCGACATCCTCCAGGCTGGCGCTGGCGAAGAGTTTCCCGAGCGCCTCCGGGCGGCACAGCGGGAAGCGGACGCCTTCGTCCAGCTTCGCGACGTCCGGGTCCAGTGCCACCGCCGCATCCCAGAAGTACCGCATCAACTCCATCTTTCCGGCGTAGTCCCAGACGTATCCTGCGATCGTTCCTTCCTTGCCCGTCGCCCGCGCCATCTCAAGGAGCGCGGCGCGCGCATCCGGAACGAAGTTCAGGACCAGTCCGGAAACCGCCACATCGACCGAGGCGTTGCCGAGCGGAATCGCGCTCGCGCTGCCTTGGTGAAGCGCGGCGCGACCGGCGAGGTTCTCCTTTGCGGTCTTGAGAAATCCCTCCGACGGCTCGACGCCGGCGACCGCGGCGGGGGAGCAGCGGTCCACGATTGCCGCGCATAACGCTCCCGTGCCGCATCCCACGTCGAGCCATCTGCGGCCGGCCGGAACGTTCAACCACGAGAGAAACAGGGGAGCGACCCGCCGGCTCCAACGGCCGACATACTGTTCGTATGGACTTCCGCGCTCCCAGGTGTCGGAGACCTGCACGGCGGATCTACCCACGTTCCTGCGGGCGCTTCGGGTCGGCGCTCCACTCGCTCCACGAGCCGGCGTACAGCTTGCCGCCTTTCAGGCCGGCGATCTCCATCGCGAGCAGGTTGTGGCACGCGGCGACGCCTGAGCCGCAGTAGTGGACTACCTCAGAGGGCAAACGCTTGCCCAGGACAGCGGCAAAGTCTTTCCGCAGGGATTCCTGGTCCTTGAAAACTCCCTCGGCCGAGAGGTTCTCCATGTTGAAGCGGTTCTTCGCGCCGGGGATGCGGCCGGCGACAGGATCGATCGGCTCCTGCTCACCGCGGTAGCGCGCCGGGGCGCGGGCGTCGATGAGGAACAGCTTGTCGAGGTTCTTTGCCACCGCGGCAACGTCGACGGCGAAGTCCTTGCGCGGCTTGATCGGGTAGTTGAGAGGCGTGAAGAGCGGCACGTCGACCGTGATCTTGCGTCCTTCCTTCGTCCACTTCGCAAAGCCGCCATCGAGCACGGCGACCTTGTCGTGCCCGATCCAGCGCAGCATCCACCACAGGCGCGCGGCCATGGCGCCGGGACCGCCGTCGTAGCAGACGACCTGGTCCTTGGGGGTCAGGCCGGTCTTCTCGAGCCATTTTTCGAAGTCCTGCGGGTCGGGCAGGGGATGGCGGCCGTTCTTTCCGGTCTTGCGCGCGGAGAGGTCGCGGTCGAGGTGCGCGAATAGCGCCCCCGGAATATGGCCTTCGCGGTACTGCTTCTCGCCCAGGTCAGGCTTGGCGAGGTCGTGGCGGCAGTCGAAGACCCGCCACTTGACCAGGTTGGCGGCTAGCTCACCGGTCGAGACGAGTGTGGAGCCATTCATGGAAGTGCACCTCTGCGTCTTCCATCGGGGATTGATACGGGCCGGCGTCGTCGAGTCCTTGCTCGTACAGTGCGCGCCGGCCGCGGTCCAGGCGCATGCAGATCTCGTTGTCCTCGATCGCGGTCTCGACGTAGGCGGCTTGCTGCGCCTCGATGAACTCGCGCTCGAAGAGGGCGATTTCCTCGGGATAGTAGAACTCGACCACGTTGGTAGTGCGCGTGGGCGAGCGCGGGATGAGTTGCGACACGATAAGCACGTTCGGGTACCACTCGAGCATCAGCCCGGGGTAATAGGTCATCCACAGCGCGCCCTGCTTTGGTTCGCGTCCATCGAGAACCTTGAGGCAGGCTTCGTGCCAGCGCTTGTACGTCGGCGTCCCCGGCCGGGCGAACCCGGACTTGGCTTCGACGATCTGCACCGAGTAGTCCGGGCCGTAGTCGACCGTGAAGTTGTTGCAATCGGTGAAATTGCCGAGCCCGGGATGGAAGAAATCGACGTGGTAGACCTCGAGGTAGGTCTCGATGAAGGTCTTCCAGTTGATGTCGTACTCGTCGATGCGCACCGAGTCGAGCACGTAGCCGCTGAAGTTCCAGTCGGCGTTGGTAGTGATGCGCGCGAGGTCGCGGGCGGGATCGCGCGGACCGGCGAACAGCAGCCCGTTCCAGTTCGCGAGCGGGGTCGAAGCGAGCTTGACGCAGGGCTGGTCGGCGAAGCGCGGCGCGCCGAGCAGCTCGCCCTTCAGGTCGTAGGTCCAGCGATGCACCGGGCAAACGATGTTCTCGGCGTTGCCGCGGCCTTCCAGCATGATCGCCTGGCGATGGCGGCAGACGTTCGACAGGAGCTCGATCCCGGTGTGATTCCTGACCAGAACCTTGGCGTGGTCCATCCAGGCTAGCGTGTGCCAGTCGCCTGCGTTCGGGACCATCAACTCGTGGCCGACGTAGTTCGGCCCGGACTGGAACAGAAGGCGCTTTTCCGCCTCGAAGATCTCCGGGTCGAAGTACCAGGAGACCGGCAACTGACAACTCGTTGGTTTTAGCTGCTTGAGTGGTGCAACATCCGCCATGCGTTGTAAAGCCCTCAAGAAAACAGTATTTTAGCAAACGATGAGCAAGCCTTCAGAGCTCGACTTCGAGAAGGCGCTTGCCGAGCTCGAGAAAATCGTCGCGCGCATGGAAAGCGGCGAGCTTTCGCTCGAGCAATCGCTCGCGACCCACAAGCGCGGCCTCGAGCTCGCGCGGTTCTGCCAGCAGAAGCTGGAGGCGGCTCAGCAGCAGGTAAAGGTGCTCGAGGGAGAAGTTTTGAAGCCCTTGGCTGCGGCGGCCGAGCCCGATGAAAATTCTTGACAGCGAATTCCAGGCCTGGATGGGCGGGGTCCAGGCGCGGATGGAAACCGCGCTGGCGCGGCTGCTGCCGGCGGCTCATGTCGCGCCCGCGCGGCTGCACGAAGCGATGCGCTACGCGACGCTGGAGGGCGGCAAGCGCGTGCGCCCGCTGCTCGTGTTCGCGGCGGGCGAGGTCTCCGGCGCCGCTCCCGAGCGGCTCGAGATCGCGGCCGCCGCGGTGGAGCTGATCCACGCCTACTCGCTCGTGCACGACGATTTGCCCTGCATGGACGACGATACCCTGCGCCGCGGCAAGCCGACCGTGCACATGGAATTCAACGAGGCGACCGCGCTCCTGGTGGGCGACGCGCTCCAGTCGCTCGCTTTCCAGCTTATTTCGGAGCACAGGATTTCCGATGACCCGCGAGTGCAGCTCGAGATGGTGAAGACCCTGGCCGCCGCCGCCGGCTCGCGCGGCATGGCGGGCGGCCAGCAGATCGACCTCGAAGCCACCGGGAAAACGCTCACGTTGCCGGAGCTCGAGTTCATGCACATTCACAAGACCGGAGCGCTGATCCGGGCGGCCGTAACGCTGGGAAGCTTGTGTGGTTCACCAGGAGAAAATGAAAGGCAAAAGCTCGACCGTTATGCCAAGGCCATGGGGCTCGCCTTCCAGGTGGTCGACGACGTGCTCGACCACGACGCGAGCACCGCGACGCTGGGCAAGACGGCGGGCAAGGATTCGAGGCAGGGCAAGCCGACGTACGTCTCGGCCATGGGTGTGGCGCGCGCCCGCGAGCTCGCCGAGGACCTCCGCGGCGAGGCCCATGCGGCGCTCGCAGACCTGGGCGCGCGCGCGCGCCACCTTGCCGAGCTCGCCGATTTCATCGTTCTGAGAAAATTCTAGATGGCCGCCGTTACCCACGAGCTGCCGGCCAACGGCGGCAACCCGACGAGCTACGACCTGCTCAAGACGATCGACGAGCCGGCGCAGCTGCGCTCGCTCGAGCGCAAGCAGCTCGCCCAGCTCGCCGCCGAGCTGCGCGGCTATGTGCTCGAGTCGGTCTCGAAGACGGGCGGGCACCTGTCTTCGAACCTCGGCACCGTGGAGCTGACGATCGCGCTGCACTACGTTTTCGACACGCCCGAGGACCGCATCGTGTGGGACGTCGGCCACCAGACCTACCCGCACAAGATTCTCACCAACCGCCGCGAAGCCATGGCGCGCCTTCGCATGCTCGACGGCATTTCGGGCTTTCCGCGGCGCTCGGAATCGAAGTACGACACCTTCGGCACGGCGCATTCGAGCACTTCCATTTCGGCGGCGCTCGGAATGGCAGTGGCTTCAAAAATACGAAAAGAAACTCGACGCTGCATCGCCGTCATCGGCGACGGCGCGATGTCGGCCGGCATGGCCTACGAGGCGATGAACAACGCCGGCGCCATGGACGTCGACCTGCTGGTCATCCTGAACGACAACGAGATGTCGATCTCGCCGCCGGTCGGCGCGCTCACCAACTACCTCGCGCGGCTCCTGTCCGGCCGCATCTATTCGACCGCGCGGCGGGCGAGCGAGCACCTGCTGAAGCGCGTCGGCGTGTGGGAGCTCGCGCGGCGCACCGAGGAGCACGTGAAGGGCATGGTCACGCCCTCCACGTTGTTCGAGGAGTTCGGCTTCAACTACCTCGGGCCGATCGACGGCCACGACCTCGACGCGCTGATCCCGACCCTGACCAACATCAAGAAGCTCTCCGGGCCGCAGTTCCTGCACATCGTCACGCGCAAGGGGCAGGGCTACAAGCTCGCCGAGGAAGACCCGATCGCCTACCACGGTCCGAGCAAGTTCAATCCTGCAGAAGGGCTGCAGAAGGCGCCGGGCGGGAAACCTACTTATTCGCAAGTCTTCGGCGACTGGCTGTGCGACATGGCGACGCGCGATCCGCGCCTGGTCGCGGTCACGCCGGCGATGCGCGAAGGCTCGGGCATGGTGGCGTTCTCCGAGCGCTTCCCGGAGCGCTATTTCGACGTCGGCATCGCCGAGCAGCACGCCGTCACGTTTGCCGCCGGGCTCGCCTGCGAAGGCATGAAGCCGGTGGTCGCGATCTATTCGACTTTCCTGCAGCGCGGCTACGACCAGCTGATCCACGACGTCGCCATCCAGAACCTGCCGGTGCTGTTCGCGCTCGACCGCGGCGGCCTGGTCGGCGGGGACGGCGCCACCCACAACGGCGCCTTCGACTATGCCTACCTGCGTACCGTGCCGAACCTCACGGTGATGGCGCCATCGGATGCCGCGGAGTGCCGCAACATGCTGTTCACCGGAATCAACCTGGGCCGGCCGGCGGCGGTGCGCTATCCGCGCGGCGCCGCGCTCGGCGATGTGTCGCGCGAGATGTACGCGATTACCGTGGGCAAGGCGGAAATCCGGCGCGCAGGCCGGCGCATCGCCATCCTCGCGTTCGGCTCGATGCTCAAGCCCGCGCTCGAGGCGGGCGAAGCCCTCGACGCTACCGTGGTCAACATGAGGTTCGTGAAGCCGCTGGACACCGCGGTAATCGATGAACTGGCTAGGACGCACGAGCTGCTCGTGACCGTGGAGGAGCACCAGGTGATGGGCGGGGCGGGTTCCGCGGTCTGCGAGGCGCTTGCAAGGGGAACGGCCAGGGTGCTGGTCCTCGGCCTGCCGGACCGCTTCATCGACCATGGCGACCCCGGAAGGCTGCTTGCTTCGGTAGGATTGGATGCCGCAGGAATCCAAAAAGCGATTACGGACGTAATGTCCGAGTAATTTACTCGGATGTTAAAATGGACCTCATGAACATACGCGACCTGCAGAGCATCCCCGACGTCCAGGCCACCCCGGACTCGCGCAAGCTCGCCATCGACAAGGTGGGGATCAAGGCCATCCGGCACCCGGTCCAGATCAGGGAGCGCTCCGGCGCGGTGCAGCACACGGTAGCCACCTTCAACATGTACGTCGGCCTGCCGCACCAGTTCAAGGGCACGCACATGTCGCGCTTCGTCGAGATCCTGAACGCGCACGAGCGCGAAATCACGGTCGAGACCTTCCAGGTGATGCTCCAGGAAATGGTGCAGAAGCTCGAGGCCAAGGAAGGCCGCATCGAGATGAGCTTCCCGTACTTCGTCGACAAGGCTGCGCCGGTGTCCGGTGTGCGCAGCCTGATGGACTACGAGGTGACGTTCGTCGCCCAGATCCTGAAGGGCGAGCGCTGCTTCGCCATGAAGGTGCTGGTGCCCGTAACGAGCCTGTGCCCCTGCTCGAAGAAGATCTCCGAGTACGGCGCGCACAACCAGCGCTCGCACGTCACCGTCACCGCGCACACCAGGGAATTCGTCTGGATCGAAGAGATTATCGATCTCATCGAAAAGCAGGCCTCGAGCGAGCTCTACGGGCTGCTCAAGCGCCCCGACGAGAAGTTCGTCACCGAGCGCGCCTACGACAACCCGAAGTTCGTCGAAGACATGGTGCGCGACGTCGCCGCGGTGCTCAACCTCGACAGCCGCATCACCCGCTACGTGGTGGAGTCGGAGAACTTCGAGTCGATCCACAACCACAGCGCCTACGCCCTGATCGAGAGGGACAAACGCAGCGCGGGCTAGCGCTTCTCGCCCTGGTTATGCTCGGATTAACGGCAGAGGGCCAGGACTTCACAAGCGAGCGAGCCCGCATGGTGGCCGAGGTGGACGCGATGTACGCGGAAACCCGCTCGGAGACCGGCCTCGCGCGGATGTCGCCGGCGGTGCGCGGCGCGATGGGCAAGGTCTCGCGCCACCGGCTCGTCGCATCGAGCGAAGCGTCGCGAGCGTACCGCAACCACCCGTTGCCGATCGGCAGCGGCCAGACCATCTCGCAGCCCTACATCGTCGCGCTTTCCACCGATCTGCTCGTGCCGAAGCCGACCGACGTGGTCCTCGAAGTCGGAACGGGCTCGGGCTACCAGGCGGCGGTGCTCGCGGAGATCGTGTCGCGCGTGTATTCAATCGAGATCATTGCCTCGCTCGGGAACGAGGCGCGCAGGCGCCTGGAAGAGCTCGGCTACGGCAATATCGAAGTACAGATCGGCGACGGCTACGCCGGCTGGCCGGAGAAGGCGCCGTTCGACGGCATCGTGGTGACCGCCGCGGCGCCGCGCGTGCCGCAACCGCTCGTCGACCAGCTCAAGCCCGGCGGCCGCATGGTGATCCCGGTCGGCGGCGCGGGCGACATCCAGTATCTCAAGCTGCTGACCAAGCGCGCCGACGGCGGCGTCGACGAGAAGCGGGTGCTTCCCGTGCGGTTCGTACCCCTGGTTCCTGGGAAGTGAATTCGGGGACGGAGCCCTAACTCCGATAGCTGCGCGTCGCCGGAGTTAGGGCTCCGTCCCCGAATTCAGAAGCGGCGGATCAGCACCATCGTCTGCCCGTCGCGCTTCATCTCCACGCGATTCAGGAAGGTCATGCCGAGGAGGGCCGTGTCGAGGCCCTGCTCGATCACCACGCCGTCGACGCCGGTGACCTCGATCGAACCCAGCCGCACGGTGTCGAACCTCACGCGGTAGATCGGCACTACGCCGCCGGCGGTGCTGCTGTAGCCGCGCTCGCCTTTGCGGTAGTCGATTCCCAGCCGCTGCGCGTCGGCTGCCGGCAGGGCGATCATCGTCGCTCCGGTGTCGACGAGGAAGCGGACCGGGTTGCCATTGATCGCGCCGTCGGTATAGAAATGCCCGCGCGGGTCGGCGGCGAGCGTGACGCTCTGGCGGTCGCTGGCCGCGACCGCGGAGCGGTAGTGCTGGCCGATCTTGAGCACGCGCTGCTTGCCGTCGATCTCGACCGTGGCCTGGCCGAACTCGCGCTCGACCGAGATCACCTTTACGCCTCTCCACGTCTGCCCGACGCTGACCATCTTGGGCTCGCCGCCGCCGATCGCGAGCGTCGCGGCCCGGTCGCCGCCCAGCCCGATCAGGGCGACGTCGACCGCAGCGGCAGGGCCGCAGGCGAGAGCGAGGAGAAGCGCAATAATACGGGTCATGAAACCAGTCGGTATTTTTAGAGCAGCCCGCACGGAAGGGCCAGGGTATTTTGCCACCTACCTCGAGCGGCGCTCAATTCCGTGGAAAGTCGTGGCCCTCGACCAGGGCGAGCCGGTGCCGCGCGACCCGAGGAATTTTTCCGGTCTGGCGGTGATGGGCGGGCCGATGAGCGCGAACGACGAGCTGCCCTGGATCGCGCCGCTCCTCGAGCTCCTGCGCAACGCTGTACGCCAGGACGTGCCGGTGATCGGGCACTGCCTCGGCGGGCAGCTCATGTCGCGCGCCTTCGGCGGGACCGTGCGCGCGAACCCGGTGCGCGAGATCGGCTGGGGCGAAATCCGGGTGGCCGACAACGGCGTCGCGCGCGAGTGGCTCGGCGAGCTCCAGTCGTTCCAGACCTTCCAGTGGCACGGCGAGACCTTCAGCATCCCACCCGGCGCCACGCGCGTGCTCGAGGGCGAGCACTGCGCGAACCAGGCCTTCGCCGTCGGCAGGCACATCGGCATGCAATGCCACGTC